>JBEEJU010000215.1:0-7063 GCA_041169045.1 Pseudomonadota bacterium
ACTGGATTGTTCAGGAGAGGTGGTTGGTTTACCCGAAGATCAAATGGGTAATTCTGAAGTTGGGCATTTACATATTGGCAGTGGACGATTTGTCTTCCAAGATTTGTCCAGAGTGAATAAAGCCATTCGTGAGGGGGAGTTTTTTAATAATTCGGTATTATGTACTGCGGTTGATCAGGCGGTGCAAAAAAATAAAGCTTTACATATCATGGGATTATTGTCTGATGGGGGGGTTCATAGTCACGATAAACAAATCTTAGCGATGGTAGAATTAGCGGCTAAACGTGGCTTGAAAAAAATCTATCTCCATGCGTTTTTGGATGGTCGTGATGTACCGCCGAAAAGTGCGGCTGAATTTTTGACTCGGGCTGAAAATCGATTAACTGAATTAGGTGCAGGACGCATTGTCAGCTTGATTGGACGTTTTTATGCTATGGACAGAGATAAACGTTGGGAACGAGTGGAGAAAGCTTATCAACTGATTGCCGAAGGTCAAGCGGAACGTCATGCAGACACTGCATTACAAGGATTAGAACTGGCGTATCAATCAGGAGAAACTGACGAGTTTGTTATTCCTACATTGATTGGTGAAGCAGTCACTTTAGACCCTGAAGATTCAGTGGTTTTTATGAATTTTAGGGCCGATCGCGCTAGAGAAATTTCGCAAGCTTTAACTAATGAAAATTTTAAAGAATTTGAACGACATGCCCCCATACATCGTGGTTATTTCGCCACTTTAACGGAATATCATCAACAATTTACTTATCCAGTCGCTTATCCAACCGTTGATGTGAATAATGGTTTAGGCGAAGTGTTAGCGAAAGCAGGTTTGACTCAATTACGTTTAGCCGAAACTGAAAAATATGCGCATGTCACTTTTTTCCTAAATGGCGGTCGTGATGAACCTTTTGTGGGGGAATCTAGAATTTTAGTGCCTTCGCCTAAAGTTAAAACATATGATTTACAACCAGAAATGAGTTCTGCGGAAGTAACTCAACATTTGTTAGACGCTATTTATCAAGGCAAATTTGATGTGATTATTTGTAATTATGCGAATTGCGATATGGTTGGACACACCGGACAATTAGCCGCCGCTATTCAAGCAGTAGAAACGATTGATCAGTGTTTAGAACAAATAGTGACTGCCGTTGAAACCGTAGGCGGGCAATTATTACTGACTGCTGATCATGGTAATATCGAACAAATGTTGGATGAAAAAACGGGACAACCTCATACCGCTCATACCATGAATCCCGTACCGTTACTTTACATCGGTGGACAATCCCATTTAGCTGATGGCGGATCGTTAGCGGATTTAGCACCGACCATTTTAGATTTTTTAGCGATTCCGCAACCTAGTGAAATGACCGGAAGATCATTAAGGATTGTCGCCTAAATTGTGAAAGCTTGGACTATTTTGTTATTGACCATGCTTGCATTCGCGAGTGGTTTTGCAGTGACTTTACAATTGAAGCAAGAGCCGGCAACTCAAACTTCAGCAACTTCCCCTTTGCGTTTGTCCGCTTCGGATCAAAGCTCTGGATCGTTAGTCCAAATTAAGCAAAAACGAGATTTATTGATGGTGCAGTTACAACAAATTGAAGAAAGGTATGGCGTGACTGCACGCTCAGTAAGAGAATTAACCTTAAAAATACAGACTAAGCAACGAGAATTGAAACGAATTCAGCAACAAATTCGTCATTATCGTACCGAACAAGCTTGGCAATCTGCCGCTTTAGCACAACAATTAAAAGCGAGTTTTATGTTTGGGCAACAGCAAACTTTACATTTGTTATTGAATCAACAAGACCCTAGTCGTATCAGTCGGGTCATGCGTTATCAGTATTATTGGAATCAAGCACGATTTGCCCGTTTAACTCAATTAAAAACAACTCTAGATCAATTGGTTCAATTGGAACAACAACAACGGCAGCAAATGCAATTATTAACTCAAGTGATGCGTTCACATCAATTGGGTCAACAAGATTTACAACAAAGCCAATTGCAAAGAGCGCAATTGTTAGCGAAATTAAATCAAGAATTTGCTGATAAATCTTCACAATTAGCACAATTGAATCAAAATATTGCTGAAGCGGAAGCTTTGTTCGCTAAACTTCAAACGACCTCTACGCCCCCTGTGATTGAATCTCAGGCAGTTCAAGCAGAAGTAACGACAACTGCGATAGATACGGATGGCAATTTGTTGTCAGAACCATCGCCGGCAGAGAATATTGAACCCTTATTTTCACAACTTAAAGGGCAAATTCCTTGGCCGATTCACGCGCCTATTATCAAAAAATTTGCTAGTCCACGCTTTGCTGGTCGTTGGGATGGTGTATTAATGGCGGCAAAAGAAGGTACTGAAATTCACAGTGTTGCTGGCGGAGAAGTGGTTTTTGCCGATTGGTTGCGCGGTTATGGACTGTTGCTGATTATTAATCATGGTGAGGATTATATGAGTTTATACGCTTTCAATCAGAGTCTGTATAAAAAGGTCGGTGAAAAGGTTAAGGCTGGCGAAGTGATTGCTGCAGTTGGGAAAAGCGACGGACGAGAAGCTTCAGGATTGTATTTTGGTATTCGCTACAAAGGTAAAGCCATTGATCCCGCGAAATGGTGCGAATAACTCGGAGTAGTCATGTCATTTTTGTCAACTGAGGGTTTTTCGTAGCTGATGCGAGTGACATCGTTGGATGGTAGATAACAATCCGCAAAAATTTTCTATACATTTCTATAACCTATACAAAAGAATTTAATATGTTGAAAAAACAAAATTTATTGATTCTAAGCTTAGGAGTGCTGCTAGGGGTATTGATTGCCACTTGTAGTAGCGTTTGGGCTGAGAAAGACGGTACTTTAGCCACCGAGCCGCCACTTCCATATGAAGAATTGCGAGCTTTTAGTGAGATTTTTGGACGAATAAAAACCGATTACGTTGAACCCGTTTCAGATAAAAAATTGTTGCAGGATGCGATTCGCGGCATGTTAGCCGGATTAGACCCTCATTCAGCTTATTTGGACAATGAGGAATTTAAGGAACTTAGGGAAGGGACAACCGGTGAATTTGGCGGCTTAGGGATAGAAATTACCATGGAAAATGGTTTTGTGAAAGTCGTATCACCTATAGATGATACCCCTGCGCAACGCTCGGGTATCAAAGCCGGAGATTTGATTATCAAATTGGACGATAAAACCGTCAAAGGTATGAGTATTACTGAAGCTGTTAAAATTATGCGCGGTGAACCCGGCAGTCCAATTACCCTGACTATTGTGCGCCAAGGTGAAGAAGCTCCGTTAAAACTGACTTTGAAACGTGACATTATTAAAGTTAAAAGTGTTAAGAGTAAATTGTTGGAAAAAGATTATGCCTATTTGCGAATCAGTAGTTTTCAATCAGCGACGGCTCAAAGTTTATTAGAAGCTATTGCACAGTTGAAAAAAGATAACAAAACGCCGTTAAAAGGATTGGTGTTAGATTTACGCAATAATCCTGGCGGA
Source organism: Pseudomonadota bacterium (assembly GCA_041169045.1). Taxonomy (GTDB): domain Bacteria; phylum Pseudomonadota; class Gammaproteobacteria; order Methylococcales; family Methylomonadaceae; genus CAIQWF01. The sequence continues at coordinate 3,499 of JBEEJU010000215.1, forward strand.
TTATTAAATGCAGCGGTTGATGTCAGCGACGCATTTTTGCAAAAAGGTTTAATTGTTTATACCGAAGGTCGGATTAAAAATTCACAAATGCGCTTTAATGCTGAATCGGGAGATGTTTTGCAAGGCGCGCCAATGGTTGTATTGATTAATTCTGGATCAGCTTCCGCTTCAGAAATTGTCGCCGGTGCGTTGCAAGATCAAAAACGCGCGGTGATTATGGGGGAAAAATCTTTTGGCAAAGGATCGGTACAAACCATTTTACCGACCAGCAATGGTGCCGCTGTAAAATTGACTACCGCGAGATATTACACTCCTTCAGGACGTTCCATTCAAGCAGAGGGAATTGAGCCTGATGTGATTTTAGCTTCGGTGAAATTAGAATCAACTGATAGTGGTAAATTTGAACCGATTAAAGAATCAGATTTGTCCGGGCATTTGAAAAATGCCAATACGCCAACGAAGAAAGAACCAACCGAACCGACTTTACCAACGATTAACGAAAAACCTACGCTTGAGAAAGATATTCTCGATGTCAGTGATTATGGTTTACATGAAGCCTTAACCTTGCTAAAGGGAATGAGCATTTTGAAATAAGCTGAATTTCGCAGAGACGTTAATCAATTCACGTCTCTGCGTTTTTAGAGATCAATTTGCGACTTTGATTAACCAGCCATCTTGACTTTTACAGCCAAGTAACGCTTTAACTTGTATATCTAAACGAACAAACTGCCCGTTGTAAGCCGCCGGTAATTGAGAGGTCAACACATAAAAACTGTTTTTATTGAGTAAAGTAAAAGCCAAAGGTTTTCTTTTCGCAAACAATTTTACACTGTTAGGATCGATCCAAGGTGAAATGACCAGCGAAAAACTCGATTGTGCCGGCACTTCCCGTTGTTGTTTGGCGTGATATTCTGGCAGAGAAAAATTGGTGAATTTGGCTTTGCGACAAGTTTCTTCCACTAAACCCGCCTCATATGCTTGAACTATTTGGGGAAATAGTCCAGCACTCAAGATTAAACTCAGTATAAATCCTTGCAATTTCATTTTGATACTCACTTTTTATAATAATTAATCGGGAGTTTGCGCGTACGCGAGTTTAATTGTAACGGATTCGTGATTTTGAGTTTAGGTTAAAAATTTCATGACATTTGTTGCAGTTTTAAAAATTCCCCAGCCTAAAGGAATCAGCACAATTGTCCAACTCACTATTAACCACACTATGGGTGTAGGTTGAGTTTCTACGACAGTATTTTTCCCTAATTCTGATGCTAATAGCGATTCATCAGCCAAACGTATTTGTTCAGCAGCCTGCATTTCTTCAGTATTCATGAACCACCGCGTTTCAACTGGACGAATCAATCCATTTGCTATCAATCCAATCCACAATAATCCGGCTAAAATCCACATCGTATGATCATAAACTTGAGCATTGGTTGCGCCTAATGCTAGTTGATAATCACGCATGTAATTCACAATCACTGGACCTATAATGCCAGCAGTTGCCCAGGCAGTCAGTAGTCGTCCATGAATTGCGCCAACCATTTGTGTACCAAATAGATCGGCTAAATAAGCGGGAATGGTTGCAAAACCACCGCCATAAAAGCTTAAGACAACACACAGTGCAACAACAAATAGCGCTAAATTGGCGTGAATGGCACTATAAGCAACGGTTAAATATAATCCTGAGCCAATAATGAAAAAAACATTAAAAGTGAATTTTCGACCTAGTCGATCGGATAAAGTTGCCCAAAAAAAACGTCCACCAATGTTAAATAAACTGAGTAAAGCGGTAAAACCAGCAGCAATGCTGGCGATACTGGCGAGTTGAACAGGATTTAAATCTTGAAATTTCACAGTTAAACCGATGAGTTTGCCACCAAAAATTTCCTGCAACATCGGTGATGACATACCTAATACCCCAATACCTGCACTGACATTCATACATAACATCAGCCATAGCAACCAAAATTGTTTGATTTTAAAAGCATTTTTTACATGAACATGGTGTACGGTAATTAATTCAGAACCTTGTTTAACTGCCGGTTGAATCCACCCTTTGGGTTGCCAGTGTTGGTTAGGCAGTCGATAACTAAAAGCACCGCCTAACATAAAAATAAAATAAATACCTGCCATCGTGACAAAAGTTTGTTCAACTCCAACGTTGGTATTTGTCGCAAAATGATTCATCAATGCAGTTGCCAAAGGTGAACCAATCATTGCGCCGCCGCCAAATCCCATAATTGCCATTCCCGTAGCCATGCCGCGTCGATCAGGAAACCATTTTATCAACATCGATACCGGTGAAATGTATCCTAATCCTAAACCAATTCCGCCAATGACTCCTGAACCGATCAGCATGATCCAAAATTGATGTAAGTGGATTCCAACGGCTGAAATCAACATTCCACCACACCAACAGAATGTACTGACGACTCCGGCTTTGCGAGGTCCAGCATGTTCTAACCAATGCCCCCATAAAGCGGCAGATGATCCTAAAAAAACAAAGAACAAAGTGTACATCCAACCTAAGGTAGAAATTTTCCAATCGCAATCAGTGATAAATAATTCTTGCCAAAAGCCTAAGCCTGCTGGACAAAGGTGGTTTTGAGTAATTCCAATGGCTTTTGATAACGGTAGCCAAAATACCGAAAAACCGTATGCCATTCCAATACACAAGTGAATTGCTAAAGCTGCAGGAGGCATTAACCAACGATTGAAGCCTAAACCTGCAACTGTGTGTTGCTTTTCTAGCCGATTAAGCATTGACATGGTAGAGAGTTGAGTAAGTTAAGATAAGTTCTATTGTATGATTTTATTTAATTTGATTAGATTTAATTGTTAAATTTGTTGATAAGATTATTTTAATCAAATATGAACTCTATTGATTAACTTTGTAACAGTTAGATAATCATCGATAAATTGACAATCCTGAAGTCGTGGGCTAACATAAACTCATGCTCAGGATTGTTTTCTATCCTGACACTGTGTTTGTGTCAAATGCTTATCTTATTTTAGAGGAATAAAAATGAATACATTTAAAAAGACTGTATTATCATCGGCGATGATGGTTGCTGCCATGATGATGGTTAATACAGCACAGGCTGCGAGTTTTTCAGGTTCAGCTACCGCTAAAACGATTGTTGCTGAATCTGATCGGAGTGCGTTAGCCATTCCTAGCTCGCTGACTATTACTTTAGCTACTGGAGAAGTTTTATCAGCTACGGATTCTGTGCAATTCGATTTGGTTGGTGGAGCAACTTTTGCGAATGTGCCTGTAAATAGTTTAACTTGGAGTGGTACAGACGCGTCAGGTGCTGTTAAAACAGACAGTCCAGATTTCGTTTTAGTGAGTCAAACCGCAACTCAATTAGTTTTTAGAACCACTTTAAGTACCGGTGTACCTAGTGGTGCAGTAATTAAGTTAGGCGCAGGTGTTCAAATTGATGCTAGTGGAGTAACACCAATGACCGCTGCGGGTACTGCAGCTGAAGTGGCTTTGACTGCAAAAATGCGAGGCTTCGTTGGAGGTACTGCACAGGACTTATATGGTTCAGGTGGTTTCAAA
>JBEEJU010000216.1:0-5999 GCA_041169045.1 Pseudomonadota bacterium
ATTGGATTTATGATTCAAGCTAATCAATTGGCTAAAGCAGAATTACATGCTAAATACGGGCGATAATTAATTTAATCGTTATTTCGATAAATTAAAAAATAAAAAGGCAATATAAACATACAATCTCCCCCTTAAAAAAGGGGGAAGTTTTATTGATTTCTAATTAAAATAAGTTTAATAAAAACCTTTTTTAATTTTGTACCGATTTTACTGGTAATGAAATTTCTACATCCGCCGCCGCTTGTAAAGCGGTTAATATTGCATCGAAATTTGATCTTCCTAAAGCGCGAGCAATATTTTGTTGGGCTAAAGACAATTGTTTTTTGTCTGATTCTGTTATTATTCCTTCAGTGACTTTATTTAAACTAATGATCATTTGTTCACCATTAGGCATAGCAACAGTCAAAATACTTGGTTTAGAAGTTGGTTTTGCGGCTTTAAAAATGGCTTGAATAACGCTAGGTGGCAATTGTTGACTTTCACGTTCTAATTTTGTAATTGTTTTAACAGCTAATTGATGTTTATTAGCCATTGAATGCAAAGTTTGCCCTGACATTAATTGTTTTTTTAATTCAGTGGCTAATTGAATCACTTGTTGTTTTGCGGATTCAATTTGTAATGATTTAATAATTTCAGATTTGACTGCTGTTAATGATAAAGGAGCAGCCGGATGATGCTCAGTCATTCGTAAAACTATAATTTTATCATTTTCTACTTCAATGGGTTCGCTATTATTACCTTTTAACACTTCTTCGGAAAAAGCTGCATTCCTAACCGTAGCTTCTCCAGCAATGCCTTTGCCCTGCTCACGACTAAATAAAGCGGTTTTTTGAATCGATACGCCAATAGCATCGGCTACTGGTAATAGGCTGTCCGGATTTTGATAACTCACTTCAGCGATTTTATCATTTAACGCATAAAAACGAGTTTCTGCCTCTTTTCGCTGATAAGCTTTAGTGATTTGTGTTTTTACCGTATCAAATGATTTAATTTGCGCCGGAATTAATTCGGTAACTTTAATTAAATGATAACCATATGCAGATTTAATAGGTTGAGAAATTTCATTTAATTTTAATTGACTGGCAGCAGTTTCAAACGCCTTATCCATAATGCCAGATTCAAATAATCCTAAATCGCCACCTTTTGCGGCACTTGCTTTATCATCGGATAATTCAGTAGCTAAAGTTTCAAAAGATTTTTGTTTTAATTCCACTAAAGTTTGTTCAGCTTTTTTTAACAATTGAGCTTCAGTTTCACCTTTCCCAAAGGCAAATAAAATATGACTAATTTTACGACGTTCTGCGACAGTATATTGAGATTTTTGTTCCTCATAAAAAGCTTTTAATTGTTCATTATTGACTTTAACATCACGCGCTAATTCGTCTAAAGATAACGTGATATATTCAATTGCTACTTGTTCAGTAGTTTGATATTGGGATTGATGAGCTTGATAATAATTTTGAATTTGAGATTCAGTAGGTGTTTGATTAGAAGATTTAACACTTAAAGTGACATAATCAATATCTCTTAATTGATTTTGTATTTTAAAAAAATACTCAATATCATAATGAGTCGCAAAATTACCTTCGGTAATGGTTCGTTGATATTGCTCCATTAATTGTGATTTTTTAATACGATTCACAAATTCGGCTGAAGATAAATGTTGAGAATTTAATAAAGCTTGATATTGTTTAGTGTCGAATTGACCATTAACTTTAAAATAATCCAAAGATTTAATCAGTGTTTTTGCCGTTTGATCTGAAATAGCTAAATGTTGAGATTCAGCATGTTGCAATAAAACTTCATCTTTAACCAATTTATCTAATGCATATTTTTTTACAGTTTCTTCATCAATATTCATTCCAGCAAAATTTTGACTATATTGCTGATAGGCTCGATTCAGATCATTTTGAAAAAAATCTTTATTTCCCACTGAAGCTAAAGGTTTTTCTGAAGCTCCACGAATGTAATTTTCAATTCCCCATAAGGTAAAAGGGATTCCAATAACTAATAACAATATCCATGAAAATGCGCCTTTGGATTTTTCTCTAATTTTTGACAGCATGGCTTTATCCTTAACAAAAGTGGCTCTAAAAAAAGTTTGCGTAGATAAGATTCAGAAAAGGACGTGCAAAAAAAAACCCCGAACCATTTGGTTCAGGGTTTTACTATAGTGGCGGAGTGGACGGGGCTCGAACCCGCGACCCCCGGCGTGACAGGCCGGTATTCTGACCAACTGAACTACCACTCCTAAAAATCTGGTGGGTGCTGAGGGGTTCGAACCCCCGACCCTCGCCTTGTAAGGGCGATGCTCTCCCAACTGAGCTAAGCACCCGACTTAACTAAAGAGACATTAGTTTACCGCATCTTTTAAAGTTTTTCCAGCTTTAAATGCAGGAATTTTTGCAGCCTCGATCATAATTTCTTCACCAGTCTGCGGATTACGCCCTTTACGCGGTGATCTTTCTTTCACAGAAAAAGTACCAAAGCCAACCAAAGCAACGGATTCACCTTTCCCAAGCGCAACAGTTACCGCCTCGAGAAAAGCGTCTAAAGCTTTATTAGAATCCGATTTTGTCAATCCAGAGGTAGCAGCTATTGCGTCAATCAGTTCCGATTTATTCATCATTCCCCCTTAGGAAATTAGGTGTAATCTACTATGAGCAAAATATTTTCATCTGCTCCACAAAATTTTGGTCAATTTAGCCAACGCTAAATTTATCACTTAAGTCATTTTAAATTCGTTGTGTGTTACTCATGTTTGTACAACACTAAGAAACTGAGTTATTTATATCAACAGCCCTTAGTTGGTGTCAAGCTTACCATCAAGTTGGTTTATGAAAAATGACAAAAGATGTTTAATTAGCCACTATGGTTTATCAATTCGTTAGCTTATTTAAACCTATAAAGGGCAAAATTCTAAGCAATTCAACTATTTTTTTAATTATTCACAACTGGCTTTAGTTTTTTCAGTAGATATTTAGCTATATTACAGAGGAATTACTATAAACTATAGAAACAATATCATAATTCCTAAACACACCTCTATACTCAGGAGTATCACAGATGATAAATGAAGACGTTGATACGTCAAAACGTCAGTTTCTTACCACCGCTTTAACTGTGGTCGGTGCTGTAGGAACTGGCTATTTGGCAGTCCCTTTTCTATCGCAAATGCAGCCTAGTGCTAAAGCAATGGCTGCCGGCGCGCCAGTAGAAATCGATATTAGTAAAATGGAAACTGGACAATTATTGCGAGTCGCTTGGCGAGGCAAACCGGTATGGGTTTTGCACCGAACACCAGAAGTGTTAGCAACTTTATCGACGCTGGAAGACCAGTTGCTAGACCCGTCGTCTAACGAGTCGCAACAGCCTGTTTCTAGCAAAAATCCAGTTCGTTCGATTAAACCGGATATTTTTATAGCGGTTGGTCTGTGTACACATTTAGGCTGTTCACCTACGTTTCGTCCCGAAATTGCCCCTCATGATTTAGGTGAAAAATGGAAAGGCGGATTTTTCTGTCCTTGTCATGGGTCTTGGTTTGATTTAGCGGGTCGAGTTTATAAATCTGTACCCGCGCCGTCGAATTTAGAAATTCCCCCTTATCGTTATATTACCGATACCCAAATTATTATTGGTGAAGACACTGAGGAGAAAAAAGTATGAAACCCAATCGTATACAATTATGTAGCCAATGGTTATTTGAACGTTTCCCATTAAATAAATTATGGAATGAACATATGGCGCATTATTACGCGCCTAAGAATTTTAATTTGTGGTATTTTTTTGGTTCAGTAGCTTTATTAGTTTTAGTGAATCAATTAGTCACGGGTATTTTATTAACCATGAATTACAAACCTGATGCGAAATTAGCGTTTGATTCTGTGGAATATATTATGCGTGATGTTAATTGGGGCTGGTTAGTGCGATATATGCATTCTACCGGTGCTTCTGCATTTTTTATTGTGGTGTATTTACATATGTTTAGAGGACTGATGTATGGTTCATTTAAACAGCCACGAGAATTGGTGTGGATTTTAGGTATGTTATTATTCGTCGCTTTAATGGCTGAATCTTTTATGGGATATTTATTACCTTGGGGACAAATGTCCTATTGGGGCGCGCAAGTAATTATTTCCTTATTTAGTGCCATTCCAGTAATAGGTGATGATTTAGCTTTATGGATTCGCGGCGATTATGTCGTTTCTGATGCCACCTTAAATCGATTTTTTGCTTTTCATGTGATAGCCGTACCATTAGTTTTAATTTTCTTAGTGGTTTTACATCTTGTGGCACTGCATGAATTAGGTTCAAATAATCCAGATGGTATTGAAATTAAAAAAATTAAAGCTTCAGTAGAAACAGAATTTCATCCTTATCATAAACGTAGCCAATTAGCGGATTATCAATTATTACCTGTTGACGGTATTCCATTACATCCTTATTACACCGTCAAAGATATTGTCGGCGTTGCTATCTTTTTATTATTTTTTGCCGGCATTATTTTTTACGCGCCAGAAATGGGGGGCTATTTTTTAGAACCCGCGAATTTTATTCCCGCTGATCCGTTAAAAACTCCGGAACATATTGCACCAGTTTGGTATTTCACGCCATTCTATGCCATTTTACGCGCGGTGCCATTTAAATTTGCCGGCGTAATTGCAATGGGTGGATCAATTGGTGTGTTATTTTTATTACCTTGGTTAGATCGTAGTCCGGTCAAATCGATTCGTTATCGTGGCGGTATTTTCAAAAAAGCTTTATTAATATTTGTTATTAGTTTTGTAAGTTTAGGCTATTTAGGTACACAACCTGCAACTGCAAATGCAGTGATTGCCGCTCGGATTTTCAGTACCTTTTATTTTAGTTTCTTTTTATTAATGCCAATTTATACCAGTTGGGAAAAAACTAAACCTGTTCCTGAGCGTTTAACGGTGCAGCCTACTTGGGAACAACGTATTCCGGTAATAAAAGCAATTTTTGCCGAAATGATTAGCTCTATCGAAATACAAAATGCTGAAGGTCAAATCACTAAACGTTATAAATTAAATCCCCAAGGAATTTCAAAAGTATTTATACGTTTGGCAAAAAATATTAAAGCCAGTTTGGAGTAATGATGAAAAAATATATTCTTTTAATGTTATTACTATTACCGCTGCGTTTATTTGCCAGTGCGGATATAGAATTGCAGGATGCTGATATAGATTTATCGGATAAAGCTTCTTTACAACGTGGAGCAAAAACATATGTCACTTATTGTTTAGGCTGTCATTCTGCTAAACATATTCGTTATAAACGAATTGCGATTGATTTTAATATTGACGATGAGGTGGTATTAAAAGAAATTGCTCCGTTAGGCGCGAGGATTTATGATCAAATGCACTCAGCAATGAATGCCCATGATGCCAATAAATGGTTTGGCACAACACCGCCAGATTTATCCTTAATTGCGCGTTCTCGCGGTGCAGATTGGCTATACAGTTATTTAAAAGGTTTTTATGTTGATCCAAGTAAACCTTTAGGCGTAAATAATACGGTATTTGCTGATGTGGGAATGCCTAATGTTTTATGGCAATTACAAGGATTGCAACAGCCAGTTTATAAAACAGAAGGTGATCAAAAAGTTTTAGAAAAACTAGTGATTGATGAAGCCGGTACTTTATCTGCTGAAGAATTCGATAAAACCGTCAATGATTTGGTGAATTTTTTGGTATATATCGGCGAACCCGTACAAGTAGAACGAGAAAGTATTGGTAAATATGTATTGTTCTTTTTATTTATGTTCTTAGTCATCGCTTATTTGCTGAAAAAAGAATATTGGAAAGACATTCATTAATTTTTAAATCTATTTCTGTCAGGTATTTTTTATGCTTGACAGAATAATAATTATTAATTTAACCTAGGAGAATTAAATGCCAAAATTTATTATTGAACGTGAAATTCCTAATGCCGGAGCTTTAACTGCGAAAGATTTACAAGCAATTTCTGCAAAATCTTGT
>JBEEJU010000217.1:0-11791 GCA_041169045.1 Pseudomonadota bacterium
GTGCGAACCCCAGCAAATTGTACCGGAAAATCTTGTGATGGACGGGTGCCAAAAGTTTCATAATCGTAACAAAAAAAACTGGGATTAGACATAAATGATCGCTAAAAATAAATTAAGCCAATTGACTTAAAAGTAAATATTTTTGATATAAACTTGGATAATCTTCGACTTGATCCGGATCCTTTTCAATACAATCAACCGGACACACTTCAACACATTGTGGTTTATCGTGATGACCTATACATTCGGTACATAATAAAGGATTAATTTGATAAATCGTTTCTCCTTGTGAAATCGCTCCATTAGGACATTCAGGTTCACAAACATCGCAATTAATACAAGGGTCTAAAATTTTTAAAGACATAGTTTCTCCGATTGAAATTTTTGTTGTAAAGCTTGATGAATTAATGGCGGTACAAAACTAGAAACATCACCGTGTAATCGAGCAATTTCACGAATCATCGTTGAAGAAATAAATTCGTATTGTTCGGCAGGAGTTAAAAATAAAGTTTCTAATTCTGGAGATAAACGCCGATTCATTCCAGCCAATTGAAATTCATATTCAAAATCCGATACGGCGCGTAATCCACGCAAAATAACATTCGCGCCTTTTTGTTTGGCAAAATCGACTAATAAATAATGAAATCCCTCAACAATAACATTATCTAAATTAATCACAGTACGGGTTAATTCTACCCGTTCAGCTAATGAAAATAAAGGCTGTTTATTTTGATTAACGGCAATTGCGACAATCACTTGTTCACATAATCGAGCAGCGCGGGCAATAATATCTAAATGACCATTGGTAATTGGATCAAAAGTTCCAGGATAAATCGCAATTATACTCATTTTGATAAATCACTAATAAAAATTAAATCCCAAACTCCATGACCTAATTTCAAACCACGTTGTTCAAATTTAGTCAGCGGGCGATAATCAGGTCTAGGGCAATACATTTGATTAATGCTGGTATTTTTAAATCCTTGATTAGCCGATAATACGGACAATATTTGTTCTGCATATGGCAACCAATCAGTGGCTGCATGAAAATACCCCCCTGTTTTTAATTTACGATGAATTAATTGCACAAATTCGGCATTCACTAAACGCCGTTTATGATGACATCGTTTTGGCCAAGGATCGGGAAAAAATAATTGAATACCGCTTAAACTATTATCCGGAATTTGTTGCAATATTTCCACTGCATCCTGTTGAAAAATTTTTACATTAGTTAATTGTAATTGATTTAAACGGTTCATTAATTGTCCTACACCGGGTTTATGAACTTCAATTCCCAAATAATTATAATGGGGATTCGCCGCTGCCATTGCTGCTAAACTTTGTCCATTACCAAATCCAATTTCCATAATTATCGGTGCTGAATTGGGAAACAGTTGAGCAAAATAACCCGCTTGATCTATCGTTAATCCATATATCGACCAATTTTGCTCAATAGCGATTTGTTGGCTCATTGTCATTCGTCCTTGACGTGGCATAAAACTACGAATTTTTCGATGAAAATGAGAAGTGGAATTCATGAGTGTCATTATTTAATTAAGTTAAGATAAAAATTCGTTTACAAAAATAGAACAGCTATTTTAGCAAATAGCGATTTAGGTTTTACCGTTTATATTTTTGTATATAAACTTTGATTTTTTCTGTTATTTTTGAGAATATACACAATCTGTTATCTGTCATTATTTTCTAAAATTATATCGATTTATGCAAATTCACTTAATTTCAATTGGTGATCATTTACCAATTTGGATACAACAGGGTTATCAGGAATATGCTAAACGTTTACCCAAAGAATGTGAACTGATTTTAAAAGAAATTCCCGCGCTTAAACGCGGTAAAAATGCCGATATTCATCGAATTATTCATCAGGAAGGCGAAAAAATGTTAGCGGCATTACCCAATAAGGCTCATAAAATTATTTTAGACCTTGCAGGTCAATCTTGGTCAACTCCGCAATTAGCCGCCGAATTAAAACAATGGTTAGTCAGTGGGCAAAATATTGCCTTATTTATTGGCGGCGCGGAAGGACTGTCGCCGACGCTTAAAGCACAAGCGGATCAAGCTTGGTGTCTGTCGGCACTAACTTTCCCCCATCCCTTAGTGCGAGTCATTGTGGCAGAACAATTGTATCGCGCGTGGAGTTTATTAAATCATCATCCTTATCATCGTTAAATTTCAATAAGATATGTTATCCATTGTGTTAGCCTCAGCCTCACCGCGACGGCGCGAATTATTAACCCAATTACGAATTCAATCGATTATCCACGCGGTAGCAATCGATGAAACCCCTTTGCCAAATGAGTCAGCGATTGATTACGTCCAACGAATTGCTGCTGAAAAATCGGCGGTTTGTGCGCAACGATATCCCTCATCTTTACCGATTTTAGCGGCGGATACCAGTGTCGTTGTCGGACAAAATATTTTAGGTAAACCTCAAAATCAAGCCCAAGCTTTGCAAATGTTAAGTCAATTATCAGCAACGACTCATCAAGTTTATACCGCTATTTCCTTACGTTATCAACAACAACATTATCAAGCTTTAAATATCACTGAGGTTCGTTTTAGAGCCATTAATGATGCCGAAAAGTTAGCCTATTGGCAAACCGGCGAGCCGATTGATAAAGCCGGCGGTTATGCGATTCAAGGATTAGGCTGCATATTTATTGAGGAAATTCGGGGCAGTTATTCCTCTGTAATGGGATTACCTTTGTATGAAACAGCGCAATTATTAACGCAATTATTCGGAAATCTATTTCAAAATGAGTGAAGAAATTTTAATTAATGTAACCCCGCCAGAAACTCGAGTAGCGGTGGTTGAAAATGGTGTATTACAAGAATTAATTATCGAGCGTAGTTTACAACGTGGAATGGTTGGCAATATTTATAAAGGCGAAGTTTGTCGCGTTTTACCCGGAATGCAAGCAGCTTTTATTGATATTGGTTTACCCCGCGCCGCTTTTCTCCATTTATCTGATTTTAATAGCCGCGAATTAGAAAAACGCGGGTCGAATCAAATTGAGCATTATTTACATGAAAAACAAACCGTCATTGTACAAGTGACTAAAAATCCAATTGGAAATAAAGGCGCGAGATTAACTACAGAAATTTCGATTCCTTCTCGATTACATGTTTATATGCCTTATGCACAAAACTGTGGTATTTCGCAACGAATTGAAGATGAAATCGAACGTAATCGTTTAAAAGCCTGTATGAATACTTTTCAACAACGTCATCAATGCGGTGGATTTATTGCCAGAACCGCCGCCGAATGCGTAGAAGAAGAAACTTTATTTGCTGATATGAGTTTTTTATTAAAATTATGTAAAACCATTACTGAAAAAATTAAATTATCTGAAGCGAAAACTTTAATTTATCAAGATTTACCTTTAAGTGAACGTACATTACGCGATTTTTATAATGAAAATATCGAGCGAATTCGCGTTGATTCTCGAGAAACTTATTTACGATTAATTGAATTTGCGAAAGTTTTTGCTACCGATATTGTTTCATTAATTGAACATTATTCGGGGGATCGTCCTTTATTTGATATTTATAATGTTGAAGAAGAAATTAAAAAAGCTTTAGATCGAAAAGTGAAATTAAAATCCGGCGGCTATTTAGTTTTTGATCAAACAGAAGCCATGACTACGGTAGATGTGAATACCGGTGGTTATGTGGGCGGACGGAATTTAGAAGAAACGATTTTCAAAACCAATTTAGAAGCTACACAAGCCATTGCCCGTCAATTAAAATTACGCAATTTAGGCGGAATTATTATTATTGATTTTATTGATATGCAAAGTGAAGAACATAAACAATCGGTATTACACACTTTTGAAAAACATTTAGAAAAAGATCACGCTAAAACTAAAATTACTGAAGTTTCTATTTTGGGATTAGTCGAAATGACCCGTAAAAGAACTCGTGAAAGTTTAGAACATATTTTGTGTGAACCTTGTGCTACTTGTGGCGGACGCGGCGTATTAAAAACCGCAGAATCGATTTGTTTAGAAATTTTTAGAGAAATTATTCGCGAAGTTCGCCAATATAACGTGCAAGAATTATTAGTATTAGCTTCGCATTCAGTGGTGGAAATGTTATTGGATGAAGAGGCTACCATGTTAGCAGAATTAGAGCATTTTTTAAAAGTGCGAATTAAATTCAGGGCTGAATCACAATATAATCAAGAACAATATGATGTAGTCTTATTGTGAATGCTTTTTGGAATATAAAAATAAAAAATGGACGGTTAAACTTGCTCCTAAAATATCAGCGATCCAATCGATTATATCCGCATGACGACCGCTAACAAATAATTGATGCCATTCATCAGAAGCTCCATATAAACTGCAATATAAAATAGGAATTAATCTGGGATAGTGTGCAAATGTTTTAAAATGTCGATTACATCGCCAGGCTAATAATCCCATGATTGCGTAAGCAATAAAATGTTGCAATTTATCGTGAAATACAAATTGAATTGGCGTTGAAATAATACTTTGTGCGGATAAATAATAAATCAATCCACAATAAAGCAATAATCCACTACTCTCTAAAAATCGCTGCATTTTTACTACCTTTGATTATTATGAAAAATATTTTTGAATATGCAAAATGTTGTTTACAACAAACCGATATTGAACAGAAATTACATTTAACCATAGAAGCTTATCAATTACAACAACAGCAACACTTGTCATTTCATAATCAAATTCCGGTTGAGTCGATTGAATTAACCCGTTTTCCTGAGCGTCCTTTATTATTGTACCCCAGAGAAATGCCTAAACGTAAATTAAATCAGAAACAGGGAATTGCGGCATTATTTCATGCGTTAGCTCATATTGAATGGATGGCGATTTATTTAGCTTGGGATATTATTTTTCGATTTCGAGATTTACCGCAGGCTTTTTATCAGGATTGGCTAACCGTAGCGTATCAAGAGGCGCAACATTTCGATTTAATTCGTCAACATTTACGCCAATTCAATTTGGAATATGGCGATTTACCTGCTCATGCGGGATTATGGGAACATGCGCAAAAAACGGCGAATCATTTATTGGCGCGATTAGCCTTAGTTCCCCGTTGTATGGAGGCTAGGGGATTAGATGTTACGCCGACTATGATTGATAAATTTATGGCTTTAGAAGATCAAAAAAGTGTTGATATTTTAACGCAAATTTTAAATGATGAAATTGGTCATGTTGCTATCGGTTCTTATTGGTTTACTTATTTTTGTCAACAACAACAATTAGAGCCAGAAATGACTTATCAACAATTATTACAACAGTTTTATAAAGGACGACCCAAAGGACCTTTTAATTATCGATTACGTCAATTAGCTGGATTTTCGATGAGTGAAATACAATGGTTAGAAAATTATCAGCATCAATAATGGATGATTTAAAAATGTATTACAAGATTAATAAATTTTTTCCACATTCAGTATGTAATACTTTACCACTCCGTTGCAATACAAAAAAACCACGATTTAACGCTTCTTGTTTCGCCTCTTCATAAATATGAAATGAAGCAATTGCACCATAAAGTTGGTAATTTTCATAAACGGGGAATAATTTTTTAAAGTTACGCATTTTGCGCTCTAACTTTTCTAAATCGTTTTCATGCGCTTTGTATTTAACTTCGATAATACCCACTGCATTGCTGTTAGTTAGCACAATATCGTATTGTTCCTGAATTTGTCCGCGATGCTTTTGCATATTGGCGGTAATGTCGTCAAAATGAATTGAGCCTAAATGCGTATCTTCAATAAGGCTGTTGTAAAAAAATTCTTCGGCAACGTCGCCTTGATTACGCGAAATATTAGCTAAAGTAATTCCCATTCGCTCTAATTTTTCATCCGTGCGTTTCATTTGCTCATCCGTGCGTTTCATTTGCTCATCTGTTTTTCGTTGAGCAATAGCAAGACTTGCTACTAATTCTTTTAATTCTTCATCGGTCATTTCATTTCTCCATATCTTAATCAGTATAATTTTAACATAAACAAAAAAGCGGCTCTTTTTGCTCTAAAACCGCTTTCTATTCAGTCACAGAATTTTTTTAATGCTAAATTCTGCTTTAGACTTTTATTAAATTACCACAAAATCATCCGCTGTCAATATTGGATGGGTTGATGTGCCAATCACCGCAATTTTTACCGCCACAGAATTTGCACCATTGGCATCATCATAATACAACACGCCGGTTTTGCTGTTGTAAATCAAAAAATCATTTTAATTATTGGAAATGTTCCGAACAATAAAGTTGATTTAAGTTTGCAATATAATTTTGAATAGACATTTTTTATGGTAATGTTGGGTTTTTGTCAGAATAAAACAGCGAATGATCGAATCAAATAATTATTTTATTGTAAATACTCTATTTATGTTTTATTATAATTTCATAAATATTATCGGTACGCCATTGTGTATGAACATTTAGAAACGGCTCAATCTACCGAGTCTTTAAAACGCATTGTGATTGATCCTGTCAGTCGCGTCGAAGGACACGGCAAAGTTACTTTATTGTTGGATGAGGATAATCATGTACAACAAGCACGTTTGCATATCGTTGAGTTTCGTGGTTTTGAACGATTTATTCAAGGTCGTCCGTATTGGGAATTGCCAGTATTAGTTCAAAGATTATGTGGTATTTGTCCCGTCAGTCATCATTTAGCCGCTGCCAAAGCGATTGATCAATTGGTCGGCATTGATCCAGAACATCTCACACCTACCGCAGATAAATTGCGCCGATTGATGCACTATGGGCAAACTTTGCAATCTCACGCGCTGCATTTTTTTCATTTAGCCAGTCCTGATTTGTTATTTGGATTTGACAGCGATGTAGCTAAACGAAATATTATCGCGGTTTTACAACAATTTACCGATATTGGTTTACAAGGAGTAAAGCTGCGTAAATTCGGACAAGAAGTGATTAAAATGGTATCCGGTAAACGAGTACATGGTACTTTTGCGATTGCTGGAGGGGTGAATAAATCGTTGACGCTGGCTGAACGGGATTATTTACTCGCTGAGGTCAAACAAATGATTGCTTGGGCAGAACAATCGGTAAAATTAATTGCCAAGGTACATTGTTCTAATCGAGATTACCATGACGAATTTGCGACTATTCGCTCGAGTTACTTAGGATTAGTCGGTAAAGACGGCAGTTTGGAACTGTATCACGGACATTTACGCGCTAAAAATGAACACGGAGAATTGATTTTCGATCAAATTAATTATTGTGATTACAATAATTATATTCATGAGGAAGTGCGCTCATGGTCATATATGAAATTTCCTTATTTTTTGAGTTTAGGTAAACAACAAGGCTGGTATCGAGTTGGTCCATTAGCGCGAATTAATGTCTGTGATTATATCAGTACCCCAAAAGCCGAAGTCGCCAGACAGCAATTGATGGCATTAACTGGCGAAGCCGTATTACATAGCACTTTGGCTTATCATTGGGCGCGTTTAATTGAATTGTTACATTGTGCTGAATTAATTGAACAATTGTTACACGATGCTGATATTTTGGGACAGGATTTGCTGGTCGAAGGGGAAAAACGTTACGAAGGCATTGGCGTGATTGAAGCTCCGCGCGGCACTTTATTTCATCATTACCAAATCGATGAACAGGGAATCGTAACTAAAGCGAATTTAATTGTTTCGACCACTAGCAATAATCAAGCGATGAATGAATCGGTACGTCAAGTTGCTGCTACTTATTTAGATGGATTAGAAATTACCGAGCCTTTATTAAATCATTTAGAAGTGGCAATTCGGGCTTATGATCCTTGTTTATCTTGCGCAACTCATGCGTTAGGTAAAATGCCTTTAGAAGTTGAATTATTAAATGCACAGGGGCAACCCATTCATCATTTATTTAAAAATAGTCAAGGGCAACTTGATTAAGTTTTTTAAATAAAAATTTCAATTCAAAGTGATTTAAACAATTTCGTAAAGACGCTGTTTTGCAACGTCTTTACAATATCAGATTATGGTTTTAAGTCGTGAGTTTTTGTTGTGCTTCTTGATATTTCTCAGCACAATGCAAACGAACTTCTAAAGGTAAATGAGGAGCGGGTGGCATTTTATTCCAATTTACGGATTCCAAATAATCCCGCACATATTGTTTATCAAAACTTGGCGGACTAATGCCTAATTGATATTGATCAGCAGGCCAAAAACGCGAAGAATCTGGCGTTAACACTTCATCAATTAAATACAATATTCCATTGTCATCTAAACCGAATTCAAATTTGGTATCTGCAATAATAATACCTCGTTGTTGAGCATAATCAGCAGCTTCGTTATATAAACGCAAACTCATATCACGCACTTGTTCCGCTAAAGATTGACCAATTAATTCAACCGTTTGTGCAAATGAAATATTTTGGTCATGTTCATTACCTTCGGCTTTGGTAGAAGGCGTGAAAATGGCTTGAGGTAATTTTTGCGCTTGCTGTAAGCCTGCGGGTAATTCAATGCCGCAAACTGCGCCGGTTTTTTGATAATCTTTCCAGCCTGAGCCAATCAGATAGCCGCGTACAATCGCTTCTACCGGCAAAGGACGCAATTTTTTTACCACAATTGCTCGACCTTGTAACGATTCACACTCAGCGGCATCCTGAATCACCGCTTCTAAAGGTAAATCTGACAAGTGATTAGGAATCACGTCGCGCATTTTTTCAAACCAAAAATTGGACAATTGCGTCAAAACTTGTCCTTTGCCCGGGATAGGATCGGGTAAAATAACATCAAACGCAGATAAACGGTCGGTAGTGACAATTAATAAATGTTGCTCATCAATGTCATAAATATCACGCACTTTACCGCGATTGCGTAAAGTTAAGCTGGACAGCGAAGATTGATATAAAGCAGTATGACTCATAAATAAACCTCGTTAATTCACAAAAAACGGCTAAGTTTATCATTATTTATTAGCAAAATCAGGATAGATCAATGAATTGGAAAGGTAAATTGTTTGGCACGGTATTTGGGTTTTTTATGGCAGGGCCTATGGGCGCATTAATCGGTGCGACTTTAGGTCATCAAATCGATAAAAATAATGACGCTGAATCCGAAGGCATAGAGGAATTTTTGCGCAATCGAAATAAACAACAACTGCAAAATGCCTTTTTTAATACCACATTCAGCATGATGGGCTATGTTGCCAAAATTGATGGAGTGATTTCAACCGCCGAAATTGATTTTACAACCCGTGTGATGGATGAAATGCGTTTATCCGATATTCAACGTAAACAAGCGATTCAATTATTTGATCAAGGTAAACAAACGGATTTTCCTTGGCGACAAACGTTAATCACTTTTATTCGTGAATGTGATTCGCGTAAAAGTTTATTGTTTATGTTTATCGAAATTCAATTGCAATTAGCCTATTCAGATGGCGATTTAAATACTGAAGAAGAACCTTTATTAGCCGAAATTGCTAGACAAATTGGTTTATCGAATTTTGAATATCAACGAATCAAATTACAATTTCATGCTCGGCAACAATATGAACAACAAAAACAACAATGGCAACAAACCTATCAGCATTATCAAGCTTTAAGTAATGTTGAAGCGGCTTATCAATTATTAGGGGTAAAAGCTTCAGATTCCGATCAAGAAATTAAAAATGCGTATCGACGCTTAATGAGTCAAAATCATCCGGATAAATTAGCCGCTCAAGGATTATCCGAAATCCAAATGAATCAAGCAAAAGAAAAAACTCAGCAAATCCGTAAAGCCTACGAAACCATTAAATTAGCCAGAAAATTATAATCCTTTATTTTACGCTTAATAATTTATTTTAAATTCATGAATTGATTATAATGATTGATTATTAAACTTGAAAAACTTTTTAATAATGGATAATCCACAAATTTTTGTTAATTGGTTACGCAATGCCAGTCCTTATATTCATGCCCATCGAAATAAAACCTTTGTGATTTTTTTTGGCGGTGAAGGATTAACACAAGATTTTTCTAATTTAATTCATGATATTACTTTATTACGCAGTTTAGGGATTCGTTTAGTTTTAGTTTATGGTATTCGTCCCCAAATTGATACGCGTTTATTATCACAAGGAATTCAACCGCTATTTAGTGAAA
Source organism: Pseudomonadota bacterium (assembly GCA_041169045.1). Classification (GTDB taxonomy): domain Bacteria; phylum Pseudomonadota; class Gammaproteobacteria; order Methylococcales; family Methylomonadaceae; genus CAIQWF01. The sequence continues at coordinate 10,130 of JBEEJU010000217.1, forward strand.
ACGGTTTACGCATTACCGATAAACAAGTCTTATCTTGTGTAAAAGAAGCCGCTGGAACGATTCGCGTTGAAATCGAAGCTTTATTATCTATGGGATTAAATCATTCTCCTATGGCTGGAGCAAAAATTAAGGTGGCTTCGGGGAATTTTGTGACCGCAAAACCCTTAGGTATTATTAATGGAATTGATTTTGGTTATACCGGAATTGTTCGCCGTATTGATCATGTAGCTATTCATCATCAATTAGATCAACAAAATGTCGTATTAATTTCGCCATTAGGTTATTCGCCCACTGGAGAAATTTTTAATTTAATTGCTGAAGAAGTCGCTACCGAAATCGCGATTGCTTTACAAGCTGAAAAATTAATTTTACTGACTGAACAAGATTGTTTTCATCCTATTTCTGGATTACCTTTACAACAAATGACTTCAGCAGAAGCCAAACAATTATTGCAGGATTATCCCAAAATACCGACTATGATGCGGCGGAATTTAATGGCGGCAATTCAAGGCTGTGAACAAGGTGTTATTCGCGTACATTTAATTAATCGTCATCAAGATGGCGCGTTATTATTAGAGTTATTTACGCGCGATGGAATTGGCACTTTAATTAGTTCAACAGCATATGAAACTTTGCGTCCCGCAACTCTAAATGATATTGGTGGAATTTTAGAATTAATTAAGCCTTTAGAAAAACAAGGCATTTTAGCAAAACGTTCTCGTGAAAAATTAGAAATGGAAATTCAAGATTATATTATTATTGAACGCGATGGATTAATTATTGGTTGTACCGCTTTTCATTGTTTAAATGATGGCATAAATGCTGTCATGGCTTGTTTAGCGGTTCATCCGGATTATCAAAAAGCGGCGCGTGGACAACGTTTATTTGATTATTTATTAACTCAAGCCAAACAAAAAGGGTTACAAACTTTATTTGTGCTAACTACCCAAACAACCCATTGGTTTATTGAACGGGGTTTTTTGACTGTTGATTCTGATCATATCCCAACTCAATTAAAATCTTATTATTCCCCGCAACGCAATTCAAAAATTTTATATAAATCTTTGATAGAATTAATTAAATGATCATTTAGTGATCAAATTATCTATAAATAAAATTGACGAATCGATTATTTATGATTAAGCTGTTAGCTGTACATTTTTATGATTGTACATTTTTTACCACAGCGTTATGAATTACGCAAATCATTTCAATCATTGTTGAGGAAAATATAATGAAATTTATGAAAACTATTTGTGTTACAGTAGGTTTAGGATTAGGCTTATTCAGCTCTCATTTATTTGCAGCTTGTCAAGCTCCATTACCCAGTCACAATACCTTGAAAGCGCAATTAACTGCTGCTCGTAACGCTGATAATGGCGGATTTAATTTGGATATGTGGGCGACAGTTGTTAATCGTGCAGGTATTGTTTGTGATGTGGTTTATACTGGAAAAACTCCAGGCGATCAATGGCCTGGCAGTCGTGTCATTTCTGCACAAAAAGCCAACACTGCCAATGCTTTTAGTTTACCTAAATTAGCCTTATCTACGGCTAATTTGTACACAGCAGTTCAACCCGGCGGCTCTTTATTTGGTTTACAAGAGAGTAATCCAGTCAATATTGTGGCGGCATATGCAGGTTCTTTTAACGCTTACGGCAG
>JBEEJU010000218.1:0-3873 GCA_041169045.1 Pseudomonadota bacterium
GTGATGATTGGGTTTATGATTTTTCTGAAAAAAATTTAATTAGTAAAATAACATTTTTTATTAAAAATTATAATTACTTTATTAAAATTAATGATAATAGTTGGAATAATTGCATAAAATGGAGTAGAGATTTAAAAAATAAATTTAATAATAAAGTAAAAATTAATTTTAATAAAAATTTAATTACATTAAGCAATTACCGTCCATTTATTAAAAAATATTGGTATTATGAAAATGTATTGACAGATAGATTTACTAAAAATCATTTAAGCATGTTTGGTGTAAATTTGAATCAAGAAAATACCGTTATTTGCATTAATATAGGAAATAAAGAATTTAATTTATTAAGTTCAAAATATTTAGTTGATTTGCATTTCAATGGAGATTCTCAATGTTTACCTTTATATATTTACGATAAAGACGGAAACCGCCACGACAATATCACCGACTGGGCATTAAATCAATTTAAAAATTATTATGAAAATCCGGAGTACAGACTTAAGTCTGTACTCCAGAAAATAGATATATTCCATTATGTTTATGCCGTTCTGCATAATCCGATTTATCGTGAAAAATACGAATTGAATTTAAAACGTGAATTCCCGCGTATTCCTTTTTATAATAATTTTTTTCAATGGGCAGATTGGGGAAAACAACTTATGGATTTGCATTTAAATTATGAAACCATAGAAAAATATCCGTTAAAACGAATAGATTTAGAATCGGCAAAAATCCCTAAAGCAAAACTCAAAGCCGATAAAGAAAACAATTTAATTATTTTAGATGATAATACCACTTTAAGCGATATTCCCGCTATTGCTTGGGACTATAAACTCGGTAATCGTTCTGCCTTAGAATGGATATTAGATCAATATAAAGAAAAAACGCCTAAAGATAAAACCATTGCCGAACAATTTAATAATTATCGTTTTGCCGATTATAAAGAGGCCGTGATTGATTTATTAATGCGAGTGACTACAGTGTCAATCGAAACAATGAAAATCATTGAAATGATGAGACAAATAGATTAAATATAAATATAGAGAATTCCACTTTTAATAAAAGAGGCTAGTGGGATTTAACAATATCCAATAATTTTCGATTAGTTACAACATTTTTAAATCAAAAAGCTAGTTTCATTTCAAACCATAGAGGCGTTACATTGCAACGGCTCTACACAAATTTACAGGTTTTTTTATTTGACAAAAAACACCTTTTTCGATTATTTTTATTACGCCGTCGCCACATTGTGACGGTCAGGGTTTAGCAGTCCTGAGTATATGAGAGTTTTATATCTGTCATTTTTTTAAAATCAGCAAATTGCGGGTTTTAAATGATTATGGCGGGTGTGAAAAAAGGAGCTTCGGCTCGCCGTTATCTCGTATGCGGTACTGCTAACTTTTTTTATATCCGCCGCCCAACGTTAGCAGTGTTGTTCGGTGGTTTCTAAATTACGAGAAACTATCATGTCAGAACTACAAATCTTCAATTTCAATACATTCCCTGTCCGCACGGTAGAAATCGGAGGAAAAATTTTATTCATTGCAAAAGATGTTGCGTCTTGTTTGGGATACGAAAGACCCTCGGATGCAATTTCTCAGCATTGTAAAAAAGCTAAATCGTTGAAATCATTGGGTTACGGTGATTTACCGATTCAGAAAATCATGGAAGAATTTGGCACTACAAGCATTATCACCATTCCTGAATCCGATGTCTATCGTTTGACCATGCGCTCAAAACTTGAACGCGCTGAGGAATTTCAAGATTGGGTTTGTGAAGAAGTTTTACCATCCATCCGCAAAACCGGCAGTTACGGTTTTCCTGAATTTTTAAGTCCAATTACTGAGCCGATCACACTTGCAGATTTCAACTGGCGTAAAGAAGTCATTTACAGAGCTTTTAAAAATTTAGAAAAAGCGCAAGTGGAAACAACCGTTATCTTTTCAGGTAAAGAATTACTCGCTAGAGATCGTTTTGAAAAATAATAAGATTGTAGAGACGTTACAATCCAACGTCTCTACTGGTTTTTCTATTTGACAAAAAACAACGTTGTTTATGTCGGGAACTAAATAGGCACTCGTGAGAGTGGCTGGTCGTTGTTCCAGTATGCCAACCTGTTCAGTTCTCGACTCCATGATTGGCATCGTATTGTTGAGATTTAAAATCTTTAAACAACGAGTCAAGATTATGAATCAAGAATTAGTCCCCGTCTTTGCTGGCGAAATTGCTGGTGTTTCTGTTCAACTGGTTAATGCGCGTGAACTGTATGTATTTTTAGAATCAAAACGTCAGTTTGCAGATTGGATTAAAGAGCGTATTGAACAGTACAGTTTTGAGCAAGATGTTGATTTTATTAAATTTCACAATTTTGTGAATGGTCAAAATAGCAAACCCTTAACGGATTATCACCTTACTTTAGACATGGCAAAAGAATTGTCTATGGTTGAACGCAATGCAAAAGGTAAACAAGCTCGCCGTTATTTTATTGCATGTGAAAAGCGTTTACTTTACGGTTTTCCTGAATTTTTAAGCCCAATTACTGAGCCGATCACACTTGCAGATTTCAACTGGCGTAAAAAAGTCATTTACAGAGCTTTTAAAAATTTAGAAAAAGCGCAAGTGGAAACGATGATTACCGTTTCAGGTAAAGAATTATTAGCCAACAACTATCTTGAAAATAACTAAACTTGTTCTTAAAAAAACAAAGCCCCAGCTTGCATGATGCAGTCAGGGCTTTTTTCTTGCCTATCATTTGACACATTTCTGATTGTGAGTGTATGCTTTTACACAGAGGCTTGAACACCTCCTAAAAGCGGAAACCGCGCCCGTAAGATAATGTGGTATTTTTTTTGCCTGTCGATTTTGTGATATTTGTTATAATGAAAGTCGGTTAGGAGTCCTAGAAAATAAATTGAATATTTAGGGCAGTTTCTTTTGGGCTGTGTTCAACCTCCTAACCCCTACTTTATAGGGAAAATTGAACAAAAACCATTAGGAGTCAGCCATGACAACTCAATTAATCACCACGCACTTTGGCGATATGCCGGTACTGTTTCAAACAGACGCATTTATCAACGCCACCGCAATTGCCAAACAATTCAACAAATTTCCTAAAGACTATTTAAAGTCAGAGCGCACTAAAGAGTACATCGAATCAATTAGGAGAATAATCCTAATTGAACAAAATCAATTGGTTATCGTGAGAAGTGGTTCTACCGAAAATGGCGGTGGAACTTGGCTTCATCCTAAACTTGCCATTGATTTTGCCCGTTGGCTAGATTCTGATTTTGCGGTTTGGTGTGATTGTCAAATCGAAAAAATCTTGCGCTTAAAAACTGTACCCATCAATTCTGATTTAACCGAAATTTTCCTAAAACCCATTACTGAGTCGATCACACTTGCAGATTTCAACTGGCGTAAAGAAGTCATTTACAGAGCTTTTAAAAATTTAGAAAAAGCGCAAGCTAGAGATCGTTTTGAAAAATAATAAGATTGTAGAGACGTTGCAATCCAACGTCTCTACTGGTTTTTTCTATTTGACAAAAAACAACGTTTTCGATTATTTTAATTACACCGTTACCTCATTGTGACGGTCGGGAATACCACCCCGCTGATATAAACACCGCCAAGCGCGGAACGCGCTATTTTTTTACCTATCGTTTTTTATAATGATGGGTTGGTATGGGCCGCTTTCGAGCGGGTCGTTTTGGTGTTTTGAGCGATAGTGGTATCTCATGTCAACCCGTCACCCCATACCACAGGTGGCGGTTATCCAATCAAAATAAAGCAAACACCATGAATACTCAATTAATTTCCGTCCCTTTTCACGGACAATCGTTATTAACCACGTTAGTTAATGACATCCCTTATGTC
>JBEEJU010000219.1:0-3270 GCA_041169045.1 Pseudomonadota bacterium
TCCATTAAATATAAATATCGATTTGAACGATGAGTAAAAAATGAATTTAATTCGTGATCTTTTAATATTGTCAAAAGAAGTGGCTCAATCACACTCAAAAAACCATACAGTTTAATTAAATGCAACTTATATTCTAATAAGGTATAATCTTTCGCAAATAAACGTTTCATCGAATCAATTTTTTCTATTTGTCGATGATAAACCTGCGTATTTTGTTTTAATCTTTCCATCATTGATAAATCATGATCGATTGATTCAAGAGAATAATTCATAATCGAAAATCATTAAGTAAAATAATATTTTTAACCAAGGTTAATAATAACCTAAAGCTATGTTAGCATAGCTTGAAATTGTTAGATAAGCCTGTTTTTTATTTTTTGAGAACTTTATTGATGACAAAAGTCTATTTTAAACAAACTGCGGTAAATACCATTACTATGATGACGCAGTCCAGATTGCTGGACGCTTTGTTAGCCCGCGACATTCCGGTAAAAATGTTTTGTGGTGGCAAAGGCTTGTGTGCAACCTGTCATTGTTATGTAGTTAGGAATCCTGAAAATTTAACCCCAATGACGCAACAAGAAGCCTTGACTTTGACCATCTTAACCGGTGCGCAGAGCAACAGCCGCCTCTCTTGTCAAGCGCAGTTGATTGGCGGCGATGTTGAGGTTGAACTGCCTAAAGGGTTGTACATTGAATCGATGTCAGAATTGGAAGCATTGATTGGTAAACGCGCGAAAGAACCGATTTTACATCCGGTTTCTGGAGATATTTTAATCATGGAAGGGAAAATTATTACCCGCACCTTGATTATGCAATTATCTGAGGTAAACTTCGATTTTTCTAAAGTCATTTCTTAAATTTAAAGGAATCCATTATGGCTATTGATATACATGACGGCGGTTTTGCCAAACATCACAATTATTATCATCCTGAAGAGTTTTTTCGCACCAATCATCAACAAGGCACTTTGCATTTATACGACGGACAACGTGCCGCTAAAGTTAATGAATCTTTTATCAATGGATTGCATTTAGGAATTGAAGAAGAAGTCGGTGAAAATGCCAGCAGTTTATTAATGTATCGTTGCGGGCAAAAATGGGCATTACAAGACATGAAACGTTTTAGCGATCGAATGCGACATGAATTCGGCGGTGGCAAAAAAGATATTTGGCAAATGAATATGCGTTTTGTTTTTGAAACGTGGTGGTGGCCTTTAACCATTGAGGGTTATGGTGGTTGGAAATTAGATTTAAGTTTTCGCAATAAAGATTTAACCGTCGTTGAATTACGCAATTCAGCCGTTGCTCAATCAATGGCATTAGCCGGAAAACCGGTTTGTCATTTATATGCCGGATTATTTGCTGGTGCCTTTTCTTTTTATGACAAAATTGAACGCGAATGTATTGAAGTACAATGTTATTCAATGGGTAATGATTTATGTAAGTTTTTAATTGGCGATCGAAAACAAGTAAATGCCGCTGATTTTTGGCGTAAAGAAGGCGCGACTGCTACCGATATTTTGCGAAATTTTGAGGGTTAATTGTGCAACTGTTAAGCTCAATTCATTTACAACATTTACATCAAACTTTAGCGATTTTAACTTACGGATTAACCGGAGAAACGGTCGCTGAAACGGATGAAGTTTCTGCAATTGATATTGAGCAAGCATTAAATGCAGAAGCGGATCAAACTGAAGCGGCAATAGAAACGACTGAAGCTGATCAATCTTCTGAATTGAATGCACAATTGCAGGCGATTTTAGATCAAATTATTGAGCAAAGAGCTGTTATTAGTTTATACAGTGATTTATTAAATCGTTATCATCTACAATCGAAACAAACTACGGAATCTAAAGCTGAATTATCCGAAATTGAACAAGCTTTAGGTTTAGCTAACGTTTCGGAAAATTCCGACATTATTGTTACTCAAGAATCTGAACCTATAGTAAATGAAACAGCAATTGAATCACCACCAAATGTCGAAATAACCGCAGAGTCTTTTGCACAAACTCCGCAAGAAATTGAAACTTTAATTGAAGATATTGCGTCGTCGGTTTTTGCGCAATCAGAAGTTGTGATTCCAGAACCAGAACCGCCGAATTATTGTCAAACTTATTTTGCTAATTTACCTTGGGATAGCGAAAGTGTTATCGTAAATGCCGACACAATCCGCGCGGTTCAAAACACGGCTATTCCTCGTTTTATTTCTACTGCGACTGTATCAATATTAGAATCTGCGCAAAATCAACTCAGTGATTTAAATTGTCAAACGTATTTTGAAACTTTACCTTGGTCAATTATTTCATTAGTTCATGAAGTAAATATAGCGACTACAGAATCTGAAACCTCTTGTAAAACTTATTTATCCGCTTTACCTTGGAATCAATCGAATAAAATCACCGCTTCTATAGTACCCGCTATTATTCAAAAATCGGCTACTGATTTTACGATAGATTGTGAAACTTATTTCCAAAAATTACCTTGGACAGTGGTTAAGATTTCGCAATCTATACTTACTCCTAATGTAAAACTATCAGAAAATACGCTTGATTTTGATTGTCAGCAATATTTTACTCAATTAGCTTGGAATAAAACACCCGCGTCGATTGCGATTGAAATTGATCAAGGAAAAGTTAATCAAGCTTTATCGCTTGATGATTGTCAGAATTATTTTAATCATTTACCTTGGTTGAAAATTAAACAAGCACCAGCTATTTCCGTTAATACTGAATCTAATTTAATTTTAACTGCCGGAAGTTTTTTTACCGCTGTATCTTGGTCAATAACGCAAAAATCTTCATCCGTTATCGCCCAACAAGCGATACCATTACCCGCAGAGGCGCAGGCTTTTTTTGCACAAATTCCTTGGAATAAAACACTTTTAGTAACTAATCAAATTAAACCGCTGATTAATTTAGCCTCCACTGCCGCTCTTTATTTTCAATCTTTACCTTGGCTGCCGATAAAATTAATTGCAATTCAACGCGATTCTGTAGCGATTAATCAACATTGCGAGGTTTATTTTAAACAATTACCTTGGTAAATGATTAAATTGTTTCCCTTAGAAAGGAAAATAATTATCTCAATTGGTAGAGACGTTGGATTGCAACGTCTCTACCGTTATTAAAAATATTTCTTTAATTTTAAAACATTATAAGTAAAAAGATTTAAGTTATCAGATATTTCTATTTTGAAATCCCCCTTAATCCCCCTTTAATAAAGGTGGGAAGTTCTTATTAATAAAAAAGAAAATAATTATCTCCCCCTT
>JBEEJU010000220.1:0-2519 GCA_041169045.1 Pseudomonadota bacterium
TTAAAAGCGTATCAAACTGTAACGGCAATTCATGAGGCGATTGATTTAGTGGTGATTTCAACACCAGCACCCACAGTGCCAGCGGTTATGCGCCAATGTGCGAATAAAGGGGTAACTTCAGTTATTATTATTAGTGCGGGTTTTGGTGAGTTGGGAGAAGAAGGCAAACGTTTACAACAAGAAGTTTTGGATATTGCTCGTCGTTACAGTATTCGCATCATAGGACCCAATTGTTTAGGGATTGCTAGACCGAGTGCTTTTTTAAATGCGACTTTTGGTGACGGCGTAATTACCGATGGACATTTAGCTTTGTTATCTCAATCAGGTGCAGTTTGTACCGCTATTTTAGATTGGGCAAAATCCCAAGAAATTGGTTTTTCTACCGTTATATCGATGGGCGGAGCCGCAGATATTGATTTTGGTGAAGTGCTAGATTATTTAGCGACAGACGCTAAAACCACAGGAATCTTAATGTATGTTGAGGGCATCCGTGAGGCGAGACGTTTTATCAGTGGTTTAAAAGCCGCAGCTCGGTTAAAACCCGTGATTTTAATTAAATCCGGTCGTCATGATGCCGGTTGTAAAGCAGCCATGTCACATACGGGAGCAATGGTTGGGGGCGATGATGTTTTTGATGCCGCGATTGAACGTGCCGGAGTGGTTCGAGTGTATAACATTATCGAATTATTTTCCGCCGCTAGAATTTTGGCAAATAATTATGTGTTAAAACACGATCATTTAGCGATTATTACAAATGCGGGTGGGCCCGGAGTGATGAGTACCGACCGTGCTGAAGATGTTGGAGTCACGATGGCAACTTTGAGTTCACAAAGCATTAAGGCATTGAATGAAGTGTTGCCGGTTCATTGGTCTCATGCCAATCCGGTGGATATTTTAGGCGATGCAACCGCTGAACGTTATGCTCAAGCCTTAGAAATTTGTTTAAAAGATGACAATATTGATGGCGTATTGAATATTTTAACGCCGCAAGCGATGACCAATCCGACAGAAATTGCTCGCTGTTTAATTGAGCGAGCGAATCAAACTCAAAAACCCGTATTAGCTTCATGGACAGGCGGCAGTAAAGTTTTAGAAGGACGAGCCTTATTTGCCAACAGTCGAGTCGCACATTTTAACGCGCCTGAAATTGCAGTGGATGCGTTTTCTTGTTTAGCTAAATACACGCGCAATCAAATTTTACTCAAACAAATTCCCTCGCCAACAAAATCTTCTACCCCGCCTGAAGTGCAAGGGGCGCGGTTGATTATTCAACGAATATTAGCTGAAGGTAGAGAGGTTCTAACTGCTCAAGAATCAAAAGCGATTTTAGCTGCTTTTCATATTCCAGTCACTCCCACAATCAGTGTAACGAATAGCAAAGATGCAATGGTTGCGGCACAAACTCTAGGTTTTCCGGTGGTATTAAAAATTAATATGCCGGAATTTAGTCATAAATCTGATATTGGCGGTGTGAGATTAAATATCCCTCATGCTCAAGAAGTTTCGCATCACTTTGTTGAATTGGAACAGCAAATTAAACAGCGTTTTCCACAAATTCAAATTGTTACGATTAGCGTTGAACCGATGTATCAATCGACTTCTGCGCGTGAATTGATGATTGGCGTGGTGCGTGATCCGGTATTTGGCCCGGCAATCAGTTTTGGATTAGGTGGAACAATGGTCGAAATTTTACGCGATAAAGCCGTTGCGTTACCGCCTTTAAATGAATATATGGTTGAGCAAATGATTGCTAAAACCAAAGCCGCGCGTTATTTAAAAGCATTTCGACAATTGCCGCCAGCGAATAAAAAAGCGATTGTGGCGGTATTATTAAATATTTCTAATTTAGTGAGCGAATTGCCTGAAATTTTAGAGTTGGATATTAATCCATTAATTGCAGATGAAAAGGGCGTAATGGCAGTAGATGCTCGAATTAAAGCAAAAACGGTGCATCAATTAATTCCATATTCACATATGACCATTCATCCTTATCCATCAGAATTGATTCAGCAATTACAATTATCCAATGGAATGGAAATTGTTTTGCGACCGATTCGTCCTGAAGATGCGAAAATGGAAAAAGAATTTATGCGCAGTTTATCTGAGCGGACAAAATATTTTCGTTTTATGCAAGCATTACAAGAATTAACTCCGGAAATGATTGTTCGTTTTACTCAAATAGATTATGACCGTGAAATGGCTTTTGTTGCAGTAACTACTGAAGAAAATGACGGTATTGAATTAGGAGTTGCACGATATATTATTAATCCTGATGGTTTGAGTGCCGAATTTGCATTAGTAGTCGCTGATCAATATCAAGGATTAGGAATTGGCAGTCGCTTAATGAATGCCTTAATGTTGACTGCAAAAAATAAAGGCATTATCTCTTTGGAAGGAGAAGTTTTAAGTATTAATCAATCGATGTTAGCTTTAGTTAAAAAATTAAGTTTTAGTATTGAATCTATAAATGATGATCCAGAAATTGTTAGGGTCATTAAAAATTTAAGATTATAAAACTT
>JBEEJU010000221.1:0-8087 GCA_041169045.1 Pseudomonadota bacterium
CTATTTCATTCTATCTTGATAATTTTCAATATAAAAAAACAGAAGATTTAAGAATTACTTTTGATTATAAAAATAAGCCTCATCCCTTTACAATACTTGCTGATGTAATTTTTGTGGTGAAATAATGCCTAAAATCATTCAGCTTTCCCAACTTGATTTAAATCAAACTTACAGTTACGCCGATTATTTAACCTGGCAATTTGATGACATGGTTGAATTAATTAAAGGCAAAATTTCCTTTTAAAATCCATGTTTACTGATGATGATATTGCGACTTCGTTTTTATTTCCTGATTTGGCAATTGATTTGACACAAATTTTTGAATTATTGGATTAACGAATTGTCAGCAGGTTATGTAGCGGTGCAGTCGTTAGATCGTAAATTGGCGTGAAATACGAACTTTAACATTACAACTCCCAAAAATAAATAATGGATAATTGCAAAGATATTTTAATCGCTAGTTTAACCAGTTTGAATATTGAATTTAGCGAGATTCAAATTGAATTATTGTTAAAATTTTTAGCCTTAATTGAAAAATGGAATAAAACTTATAATTTAACCGCGATTCGTGATAAAAGCGAAATGGCGCGGTTGCATATTGTAGATAGTTTGGATATTTTACCATTTTTACACGGACAACGTTATTTAGATGTGGGAACGGGAGCGGGTTTACCCGGAATTCCGTTAGCGATTTTTAAACCGCAGCAAACTTTTGTTTTATTAGATAGTAACGCGAAAAAAACTCGTTTTATTCAGCAAGTCATTGTGGAATTAAATTTAAAGAATATTGAAATTCAAACTCAACGAGTTGAAAATTATTATCCGCCATTATTATTTAATCAAATTTTAACTAGAGCTTTTGCCGATACTGAAATGATGTTGAAATTAACTGCGCATTTATTAGCGGATCAAGGGGAATGGTTAGCTATGAAATCACAACCTTCAGCAGAGGAATTACATTCATCTTTTGCTTTCATTGAAAAAATTGATCTCGATATTCCTCAATTAAATGCGCATCGTTGTTTATTAAAAATCAAACCGATAAATAGGGATTATTTATCGATCATTCGATCTGAAACGCATTCATAATCCATTGACAATTCTGTCCATCATATCCAATCACATCAAAACGAATCGGTAAATCGCAAGGATGCAATTGTTGATAATATAAAGTTGTGGCAATTAATTTATTCCGTTTATTTAAAGTGATACTGGGAATTGCGCCACCAAAATAAGCGTAACGACGATAACGTACTTCAACAATTACTAAATAAGGCAATTGTTGCATCACTAAATCTAATTCGCCATATTGACAACGAAAATTGCGCGTAATTAATTGCAAACCTTGACTTAATAAAAATTCACACGCTTTTTGTTCTGCAATTTGACCAATTCGATAACTCATTTATTTTCTATTTTGTTTGAATCGGCCGCTGAATTTACCGGATTTGCCGCAGAATTTGTCGAATTTGAAACCGGTATATTTTCAGAAGCAAAGCCGATTGGATTCGCCAGTCCATTGACAAATTTGGCACAATACAATTCACGAACGACGCGATTATTTGCATCAATAGTTAAGCGTCCGCTTGCACCGGAATAAGGTTTCGTTTTCAGTGATTCCAGTTGATTGATTATTTGAAAAGCATCAATTCCTAAAGGCAATAAACGTAAATAACCCGCGGGTAAAGATTTCCAATTCGATTTCAAAGACCATTTACTTAATTCACCGTTATAAACTTGATTAAACATCCAAGGAACATCGCAAAAAGTGACATTATTTAAGCCACTATCTTTGTCGATATTTTCATCACCGGTATAAACTTGTGCGGTTGTATAAATCGGTAATGATTTGGTTAATTGATGATTTTGTAATGCGGTGGTTAAACCAAAAGCCGGTTTTGGATACGCCGATAAAATTAAAATATCTGCGCTTGGAGAATTATTGTTTTGATTATTTAATTTCGACTCTAAATCGTCAATTACACTGGCAAAAGTTCGACGATCTTCATTATAATTATGAGTGATTACGAATTGCCCATTTAATTTTTTCCAACTTTCATTGAGATAAGTTTCAAAACGTTTGCCTAATTCATTTTTGGGCGCGATTACAATCGCATTTTTATAACCATCTTGATGCGCTTTTAACGCAATTTGTGATACATCTCCATTTAAACTTAAACCAAATTGATAAAGTTTAGGATGATTCATATTATCTACATAATTTAATGCTAAAACCGGAATCGATAATTCAACTGATTTGACTAAATTCACAATTTCTTTTTTATCCATTGGGCCAATAAATAATTGCGCACCTTCTTTAATCGCTAATTGATAAATTGCTGTGGTAGAAGTTGAATGATTGTAAAATTTAATGTCTGGAGTGATTCCCGATTTTTGTGCCGCTTTAAATGCCGCGATTAATCCGCTTTTAACGGCTTTTGCGGCGGTGATATATTCGCCAGATTCAGGTAAAAATACCGCTATTTTATTAAATGTAGTTGAAGCATTCGTTTGCGTTTCAGTAACCGGCTGATTAGTAGAATGCGCTACATTTGGCGTGTCGTTATTGGTGGTACGAATGGTTGAATAGCGATCTAAAAAAGCTGAATTAGCCGGATGTTGTGGATTCGCATTTTTCCACGCTGTTAATTTTTCAGCTAATACTTCAGGATTTAATTTAATGATTTGGGCTAATTCTACCCAGCCATTCAAAGGCGGAGTTAAAGAAGCTTGTTTTGCAGCTAATTCATTTGATGGAATTTGCTGTAAAGTTTTTAAAATCGTTTCATAATGAGAATACTGTATTTTTTCATGATGAATTAATGGCGTTAATTCACTATAAGTTTGCGCACTTTGCCAAAAATTGCCCATAATTGAATAAGCAAAAGCTAAAGTTTGATAATAAGTGATTTTATCTGCTTCATTAAGATGATCAATTTTAATAATTTTTAAGCGAGTTAATGCTTTTTCGGCATTACCCGTATTGAGTTCAATTTGAGCAGAATATAAATGTAATTGTTGTAATTGACGTTCAGATAAGGATGAACGATTCATATTATCCATTAATCTTTTCGCCTGACCAATTTCATTGGCTTTTAATAAAGAATTAATCGTTAATAAGCGATATTCCAATTGATTAGGCGATTCTACTTCAGCCAAATGTTGATACATAATAGCCGCTTGCGCATAATTACCCTGAGTAACTAAGGTTTGGGCTTGGGTTAATTCAGATTCAGCAGTCGGTATTTCGGCTGTGGTGGCGCAACCGCATAATAAAGCTAAAGTTGCACAATAAGGAAAAAAATAGAAACGCGCCATGATAATCGTTGATAATGAAAATTTAAAATTTGGATGGAATAAAGCAAATGCCTGATAATTACGGTAAATTATACGTTGTTGCTACCCCAATAGGCAATTTAGCGGATTTGACCTATCGTGCGGTACAAATTTTACAACAAGTTGATTTAATTGCCGCTGAAGATACTCGTCATTTACAACCCTTGTTACAGCATTACGGTATTGTAAACAAGTTATTCGCTTTACATCAGCATAATGAAGCTAAAGCCAGTGTAGATTTGGTTGAAAAATTGCGTCAAGGTTTGTCGATTGCCTTGGTCTCTGATGCCGGAACGCCATTGCTGAGTGATCCCGGATTACCATTGGTCAAATTGGCGCGAGAACAAGGGATAGAAGTCTCGCCGATTCCCGGTGCTTGTGCAGTGATTGCCGCTTTATCGGTATCAGGTTTAGGTTTATTACCCTTTTGTTTCGAGGGATTTCTGCCACGCACCTCATCAGCTAGACAACAATTTTTTACAGAACGTCAATCTTTGCCAATGACTTGGGCATTTTACGAATCTTGTCATCGCATTGCTGCCACTTTACAAGATATGGCACAAATCTTACCCGCAGAACGACAAATTGTGATTGCGCGTGAAATGACTAAAATTCATGAAACGATTGTTAAAGATCGTTTGGATAATCTATTGGCTTTAGTGATTCAAGAACCGAATATGCAACGAGGTGAATTTGTAGTGATTGTAGAAGCAGCTACGATTACGATTAAACCTGATCAATTAACGATAGAAGAATTAAAATTATTAAAAATTCTATTATCAGAATGTTCAGTCAAAACAGCCTCTCAATTAGCGGCTCAAATTACCGGTACGAAAAAACAATTATTTTATCAAACGGCACTGGAATTAATGGCGCATAAAATTGAATAAGTTAATTATCATGAAATTTTTATTAAAACACTTATTTTTTAAAATAACAGGTAGTTTAACTCAAATTAGAAAAAATGATTAGGTAAAATAAAATGACAGTTATTCGTATTGTTTTATATTGTTTATGGATAAATATTCTTTTTTATCAAACGGTATTTGCTAGAGATGATTCGGCTTTAGAAGAGGAAATTCGTTATTTACAAGCGGAACGAATGGTAGAAGTAGTGTCTAAACAAAAAGAAGATCGAAATACGGCGGCTGGAATTGTCAGTATTATTACCGGTCGTGATATTGAACGTTATGGCGGAAATAATTTATTTGAAATTTTAAATCGTATTACCAGTGTTTATATGATAGGTAATCCAATTCGCACTATGGGAGTTGCTTCAATGCGCGGTGATCCAATTGCGCAACATGTATTGGTTTTAATGAATGGTCGGCCGATTCGTGACAGTGCTTTTGGTGGGACTGTAGATGGTGTTTTTCGAGATTTTCCCATTCATCATATTAAGAAAATTGAAGTCATTCGCGGACCGGGATCGGTGCTTTATGGTAGTAATGCTTTTTCAGGAGTAATTAATATTGTAACGTTAAAAAAACCAGATTATGCTTTAACATTTCGCGGGCGTTATGGCAGTTTTGATTTGACTCAATTTGAAACTGAATTTGGATATGAAAATAAAGAAAATCAGGCATTAATTAGCGGAGCAATTCGTTATCGTCAACGAAATGGAGAATTATTTAGTGCCAATCGTCAAATTCTTAATAGTAATGGAACAATCACTTTTCCACATAGTGAATTTCGTAATAATAATGGCGAGAATACCAGTGCGAGTTTAACCGCCGAATGGGGGAATTTAAGTTTAAATAGTTTTTTTAGTCATAGCGAACGTAATCATTGGGGCCCTGGACGAATCCAAACTGGACAAGTTTATGAACCTCAACGATTATTTTTAGATGTAGGTTATAAAAAGCAAGTCAATGAAAATTGGTTATCACAATGGAATTTAACTTATAATCAAATTGCCGATGTACAATATGTGCCTAAACCTAAAACCTCTATAGTAACTCCTACTTTTACTCGCACAGCAGAAAATAATTTATTATTTGAACCCACGCAATTTTTTAATTTTTTGGATAAAACATTAAATATCACTTTAGGTGGATTAGTGGAATGGCAATCAGGCAAAATTAATCAAGCAGAAGTCGGAGCAACGTTACCCGAATATCATTATTTAAAATCGAGTGTTTATGGCGAAGTGAATTATAATTTTAATGATCAATTAAAATTAATTGCTGGCGGACAATGGAATCATTTTGAAGATTTGAGTAAACCTGTAGCAGCCGGATTTTTATTAAATAATACACAATTGCAAAAAAATGGTTTAGTCGGACGTTTAGGATTAATTTATGAATTCACTCCAGAATGGGGAATGAAATTTCTGTATAGTCAAGCATTTCGTTCACCCGCAATTGTCGAAATGAAAATTAATGCTGGCCCCATTCGTGGTAATCCTAATTTACAACCCGAAACGGTTGAAACGATAGATGGACAATTATTTTATCGTACTAAAGATTCGCAAATTTCATTAACGGCATTTCGCAGTCATCAATCGCAATTTATTGCTATGGTTTGTCCAGCCGTTGGAGATTCTCGACCTTGTTCATATAATAATCAGGGCGGTGCAATTTATCAAGGGATTGAATTTGAAACTGCATTACGTTTATTACCCGATTTATCTTTTACTAGCAGTTATACTTTTCAAATGAATTCAGATTCAAATCAAAATAATAATGTTTCTGCTATTCCTAATCATTTAGCTAAAATGGGCTTAAATTATGACTTTAATAAAAATTGGCAATTGGGTTTATTTGATATTTTTGTGAGTGATGCTAAAGTGATTAATGCAATTAAACCCAATCCTACGCCTAAAGCTTATCATTATTTAACGTTAAATACGAATTACCATTTAGATCATTTATTTGATCTACCTGAATTACAACGAATCAATTTTAATTTATATTTAGAAAATTTATTCAATGCCAAAGTATATTATTCAGGGAATCGTGCTGATAGTTTTAACAGTATTCCTAGCGGTTATACCACTAGAATGATTTTTGGTGAGATTGCGATTAATTTTTAACTTTTAATTTATTTATAATGACTCCTTATTCAGATTCAGTTTCTAAAAATTTATTACCTTTATCATTAGGTGCATTGGGGGTGGTTTATGGTGATATTGGCACTAGTCCTTTGTATGCAATGACTGAAATTTTTCACGGTTCTCATGGAATTTCGCCAACAACAAATAATATCTTTGGCGTATTGTGTTTAATTTTTTGGTTATTAAATATTGTCATATCATTAAAATATATTAGTTTAATGATGCGTGCTGATAATGATGGTGAAGGGGGAATTATGGCTTTATTGGCGTTAGCTTTACGCTCACCAGTTAAGCCGAAAATTCGCAGTGCTTTAATTGCAATGGGATTATTTGGTACGGCTTTATTTTATGGGGATAGTGTTATTACACCGGCGATTTCGGTATTGAGTGCGGTGGAGGGATTAAAAATTGTACCTAATCCTTATCAACAATATATTGATTTAAATGATTGGATTGTTCCTATAGCCATTCTGATTTTAATTGGATTATTTATTATACAACATAAAGGAACCGAAAAAGTGGGCGTATTTTTTGGTCCAATTATGATATTATGGTTTTGTACTTTAGCCATTTTAGGCATCGCTAATATTATTAAAGCTCCAGAAATTTTATATGCGATTAATCCTATTTACGGTTTTTATTTTTTACAAAATCATTTTGTTTCTTCTTTTTTAATTTTAGGGTCAATTGTATTAGTCTTAACCGGAGCAGAAGCATTATATGCGGATATGGGACATTTTGGTCGAAAACCCATTCAATTGGCTTGGTTTAGTTTAGTCATGCCAGCATTAGTGCTTAATTATTTTGGTCAAGGTGCATTAATTTTGCATTATCCTTTGGCAATTCAAAATCCCTTTTATTTATTAGCGCCACATTGGTTACTTTATCCGCTCGTTATTTTAGCCAGTTGTGCAACCGTAATTGCTTCGCAAGCGGTGATTTCTGGGGCATTTTCAATGACACAACAAGCGATTCAATTAGGTTATTTACCCAGATTACGTTCTATTTATACGTCTAATTTTGAAGGGCAAATTTACATTCCCTTTATTAATTGGGGATTAATGATGACCACATTAGGGTTAATTGTCGGATTTAAATCATCCACTGAATTAGCCGGTGCATATGGATTAGCGGTAACTGGCACTATGATGATTACAACGGTTTTGGCATTAGTGGTAGTACATTATCAATGGCATTGGCATTGGCTAAAAAGTATTATTCCCTTAATTATTTTCTTTATTATTGATACGACATTTTTTAGTGCGAATTTAGAAAAAATTCCAGCGGGAGGATGGTTTCCATTATTATTAGCCACATTAATTTTCACGATTATGTTGATTTGGCAAGATGGACGTGAATTATTAAAAACTAAAAACCGGCGTTATTTTGCTATTGAAGAATTTTGTAATTTAATTCAATCTCAAACTCCAATTGTGATTGAACGTTGTGAAATTATACCGCAAAGAGTTTCAGGTACCGCGATTTTTATGATTTCGAGTTTAAAATCGGGAATTCCACATGCATTAGCTAATAATTTAAAACACAATAAAACATTACATCAACGAATTATTTTTTTAACTGGTGAGGTAATAGATGTTCCTTTTATTAAAGAAGAACTTAATCGTATTGAAATTACATTATTAAGTCAGGATTGTTATCATATTACGATTCGATATGGATTTCATCAGCATCCGAA
>JBEEJU010000222.1:0-12233 GCA_041169045.1 Pseudomonadota bacterium
TTTAAAGCTTGATACCCTATAGCCGTGCTGCGTGTAGCCGTTGAAGATATATTTCCGGCTTGTTCACCAACAAAGGTATTTTGTGTACCTGTGCTATGAATAAAAGGATTTGCGCCTTTATAAATATTGGCATTTTCCGTATAAATATTGCCAACTAAATAGGTTTTAGTATGCGTTCCTGAGGTACCAAGCCGAATAGTATTCGATTCCGTATCAACACCCGTATTACCAATATCAATATTATTATTATCAGCCGTGTGATTTAATCCAGATTGATAACCAATAGCGATATTGCTAGAACCTAAAATATTTCTACCCGCCTGTGTACCAATAATCGTATTTTCATTACCTGAAGTATTATTTTGCAATGCAAATGCACCGTAAGCGACATTACGATTTCCACCATTATTCGTACTCATAGCATAAGCACCATTAGCCGTATTAGTAAACCCGTTATTATTAGTTAATACTGAATAACCTAAAGCTGTATTTTGCGAAGTGGAATTAAAATTACCCGCTAATTCTCCGACAAATGTATTTTCTAAACCAAAATTATGTAAAAATCGATTTGTTCCAAGTTCAATAATTCCAGTAGTTGCAGTTGAATTTGGTAATGTCAATTTAGCACTTAATGTTAAAGACGTTCCTGTTGTTGCAGTTGGAATATTGGTTAAGCCAGAACCATCACCATGAATAATACCGGCTAAATAAGTATCCGTTTGGGTATTTCCAATTCGGATTTTATTGGATTCTCCATTAACTCCAGTATTACCAATATCAATATTATTATTATCAGCCGTGTGATTTAATCCGGCTTGATAACCAATAGCAATATTATTATTACCACTAATATTAGTTAATGCAGAATAACCAATTGCTGTGTTGTCAGTCGTAGTTCCCATTAAAAAATTACCCGCATTTTCACCTAACATAATATTGTGAGTACCGGTAAGGAATAATAATCGATTGCCTCCAATAGTGACGGCACTAAATCCTGGTAATGCTGCAAAATCCAAACTCTGATTAACTGTTAAACTGGTCGCGGTAATCGTTCCGGCAGAAAAATTCCCGCTTGCACCGCGTTTAATCAAACTACCCGCAGTATTACTGTCAGTGGCGGCATTCGCTAATATTTCCGCATTGTGAATATTCGCAGCGGCTGATCCACCAACGCTATTAACCGTTGTTGAAGTTTGCGTTCCGCTGACATCACCACTTAATGAGCCGGTAAAATTCGCATTACTCGGTAAATTGGTTAATCCCGAACCATCAGCATGTAAAATGCCGCTTAAATAAACATCGGTGTGAGAGGATGATCCGATACGAATTACATTGTTTTCTCCAGCAACACCATTGTTTCCGATATTAATATTATTACTATCGCTATTGCTATGAGTAGAGCCAGCTTGATAACCGACAAAAATATTATTCGATCCACCGCTGATATTTTTTCCGGCTTCAAAACCCAATACGCTGTTATTGCTACCGATTAAATTGGTTAATAAGCTATTATTGCCCACCGCAACATTCGCGTTACCTCTGGCGTTGGTTGATAAAGCCGCTACGCCATAGCCCAAATTATCACTACCACTCATAGAAAAATTGCCGGCATTTTCACCGACAAAAGTATTGTTTGTACCATAATTATGAATAAATCGATTACTGGCTTTGAAAATATTACCCGCTGTTGCCGAAGTCGAAGCGACTAAAGTTAAATTGCCTGTTGGCGAGGTTGTTCCGCCGAAAGGAACTCCCGTTCCCCAACCTGTTGAGCTTTTAGGTCCATATAAAACATTTGCGGTAATATCCATATAAAAATCATTAAGTTGTCCCACAGTAGCACTGGGTGCGCCTGAACCATTCAGAATAGTATTGCCATTAACTCCCGTTGCGCCAGTAGCTCCGGTGTCGCCTTTTAAACCTATTGCACCGGTATCGCCGGTGTCGCCTTTATCTCCTTTCAATCCCGTATCGCCTTTTACTCCGGTCGCGCCAGTATCGCCTTTATCTCCTTTCAAGCCTTGAGAACCAGTAACTCCTTTAACACCCGTATCGCCTTTTGCACCGGTCGCGCCAGTATCGCCTTTATCTCCTTTCAAGCCTTGAGAACCAGTAGCTCCTTTAGCACCCGTATCGCCTTTTGCACCGGTCGCGCCAGTATTTCCTTTAGCACCAGTTGCCCCCGTGTCACCTTTTAAACCTTGAAATCCGGTATCGCCTTTATCGCCTTTTAAACCAGTAGCTCCGGAGTCGCCCTTGTCACCTTTATCGCCTTTCAATCCTTGAAGACCGGTATCGCCTTTGGCTCCGGTTGACCCAGTATCACCTTTTAAACCCATTAACCCCGTCGCGCCAGTCGCTCCGGTGTCACCTTTCAAACCTTGTAAGCCGGTATCTCCCTTATCACCTTTCAAACCGGTATCGCCTTTCGCACCCGTCGCGCCATTTAACCCAGCGCTACAGCCAGTTGTTCCTAGTTTTCCCGTTGCATCTACACAAACGGCAATTCCACGATTGACGGTTGCTTGATAAATACCGGCAATATAAGTATTGCTTTGAGTCAGTCCTAAACGAATCACTTGATTATCGTTGGCAGTACCTTCATGTCCAATCATAATATTATTATTGCCATTAACAATATCACCACCGCTGCCAAATCCTAAAGCAATATTATTTGATCCGCGATTATTGCTTAATAAACTTTGATTGCCAATTGCAATATTTTGCCCGCCATTTACATTATTATTTAACGCACCACTGCCAATTGCAATATTATTATTACCCGATATATTATTTAATAAAGCATTAAAACCAATCGCATGATTAGAATCCCCTTTATCATTCGCTGATAACGCTTTTGCCCCTACAGCAATATTACGATGTCCTTCGGTATTATTAAATAAAGCTCTAAAACCCACGCCAACATTATTGTCACCTTTAATATTATTCGTTAACGTTTTATTTCCAATAGCCGTATTTCCCCCGTCGCCAGACATTAAAAAATTACCTGCGTTTTCACCGACAAAAGTATTATTGATGCCATAATTATGAATAAACGGAGAATTATTTTTATAAATGTTACCTATTGTCGGATCATCGGATTCTTTTAAAATAATATTTCCTTCAGGCGTATTCGGTCCGGCAATTCCGGTATCGCCTTTCAAACCTTGAGAGCCAGTATCGCCTTTTAATCCTTGAATACCGGTATCGCCTTTTGCTCCAGTTGCACCGGTATCGCCCTTAGGTCCGATAAAATCAGTCGCGCAGCCTGCGGTGCCTAATTTACCCTCAATGTCAACACAAACCGGTATTCCCGCGTTGGTTAATTGATGGTAAATCCCTGAAATATAAGCAGAAGTTTGATTTGAACCTAAGCGTAAAGTAGAAGATTCGCCTGCAATTCCGGCATGACCAATATCAATATTATTGCTGCCGGTAGTTAAATTTTTACCCGCTTCAAAGCCTAAAGCAATATTATTACCGCCGGTGGTATTTGATAATAAACTATGGGTGCCAATAGCTAAATTATTACTGCCTAAATTATTCATATTTAACGCACTACTACCGATCGCAATATTGCTAAATCCTTTGGTATTATTTAATAAAGCATTCACTCCAATTGCATGATTAAATCGCCCTGAAAGATTAAATTGTAATGCGCCAGTGCCAATCGCAACATTATCATCGCCATATAAATTATTATATAAAGCACTTACGCCTAATGCAGTATTATTATCGCCATTAATATTTCGCGTTAAAGCATCTGATCCTAATGCCGTATTATATCGACCATTATCATTATTATGTAACGCTCGCGTTCCTATTCCGGTATTCGCGCCAAAACCGGTCATTTTAAAATTGCCGGCATTAATTCCGATAAAAGTATTATCAAATCCGTAATTATGAATAAAAGGCAATTGTGATTTATAAATTCCACCCGTGGTTTCGGTGGTGGTTGATTCTAAAATCACATTGCCTGAAAGTGCAGTGGCAATAGAAGAAGAAGGATATAAATTAAAAAAAAGACTAAAACTGTAAAACAAACGCCAATACGTTTTCATTATTAACCTCATGAATCCTATTTATTCATTTCGTTATTGAAACGAGGTCAAATAGGATTACGATTGATTTTAATTAAATTTTTAAAAATAGGTTTTTAATGTTTGATCAAACTCACAAACCTTATCTTTATAAGTTTAGCTTAAAAATTTAATGAGGTAATAATTATTTTTAAGGAATTAATCGAAAATTATCAGGTGTTGTTAAATCGCCCCCTTTAGTAAAGGAGGGAGTTCCCCCTTTTTTAAAGGGGATTAGGGGGATTTAGCAATACCCAATCTTAATAATTATTTTTAGCAATTTTTAGTGCAGCTTGATTTTTTTAACCGTGATTTATATTAAGCCGCTAATGCCATTGCCAAATCTTTAGCTGGTTCGCCATTCGCTTTAATTTCAAATTTATCAATTAAAATAGCTAATAAATTCGGTGTTAAAAAAGCAGGTAAAGTCGGTCCTAAATGAATCCCACGAATACCTAATGCCAATAAACTTAATAATACTGCGACAGCTTTTTGTTCAAACCATGAAACCATAAAGGATAAAGGTAATTCATTTACGCCACAATTAAATGCACCGGCTAATGCACTAGCAATTTGAATTGCGCCATATGCGTCATTACATTGTCCAATATCTAATAAACGTGGAATGCCACCAATATTGCCAAAATCATGGCGATTAAAACGATACTTACCACAACCTAAAGTTAAAATAACCGTATCTTCTGGAGCCATTTCCGCTAATTCTGTATAGTAATTTCGTCCGGGTGCCGCACCATCACAACCACCGATTAAAAAGAAATGTCTAATTGCACCACTTTTAACCGCCTGAATGACTTGATCCGCTACGCCTAAAACCGCATGATGTCCAAAACCCACCATGATTGTGGTTTCAGATTCATCTTGATGGAATCCGGGAAGAGCTAAAGCTGCTTGAATCACCGGCGTAAAATTGCCATCGGTAATATGTCTAACGCCCTGCCACCCTACAGGACCTGAGGTAAAAATTCGTTGCCGATAACTTGCGTCCGGCTCAATCAAACAATTAGAAGTCATTAAAATTGCCCCGGGAAAAGCCGCAAAATCAGCGACTTGATTCTGCCACGCATTGCCGTAATTCCCTACAAAATGCGAGTAAGCTTTGAGTTCAGGATAAGCCGCAGCGGGTAATAATTCGCCATGCGTATAAACATGAATTCCTTTACCTTCGGTTTGTTTGAGCAATTGAGCTAAATCATGTAAGTCATGACCGCTGACTAAAATAGCTTTGCCTTTAATTGCGGAAGTACGCGCCTGAGTCGGTTGTGGCTGACCAAAATTCCCCGTATTAGCGGCATCTAATAATTCCATCACGCGCAAATTAATCGATCCTACTTCTAAACAGCCGGCGAATAAAGCTTCCATATCTGTGGGATCAGTGGCTAATAAATCTAAAGCGGATTCTAAACGTGCATAAACCGCTTGATCTTCATAACCTAATACATATGCGTGATGGGCATAAGCTGCGACTCCTTTAATGCCATAAATCATCATCGCGCGTAAACCGACTACATCATCGCCAACCAATTCATGATCTTTATTAATCGCTGCCCATTGTGCTTGCAATAATAATTCGGGCGTTTGACTGGCTGGCATCCAATGCGCAGCAGCCGATAAAGGGTCTAGTGCTAATCCTTGTTGTGTTGCAGTAGATTGAGACCATTGTTGTAATTGTTGACGAATTTCAATCGCTTGATGAATTAAACTAATAAATCGATTTGCATTAAAATTTACATTGGTTAAAGTGGTAAATAAGCCGTACAAAATAAACCGATCCGCTTCGGTATTATCGTGACCTAAAGCTCTAGCGCGTTTCGCATATTGCGCAATGCCTTTAATCGCATATACCAATAAATCCTGTAAATCAGCGGTGGTGGTATCTTTACCGCAAACGCCTTTCGCACTGATACAACCAGCACCTTGATCGCTGCGGGTGGTTTGTTCACATTGATAACAAAACATAGAGGACTCCTTAAAAATAGTAATAAATATTTTATAAGAGTGCATTAATTATGCCACAATTTAACTAATTGATTTTAATTAATTAAATGCTAATTATTGTGAAATTGACAATAGTTAATAAATTGTTTAAAACACAATAGTATTGTTAAATTCACAATTACAAACTTAAACGAATCCCTAGCCATCCGGCCCTGGGTGCGCCAGGGGACACAAAACGGCGATTGGTGTAACTGTCACCTAATACTTCGGTTGCATCGCCATAAACGCCGAAGGTTTGATAACGCTGATCAAATACATTATTGACTCTAGCAAATAAAGTTAAATAATCCGTTAATTTCGCTTCGGTTTTTAAATTAAATAACCAATAACCGCTTAATGGCGAATTTAAATTCGATTCATCACTGCGTAAAAATTGATTACCTTGATACATGCCATCTATTCCTAAAGAATAACGTCGCCATAATTCTACCGATAATGCGGTTTTAAAAATATGCTCTGCTAATCCGGGAATCCGATCTCCGCGGTTTACTGTCGCGGCTATTTCTGGAAATTGGGGATTTTGAATCGTAAATTCATTTAAATAACGCGCATTTAAATAAGTGTAATTGGTATTAAAATGCCAATCATCAATTTCACTGAATAAATGAGAATAATCAATCGATAATGACGCTTCAATACCATAACGACGAGTAGAGCCAATATTATTAAAATAACCAGTGCTAATATTTGTACCATTTCGACGAAATACAATATCGTTATGATTTGTGGTATGAAAAAAACCTACATTCCAAACGCTATCGGTTTTGGCGGGCAAAAATTTTATCAACGAACCTTTAAATCCCGCTTCCCAGGTTTTAGCAACCACTTGTTTTAACGGTGGATCAGCCAAAAAAGCATTCGGTAATTTACAAGGATCATTAATATCTGCACAACTTAATTCCATAGGTGTAGGAATTCGAGTCGATTCACTATAATTTGCATAGTGCGTTAACCAAGGAGTGAATTGGTAAGTTAAACCGATTGCTGGATTGAATCGATCAAAGATATGAGTGCCGCTTAATTTATCAATGCCATTAATAAATTGATTGTTTAATTTTAATTCACTATGATTATATCGACCGGCAATGGTTAACGTTAAAGGCTTAGTGATTGAGAAACTATCGGTAAAATAAAAGCCATAGGTTTCGGTTTGAGTATTCAATCGTACATGATCATCTAATGTTAAAATACCGCTGCCGATTGTGCCTCTGGTATCAGTTAAACTGGCTAATTCCGTATCCGCCGCATAATGTGTATTCGCGGAATCGTAACTCGCACCAATAATGAAATGATTGTCATAACCTAATATAGCTTGATTGATTTGTAATTGTAAATTGCCACCGGTTGAACGCATATTCGTTTCGGAAAAATTATTAATTGCCCCTTCAACAGCATCGCCTGCTTTTACATAACGATTTTGCATATCAATTACTCGTTCTCCGGGTTCTACACATAAAAATTTTTGATAAGGGCAAGGCGCGAAATCACTATTATCGCCATTAAAAGCTCGCATTTTATTTTGTCGAAAATAACCATTTGCACTAAACTTAATTTGCGAATTGAATTGATAATTGAGTTCTAATTCAGAAAAGAATAATCGATTAATCGTTCTATCTGGATGCGTAAAAATAGTTTGTGAATTTTGTTGATATAATTGAATCGGCAATGGGCCATTACCAAATAGTGTATTATCACTGTTCATTACGGTTAAATCAGTGGATAATTTATCACCATGCCAACTTAAACTGATTAATCCGCGTTTGGCTTCGGTCGGAGAAAAATCGCGCCAGCCGTCTTCATTTAAATAATTTAAATTGACAAAATAACCCCAAGAACCGAAATGTCCACCACTACTTAGGTCTTCAGTATGTCTGCCCCAAGAACCGCCATAAACTTCCAATTGATGCTGCGGTTTATAAAAATCAAATCCATTTTTAGTACGTATTGATAAAGCACCACCTAAAGTATTTAAACCATAAATTGGATTAGACCCGGGTTGTAAGGTCATGGTTTGAATCGCATTTTGTGAAAATAAATCCCAATTTACCGAATCGCCAAAAGGCTCATTAAAACGTATGCCATTTAAATAAATGGATAATCCTTGTGGCATTCCCATTAACGGCGAGGCGACAAAACCACGATAATAGACATCTGGCTGTAAAGGATTGGATTGGGCTTCGTTAATATTGACACCGATTAAATAGCGATTCAGATGCTCGGCTAATGATAAGCTCTGTCCTTGAGCTAGATTTTTTGCTGACACGGTTTGTACTGAATGTGGTATTTTGTTGTTATCGATTTGACTACTACTGAATGGCGTTGCCGGAACTAAAATTTCTTCTAATTCAATCGGTTCTTCGGTAGCGGGTGCAGCAATCGCAAAAGGGGTTAATCCCATGCTTATTAAATAGACAAACGAGGGTAAAATTTTTTTCATAAATAAAAAAATAAATGCAAGAAATATTTTTATTGTATGAAATTTAAAATTATTCGCCAATATGCTGAATAAAATTAGGAAATTTTCCTAAAAATTATTTGGCTTATTTTCTTTTTTATTCATTGATCTTAACAAACTTATAATGTCAGAACTCAGCGTATCTACCTTGCAAAATCATTTAGCCACTTTGATCGATCCTTATACAGGAATTGATTTTATTTCGGCGAAACAAATTAAAAATATCGTTATCGATGCTAACCAAATTCATTTACAGATTGTTTTAGGTTATCCCGCACAAAAACAAACGGAATATTTACAAAAATTAATCATTGATCATTTAACAATCATTGCTGAAAATTACACTTTTGATATTCAAATTCAAACTCACATTGTAGCTCATGCAGTTCAACAAAATTTAAAGCCTCATCCCCAAATTAAAAATATTATTGCGATTGCTTCAGGTAAAGGTGGAGTGGGCAAATCGACAACTACCGTTAATTTAGCGTTAGCCTTAATTGAACAAGGAGCTTCCGTCGGTATTTTAGACGCTGATATTTATGGACCTAGTATTCCAATGATGTTGGGATTATCCGGTTTGCCACAAACTTTAAATGGCAAAACCATGTTGCCTAAAATCGCTTATCAATTACAAACCATTTCAATGGGCTATTTAGTGAATTCCGATCAAGCAATGATTTGGCGAGGACCTATGGTGACGAATGCATTACAACAATTATTACGCGATACGGAATGGCAAACACTCGATTATTTATTTATTGATTTACCTCCAGGAACTGGAGATATTCAACTCACTTTAGCGCAACAAATTCCAGTCAGTGGCGCAATTATTGTTACAACGCCACAAGATATTGCTTTATTAGATGCGCAACGTGGATTAGCCATGTTTCAAAAAGTTAATGTGCCAGTTTTAGGTATTATTGAAAATATGAGTACCCATATTTGTAGTCATTGTGGATTTGAAGAAGCAATTTTCGGTAGCGGCGGTGGACAACTCATGGCAGATAAAAATCAAGTTGAATTATTGGGCGCATTACCTTTGGCTTTATCAATTCGACAAACTTCCGATCAAGGTCAGCCAATAATGATTGCACAACCCGCCAGTCGTTCTGCGGAGATTTATCGCCAAATCGGTTTAAGATTAGCGGCTAAATTAGCCTTAACCGCTAAAGATTTTAGTGCTAAATTCGGTAAAATTGTGGTTGAAAATCGTTAATCAATTTTTATTGCGTTTTTAAGATTAAATGGGCAAAAATAATTTTTATATTGCTATGATTAAATAGTTTATCAATGAAAAATTTTGTTATTCGCTAAGAAGTAAATTATGAATAAATTATTATTCTATTTTGTCATATTTATTCTAGTTATACGTATTGTTTATGCTAGTGATATTCAATTAGAAAGAGAGCTAGATTATTTGCGTGCAGAAAGAGAAGCTTCAATGATTGAAGTGGTTTCTAAAAAATCGGAAACGGTTAATAATGCAGCGGCAATTATTAATGTGATTACTCATGAAGAAATTGAACGTTATGGTGGCAATAGTTTAATCGATATATTAAATCGAGTAACCAGTATTTATATGCTTGGCGATCGTATTACCAATCAAGGAATATTATCCATGCGTGGAGATTTATCTGATGTTTCTTCTTTACATACTTTAGTTTTAATTAATGGTCGTCCTTTTCGAGATAATGGTTTAGGCGGATATTACGAAAGTATTTTTCGTGATTTTCCAATTCACCAAATTGAAAGATTAGAAATTATTCGCGGCCCCGGTTCTGCTTTATATGGTAGCAATGCTTTTTCAGTCGTTGTTAATATTGTAACTCGACAAAAAGAACCCACCGGATTAACGCTTCGCGGGCGTTATGGCAGTTTTCAAAGTTGGGGGGGTGAAGCTGAATTTTCTTGGCAAAATGCCCAAGCATTCACCACTGGCGCGATTCGTTATCGTGGCTCTAAAGGATGGAAATCCAATTTAAAATCTTCGGTGGATTTTGAAAATCATTTACGAATGGATGATAATGATTTCAGTGCAAATTTAACGGCACAATGGGACGATTTGACCCTCAATAGTTATGTTGCAAAATTTCATCATAATACTCTTGGTGCCTCTGGTTTTTTAAAAGCCGACGGCAATATGATGAATAATGAACGATTCTTTTTAGATTTAGGTTATAAACAAGAAATTAATTCACATTGGTTAGTACAATCTAATTTTACTTATAATCAATTTATTGATGAGGAACAGATTCCCGCCTGGACTGGACAAGCTTTAGAACCTACTTTAATTCGATTATCGGAAAATAATCTGTTATTTGAACAAACCCATTTCCTAAATTATTTTCACAATGATTTAAATATTACTTTCGGTGGATTAGTTGAATGGCAAACTGGAAGAATTAATCAGGTTTCAGCACCACCACCTTTATCACCTTATTCACATATTCGCTCCAGTCTTTATGGAGAAATCAATTATCAATTATTAAAAGATTTGAAATTAGTAGTAGGTGGACAATGGCATCATTTTGAACATTTAGAAAAAGATAATGACTACAATGACAAACCGATTCAAGGCTTAGTGGGTAAATTTGGATTAGTTTATCAATTTAATCAAAATTGGGGGATGAAATTATTATATAACCAAGCTTTTCGTTCGGCAGCCAGTTTTGAATTAGAAGCCAATGCGATTCCCATTCAAGGCACTCGAAATTTACAACCAGAAAAAGTTAATACCATTGATGCACAACTGTTTTATCAAGACAAAAAATATCAATTGGCTATCACCGCTTTTCGGAGTCATCAAAAGGATTTTATATCGACTAAAGATTGTGATCCAGGACCCTGTGTTTATACAAATCAAGGTAGTCTTATTTATCAAGGATTAGAAATCGAAACTCAGGCTGATTTATTAGATAATTTACAGTGGCAGGGAGCTTATACTTTTCAAACTAATTGGAATCATCAAGGACAATATCATATTTCAATTATTCCTACGCATATAGCTAAAATTGGTTTGAATTATGAAATTACGCCACAATGGCAAATCAGTATTTTTGATAGCTTTTTCAGTAAATCCTATCTTGATCGCAGATATGAATTGTTAAATCATATTCCTTCGAGTTATCACTATATGACACTAAATAGTCGGTATCAATTGAATCGTTTATGGGATCATTATTTACAAAAACCAATTACACTCACTCTATTTGTCGATAATTTATTAAATGAAAAAATTGATTATCCAAATTTTGAGTTTAATTCTTTACCCGGAAGACCAGGACGCAGTATTTATGGCGAAATAGCCATCACATTTTAACTAAATCATATTATAGAAGGTTTTATCATGAAATTGATAAGTAAAATAAGATTACTTATGTTAATAAGTGTCAATAGTTACGCAAATGATGACCAAGCATTAGAACAAGAATTAAAATGGTTACATGCAGAAAAAATGGGTTTGGTTATTCAAGTCGTTTCAAAACAATTACAAAATAAATATAATGCAGCGGCAATTGTGAATGTCGTTACCGCAGAAGAAATTGAACAATTTGGTGGCAATAATTTAGCCGATATTTTAAATCGCGTAACCAGTATTTATATGTCCGGAAATGCACGGAATCGATACAGTTTAAGTATGCGTGGTGATTTATCCGGCGGTTCTGAAGCGCACACTTTATTAT
>JBEEJU010000223.1:0-7289 GCA_041169045.1 Pseudomonadota bacterium
GTGGACATTTTTGCCCACATTGTCCAGTGGTAGTTTTAGAAAATGCTGTGTTTAATGCAATTACCAGTGAATCCAAAGAAATTAGTCGTTTTCAAGTCATGGGAATTATTGATGAAAGCAAAACAACTGATGATCACATTGCTATCACTCAATTTTTATCTAATAAACCGAGTGTAAAACCTGGAGATAAAATCGGTCGCAACGATTTATGTCCTTGTCGCAGTGGTAAAAAATATAAAAAATGTTGTCTGAATAAACCATGAGTTGGCATCAAATCGCTTTAATTACTCATCCCCAAAGTGCCTCTGAAATCGCTGATTATCTTTCAGATTTAGGCGCGATTTCTGTCACTCTGTCTGATGCTGAAGACGTACCTATCTACGAGCCAGAACTGAATCAAACGCCGGTGTGGGCAAATACCACCATCACCGCTTTGTATGAATTAGATTTTGAACCCGATGATATTTATCAAGCTTTTTGTGAACGTTTTACTACTGACCAATTTCACAGTTGGCACAGCGAAATTTTAGCGGATCAAAACTGGGAACAGGCATGGATGGCTTATTATCAACCGATGAAATTCGCTGATAAATTATGGGTTTGCCCTAGTGATCAACCTCAATATGAACCTAATACGCTATGTTTGAAACTCGATCCGGGCTTGGCGTTTGGCACTGGAACACATCCAACCACTGCCTTATGTTTAGAATGGTTAGCCAGTCATGATTTAACTGGAAAAACGGTGGTTGATTACGGTTGTGGTTCAGGCATTTTAGCCGTTGCCGCCGCATTA
The DNA here is from genome assembly GCA_041169045.1 of Pseudomonadota bacterium. Classification (GTDB taxonomy): domain Bacteria; phylum Pseudomonadota; class Gammaproteobacteria; order Methylococcales; family Methylomonadaceae; genus CAIQWF01. The sequence continues at coordinate 794 of JBEEJU010000223.1, forward strand.
TTAGGCGCGAAACAAGTGTATGCAGTTGATATTGATCCTCAAGCAATAACAGCTACTGTTAATAATGCTGAAAAAAATCAAGTGGTTAATCAAATCACAGTTTATTCCGTCGCCGCTTTTGCCGAATATCGAATTGAGGCTGTTGACGTTGTTGTTGCAAATATTTTAGCCAATCCCTTAATTGATCTCAGCCAAACCCTAACTAACTTATTAAAAACTGATGGGCAATTGGTTTTATCTGGCATTCTTAATGAGCAAGCAGAAAACGTGAGTACCGCTTACGCTACCACCGTATCACTATCAGCTCCACAGTTTGAGGCTGAATGGTGTTTATTAACCGGCAACAAACGTTTCTAAATTCATGCTAACTCACTGTTCGCATTGTAAAAAAATTTTTAACATTGGGGTTGAGCAACTCAGCCACCATCAAGGCGTATTGTATTGCCCACATTGTGATGAAATGCTAACCCGCTTAAAATTTTTTAATCCGGACATTTTTACCCATCATCAACCCAAAGTATCCCAATGGCAATGGGGATTGGGAACGTTTTTATGCTTGATTCTGTTTGCGGGGCAATTGTATTATCTTAAAGCAGATGATTGGTTAAATCATCCAGATTATCGCCCTTATTTGGAGCAAATATGTCAATTGCTACTATGCAAACTGCCTACTTATCAGCAATTAGATGATTTTGAAGTGTTGCAAGGGAATTTACAGTTAACCGATGATAATCACTATCTATTTTCAGTTGTTATCAGCAATCAAGCCGAATTTCCTCAAGCTTATCCCGATATCCAATTGAACTTCTTAGATTTTAATGGACAAATATTTGCTCAACGCATTTTTTATCCCAAAGATTATCAACATCTAGAACCTTCAGCAACCATTCCCGCTTCCGAATCGATTGAAATCAGTTTAGCTATTGCCGCCCCAAAACAAAAAATGGGTGGTTATACTTTTGAACTTCGTTAATCGATTTTCTCTATGTTACACTGTTACCGATTTTTCTGTCATTCTATTCATTTGACTTGTCGATTCATAAACCATGACTTATCCTGAAATTGTTTTAAAAAAACACGAAGACAAACGTTTACGCCAAGGTCATTTATGGGTATTTAGTAACGAAATTGATACCGAGCGTAGTCAACTTGAATTATTATCTGCCGGAGATTTAGTTTCGATTCGAGATGCGAAAGGTGCTTATTTAGGCACCGCTTATTTTAATCCGCACACTTTAATTTGTGCTAGATTATTATCAGCATCGATTATTGAATGCAATACCGCTTTTTTTAAACAACGATTATTAATAGCATTAGCTTTGCGACAGAGGTTATTTTCTAAACCTTATTATCGTTTGATTTTTGGAGAAAGCGATGGTTTACCCGGTTTAGTGATTGATCGATTTAATCAAGTATTTGCGGTACAAATGACTACTATGGGCATTGAACGACAAAAAAATGCGTTAATTGAAGCCTTAATTGAATTATTTTCTCCTAAAGCCATTATATTAAAAAATGATACTCAGCAACGCCAATTAGAAAATTTACCTTTAGAATCAATTGTCGTTTATGGTGATTTACCTAATCCGTTAATTATTGAAGAAAATAATACTCAATTCAGCATTAATATTGTAAATGGGCAAAAAACGGGTTGGTTTTACGATCACAGAGACAATCGCGCTCGTTGTGCAAAATTAGTCGATCAACAACAAGTATTAGATTTATTTTGTTATGTAGGAGCTTGGGGAATATTAGCTGCAACTTCAGGCGCAAAATCAGTCACTTGTGTTGATAGCTCGGAAACTGCATTAGCTATTGCTAGAACAAATGCTGAACTTAATCAAGTAGAATCAAAAACCCAATTTGTACGTCAAGATGTTTTTGATTTTTTAAAAATGGCTAAAGAACAGCAACAACGTTTTGATGTCATTATCTTAGACCCACCGGCCTTAATTAAACGTAAAAAAGATTTTAAAAACGGTTACGAAGCTTATCGGCGATTGAATTATTTAGCCATGCAATTATTATCCGATCATGGAATTTTAATTTCAGCTTCCTGTTCTTATCATTTAACTCGTGATAATTTACACGAAATTTTACGCGGTTGTAGTCAACAATTACAACGCCATTTGGTTTTTTTTGCTGAAGGCAATCAAGCAGGTGATCATCCGATTCATCCCGCATTGACTGAAACGGCTTATCTAAAAACTTTCTTTTGTTCGGTTTCTCGTCATTTATAAATCTATGACTCATACCGCTGACAATGAAAAATCCCTTTGCGCTTTATGTAAACAACCTGTTGAGATTATAGGCTTTTCTTTAATCACCCGCGAAGGACAAAAAAATTTTTGTTGTGCAGGTTGTTTAAGCATCTATCAATTATTACACGATATTAAATCCCACTCTCCCGATTTACCTTCTTAAAAAATTATTAACTCACGAGACCTATTTTATGAAAGCTTGCGAATCCTGCCAACAACGTGTTCATATTGCTGCTCATCACCAGCAAATGAGTGTTCCACGACGCGCTATCGGATTACTTTTTGTTTATTTACCTATTTTGACTTTGCCATTTGTCATTACCAGTGCCTATTTAACTTATTTTCATTTACGCATGGTTGGCGCAAAAGGCGTTAAAACATGGTCAGATTTTATGCCGGATAGAGCTTCGCATCGTTATGATTTAAAAAATCAAATTACAATGGATGGTTCTTTTAAATTAAGTTTAGCGCAATCTAAATTGTATTGGATTTTAAATTGCACTTGGTATTGTCCATTAAGCGTTGCTTTATTTGAATGGCACGCTTATTTAGTAAAAGTGGTTGAAAATTGGTGGTGTCCGTTTGCGCATAATCGCAAAAATGAAGGCTGTTATAACGAGGGGGCAATTGATCGCTCTTTTTGGCATCTTTATCCTGAAGATAAGAAAAAATTGCACACTGATGATTTAAATAATCCATTGTGGAATGAATCAGAATCTGAAAAAAAATAACTCAATTAAGCATCTTATTAGTTATTCAATCAATGTATTGGAGCTATTAATTGGCTAACAATTACGCATTTAATGAAAATATCCGTTATTTATTGTTTAATTGGATTTTATTAATTGGTTATGGTGCAGTTAATATTTTTGCTTTTTATGATTTAGCCCATTCGTGGCCGACACAGGGAAGTGTTATTTGGTATTTGTTACTTATTTTTTGTCCGGCTTTTTTATATCATTTAACTTTTATCAGTTATGTTTTAATCAGTCATCAACCGCCACAATGGTCAAGATTGTTTCGTTTAATGACGTTAATTGTAGGCATCTTATTCGCTGGCGGATTATTACAATATACTCAAAAAAAAGCTTTAAAACGATTTAAAAAAGCTTACGCCCCTTTAGTTGAAAAAATTCAACATCAAATGCCAACGCCTTGTGCAATAAATTATTCTAAAATTCCCGAAATTATTCATTATAACCGTTCTATCAGTTCAGTAGATTCGCAATCATCTTTACCAAAATTATTTTACAATTCTCAAAAATTTGTCATTTATTTTCGTGCTGGATCAGTTGATATGGATAATAGCACTTTATTTTATGATTCTATAGATAAGAATTGGCAATTTTTTCACAACAGCGATACAGCTAGTTATCAACAATTTATTCAAAAAACGATTGGATTAACTAGCTGCTTATTAAAAATTAATTTTCAATAAATCACTGAGTGAGTGCTAAATCAATTTTATCCGCATATTGAAATTGAATCGGAATTGCATAACTTGAAATACCCACATTGCCCACTAATCGATAATTCAGATTACGTTTCGCTAATGATAACCACTGTTGCCAACCTGAAATCACTTCCGCAATATTGCTATTAATATCGGTTTCTACAATCGATTCTCCCAAAGCTGGAATATTCACCGCTTGAGTATTAGTTCCATTAAAGAATGATTTATTATTCAAAAATAATTGATAATTTAACGATTGAACCGGCAAAGGAAACGCATTCGGATTTTTAATTTGCAATTGCAAATGATAAGTTTGTTGCGTTAATCCCATTTTAACCAATTGAAAACTTTTTAATCGAATTTCTGGCGCGACTGGCATTAATGCACTAAATGCGCTATTGGTATTATTCGCACAACCATTTAATAGGAGTAATCCTAATAATAAAGTAAATAATTTAATGAATTGAGTCATTTGATTCTCTAAAGATAATTTAAATTTATAACGATTCTGTTGATGTGCCTGTGCCTTTACTTTCTTTCGCCGTTTGAATAAAGAGATTTTTTAAACGATCAAATGCTGAACGTAACGTTTTATCCATAACAACTTGATTACCAATCGAAACAATGACTCGTGCTAATTCAGGAATTTTTGTTTTAGATTGGCTGGCAACCATGTAAACCGGTTGCACATATAAAACCGAATTTCCCATAGGCAAAATCACCATTCGCCCTCGACGAATTTCTGAACCACTTTGATTCCATAAAGTAAATTGCTGCGAAATTTCTGTATTTTGATCAATTAACGCATCAACTTGAGCTGGGCCATTTACTTGAACTTCTTTAGCAAATTTAAACACGGTAATTTCGGGATTGTAACTCAAATGACATTGCGTTTTATCCAAAGTCCCTGCAATACCCACCATGCTTAAATTATCGCGTTTTACGGGGGTCATTGGATTAATCATTACAAATTCTTCTTGATTATTACAATGTCCAAAATCCATAGTAATAAAATACGGCATCACTGATTTATCAGCTACAGTAGCAAATTGCCAGGTTTCTGCTTGTTCATAAAACAATTCTGGTGTATTTTGATGATATTTTGCATACACTTTCATTTGCAAATAATATAAATCTCGCGGATAACGTAAATGAGATTGCAAAAAAGTCGGCATTTTTGCCAATGGTTTAAATAAACTAGGATATGCTCTTGTATAAGCTTGAATAAGTGGATCAGTGGGTTCTACAATATAATAATTGACCGAACCATCATACGCATTAATAACTATTTTTACCGAATTGCGAATATAATTAAATCGATAATGCCCATCTAAAAAATCTGCCTCAATCGGTGTAGAAACTGGATAATTATTAGACAAAACATATGCGTCTTGTATCCAATAAAAATTTTGTTGACTAACCACTAAATAAGGGTCTTTATCCAAATGTAAAAAAGGCGTAATGGTTTTAACTCTATCCACAATATTACGACGAATTAATAATTTACTGTCTTTAGCAATATTACCTGAAAAAAAGATGCGATATTCATTAAAATAAGCGGCGAATAAAGCCTTTCTAAAATAAGAATCAATTGCCACGCCATCCTGACCTTCGTAATGCCCATTTTCATTTAAATCCGAATCGGATAAACCTTGAACAGTTAATTTATTCGGCGTAATTGCATATGGATAATTTTCTTGACCAAAATAAATATCAGGATGTTTTATTTTAAAACCTTCATTGGAAGATAAATTCAAATCTCGCAAATACCAAGTAATCGGCTTCGCGGCATCTTGAGCAGCGGGCGTAATTACGGCACCATATCCATGAGTATAACGTAAATGTTTATTTTCCCAATTCTGTGCTTCAATCGGCAATTGACTAATATTCATTTCTCTAGCGGCTAAATTCACTTGCTGTAAATGTCCATGTAATCGATAACGATCTTCATCCACATGTGGAAAATTATAATAGGGGCGAATTCCTTGTAATTGTCTATATCCTTCGGTTAAATGTTCTCGATCCCACACTGGAATATTTTCAAAATGAAATTGTGAACTCCAATTTTCAATATCTTTAGAAGCGTCAACGTTAATCGATAAATTGACCGTTTTAATTGATTTTAAACGATAAGCTTCCTGAGTCGCATTAATATTGTATTGCATAAATTGACGTTCAGTTTGTACCGGATTAGGTCTAACAATGAATTTATCCATTAAATTCGGTAAAAATTCTACATGTTTTAATCCTATAACGGCTAGAAATAATAAACTGGAAATAAATAAAGGAGTTCTAGCGCGATGTTTACTGGAAAAAATAAAAATCGTTGCCGTAATAACCAACATTAAAAAACTAATAATAGCCAACCAAATTAACGGCAATTCATAACGCAATTCGATAAAACCCGGTCCATAAAATACCGGTTGATGATGATCAACATACAATAATGAAAATCGCTCTAATCCAAACCCAAAAGCGACAAACAACATGACAAAGCTCAATATAATCGCCAAATGAATTTTAGCTCCTAAGGGATATTCTTTATTTTGATAAGGCACAAAAGTATGTTCAAACCAATATAAACATCCCACCATCAAAAATAATAATGTGGAAGTGACTAATAATTCTTTTTGAATTAATGCCAATAAGGGATAATCAAATAAATAAAATCCAATATCATGATGATAAACTGGTTCAACAACTGCTGCACTATCACCGAAAAAACACAGTAAAGCCAATTCCCATTGTTGATAAAAAGGAATTGCAATTACGATGGCTAAAA
>JBEEJU010000224.1:0-4857 GCA_041169045.1 Pseudomonadota bacterium
TTCAGTTTCACTAAATTCTGCATTAATTTCATCCATTTCAAAAACAATATCATATGGAACTTTAGCCTCAGCTAATAATACATTCATATGCCCTGGCATTCGTCCAGCAACCGGATGAATAGCGAATCGAATATTTTTTCCTTTACCGCATAATAATTTGGTAATTTCATTGACTGTATGTTGGGCTTGCGCCACAGCCATTCCATATCCGGGAATAATAATAATATTTTTTGCATCGCGTAATAATTGTGCGGTTTCAGTAATTTCAATTGATTGAACTTCTCCGGTAATTTCGGCAGCTTTTCCGCCGGCTGTGCCAAATCCACCCGCAATTACACTGAAAAAATGTCGATTCATTGCGCGGCACATAATATAACTCAAAATTGCGCCACTACTTCCGACTAAAGCACCGGTGACAATTAATAAATCATTACTCAACATAAATCCGGTTGCTGCTGCTGCCCAGCCTGAATAACTGTTTAACATAGAAACCACTACCGGCATATCTGCCCCGCCAATTGCCATAACCATATGAATGCCAAATAAAAAAGCAATAATAGTCATAATAACTAAGGCTAAAAAGCGAGTATCCATTTCAGCACTACTTAAAAAAATATAGCCTAAACTAAGGACTAATAATAATAAAAATCCATTTAAATAATGTCGTGCGGGTAATAATAAGGGTTTGCCACTAATTTTTTCACATAATTTACCAAATGCAATAATTGATCCAGAAAAAGTAACCGCACCAATTAAAATACCTATATAAATTTCAATTTCATGAATGGTTTTTTCAGCTCCGGTTAATAATTGGGATTCTTCTAAAAAATTAGCATAGCCCACTAAAACTGCCGCCATTCCGACTAAACTGTGCATTAATGCCACTAATTCTGGCATCTGTGTCATTTCGACTTTTAATGCCGCTTGAGTGCCAATTGATCCGCCAATTAATAAAGCGATTAATAACAATTGATAACTATTAACTGCATCACTTAAAACGGTTGCAATAATGGCAATGGTCATGCCAATCATGCCATAATAATTTCCTCTTCTAGCCGTTTCAGGATGGCTTAATCCTCCTAAACTTAAAATAAATAAAATCGAGGCGGCTAAATAAGCCATTGTGATTAAATTTGATGAAATCATGGCTGGCTCCTATTTTCTAAACATCGCTAACATTCGACGAGTGACTAAAAATCCACCAGCAATATTAATTGATGCAATTAATATTGCTAAACCGGCGAGAATTTGTAACGTTAAATTCGTAGTTGACACTTGAATTAAGGCACCAACCACAATAATGCCACTAATTGCATTCGTGACGCTCATTAAAGGCGTATGTAAAGAAGGGCTCACATTCCAAATCACTTGATAACCGACAAAACAGGCTAAAACAAACACGGTAAAATGCGAAATAAAAGCGGCGGGAGCCACTGCACCTACTGCGAGTAAGGTGGTGATTGCCAAACCAATCGGTAAAAATTGTCGCCATACACTAGGCGCAGCGGTTGAAGTTGGGGTTTGAGACACTGTGGCTGTAGTTGGAGTTTGAGTCGCAACCGTCAAAGTCGGCGGGGGCGGCGGATAAGTGATATTTCCGGCTTGAACGACGGTTGCACCACGAATCATCTCATCATTCATATTCAGTTCAATTTGCCCATTTTTTTGCGGACAGAGTTCACTTAATAAATGCCGCAAATTAGTCGCGTATAATTGACTGGATTGATTTGCCAATCGACTAGGTAAATTGCTATAGCCGATAATCGTGACTCCGTGTCGAATAACCACTTGATCTTTTTCGGTTAATTCACAATTTCCACCTTGTTCAGCCGCCAAATCCACAATCACACTGCCGGTTTTCATGTTAGCAACCATGTCAGTGGTGATTAATTTAGGAGCAGGTCTGCCAGGAATTAACGCAGTGGTAATGATAATATCAACTTCTTTGGCTTGAGCAGCAAATAATGCCATTTCCGCCTCAATAAATTCTTTGGACATGACTTTGGCATAACCACCGACTCCCGATCCTTCTTCTTTGAAATCAAGCATCAAAAATTCAGCGTCCATACTTTCAATTTGTTCTTTGACTTCAGGACGAGTATCAAAAGCGCGAACAATCGCTCCTAAACTTTTTGCCGCGCCAATTGCTGCTAATCCGGCTACACCTGCACCAATTACCAATACTTTAGCGGGGGGAATTTTGCCAGCAGCAGTAATTTGTCCGGTAAAAAATCGTCCAAAATGTTGCGCAGCTTCAATCACTGCGCGATAACCGGCGATATTTGCCATTGAACTTAAAGCATCACATTTTTGAGCGCGAGAAATTCGTGGCACACAATCCATCGCTAATACGGTTAATTTTTTAGCGACAAATTGTTGTAATAATTCGGGATTTTGTGCGGGCCAAATAAAACTGATTAAATGACTGTTTTCCGAGATTAAATCCACCTCACTGGCGAGCGGTGGACGGACTTTCATAATCAATTCCGCATTTGCCCACAACTCTGCGGCTGAATTCACTATAGTTACCCCAACCGCTTGATAAGCTTGATCGGGAATATCCGCACCCGCGCCGGCTTGAGTTTCGATACTCAGTTCAAAACCGAGTTGTATTATTTTTTCAGCCACTGCCGGGGTTAATGCTACTCGTTTTTCGCCAACATGAATTTCTTTAGGAATTGCAATTTTCATAACAACCTCTTTTTTATAAACGGTAAATTGGAAAATTTGAGGAAGACTATTTTGGGTGAACGCAAACAACAATTAAAAGCATAGGTGATTTAGCCAAATTTTTCAATCAGATTTGACTTTATTACAATTAATCTTAAAAATAGCTATGATTATTTTACTCTTTAACTCAAATTAATTGTGATCAAAATTTTTTAACTATCGTATTTTTAATTTTTTTATCTTTTATTCAATTATGAAATTATTAGCTATCGAAACGGCTACTGAAGCATGTTCAGCCGCTTTATCAATTCATGGAGAAATTCTCCAAAAATTTGAAATTGCTCCACAACAACATACGCGTTTAATTTTACCCATGATTGAACAATTAATTGCTGAAGCACAATTGTCTTTATCCGAATTAGATGGCTTGGCTTTTGGACGTGGACCCGGATCATTTACCGGTTTACGAATTGCCGCTTCAGTAATTCAAGGAATTGGTTTTGCATGGGATTTACCGGTCGTTCCAGTATCAACTTTAGCGGCGTTAGCTCAACAAAGTTTTAATCAAACACCGCATTCTTTATTATTTGTGGCAATGGATGCGCGATTATCAGAAATCTTTTGGGCAGTTTATCAACGGAATTCAGAAAATATCGCTGAATTAATCGGTACAGAAAAAGTATTACCTGCAATTGAAATAGATTTTCCCAGACAAATAGGGGTAGGCATTGGTTCTGCTTGGGAATTATATGGACAAACTTTATCGCAACGCTTAGGTAATTCTCTACAACAAATTGATCCTATTTATTTTCCACAAGCTGCTCAAATAGCTCAACTCGGGGTTTATGGCTGGAATCATCAACAAGCTGTCAGCGCTGAACAAGCCTTACCGCTTTATTTACGCGATAAAGTAGCGAAAAAAGAATCAGAAAGATAATGTTATAATAAACAAAATTCACAATTAATTCGTAATCTTATTAATGGCTCAATATTTTGAAATTCATCCACAAAATCCGCAACCTCGCTTAATTCGCCAAACGGTAGAGATTATTCGTAATGGTGGAGTGATTGTTTATCCTACGGATTCTTCATATGCCTTAGGTTGTCACTTGGATGATAAATCTGCCTTAGATCGACTGCGGCAAATTCGGCAATTAGATGATAAACATGATTTTTCATTGATTTGTGATGATTTGTCTCAGGTCTCGCAATTTACCAAAATGGCTAACGATGCGTATCGCTTAATCAAAACGCTAACGCCCGGGGCATTTACTTTCATTCTCGATGCCACCAAAGAAGTTCCCAGGCGTTTACAAGATGCGAAGAAAAAAACCATTGGTATTCGTATTCCTGATCAAGCGATTGCTAGAGCTTTAGTGGTAGAGTTAGGCGAACCTTTATTATCCTCTACTTTGTGGTTGCCGAATGAAGACTCGGCAATGGCTGATCCTCACCAGATTCGACAGCGTCTGCAACACGAGGTAGAACTAGTCATTGACGGCGGTTATTTAGATTATCAGCCGACAACGGTTATCAGTTTTGTGCAAGGACAAGCTCAGATTTTACGTCAGGGCAAAGGTCAAGCTTCAATGCTCGATTAATTTTTTTATTTTTTACTACATTCATTTTTATGGAAAACGAATTAACCATTATTCAAAAAATTGTAGTTTGGGCATTACCGGTGATTTTTGCTATTACCGTTCATGAAGTGGCTCATGGATGGGCGGCAAAACATTACGGCGATCGAACTGCTGAACAATTCGGTCGCTTAACCTTAAATCCGTTAAAACATATTGATTGGTTAGGTACCGTTATTTTACCCGGTATTTTATTAATTAGTGGTACGGGTATTATTTTTGGCTGGGCAAAACCCGTTCCAGTGAATCCCAGATATTTTAAACGTCCACGCAGTCAAATGGCGATGGTTGCTTTAGCAGGTCCGGTATCAAATTTATTAATGGGATTAGCTTGGGCATTATGTGCCAGACTTGGCGTATGGTTGAATATTGAAGCCATTTCATTACCGTTAATTTATAGCGGTTTAGCCGGAATTTCAATTAATGCGGTATTAGGAATATTAAATTTAATTCCCTTACCGCCTATGGATGGAAGTCGAATTTTGACTGGCATTTTACCCGATTATTGGGCTTATCAATATAATCGTTTAGAACCATATGGCTTTCCGAT
>JBEEJU010000225.1:0-2915 GCA_041169045.1 Pseudomonadota bacterium
TATTTAGAATTTAACTTGCCGTTTGGTAATGGAATCGATCTCAAAATTGGACACTTTTATTCTCCCGTAGGCTACGAAGTGGTTACGGCACCTGATAATTTTTTCGTGACAAAATCCACGACTTTCATCTACGACGAACCTTTTACCCATGTAGGGATTTTAGGAGCTTATAGTTTTACGCCGAATTGGGCAATTAAAGCCGGGGCTGTAACCGGTAGTTCATCCGGTGGTTGGGATGGAAGTTGGAATAGACAATTAGGCAACTGGGCTTTTCTAGGTGGAATCACTTGGACAAGTGACAATGCCCAAAGCAGTTTAGGCGTAACCTCAACCGTTGGTTATCAAGCTGAAAGACATCAGGATTTATGGGCCGTTTATAGTATCGTAGGAACACACAACTTCAGCGATCGGTTGCATTATGTAATTCAACATGACCATGCTTTTGCAGATAATATCGTCACTCCTTATAATGCAGTGTTTCGTAACGGACAAGCCGGAAATGTGCGAATGTATGGTATTAACCAATATTTACTCTATGATGTTAATAGTAAATTTAGTGTAGGTTTACGCGCTGAATGGTGGCGAGATGAAACCGGTGTGCGCATTTTCGACCAATTACGTTGCAGTAACGGCTTCACTGGCGTGACTTCCTATACTTGCACCACAGGTGCGATTCCTAATCCTGGGGGACATTTTTATACCGCTACCTTTGGACTTAACTACAAACCTTTAAAATGGCTGATATTAAGACCTAATTTGCGTTACGATTATGCGACAACCAACGCATTCAATAGGGGACAGAGTAGAGATCAAGTGCTATTTACAGCGGATATGGTCGTTTCTTTTTAACCCGTTTTCGTTAGGTATTTGGATTCAATGTCTATAGATTCTCCCTCTACAGCTAAATCTATTGTAGACTTTAAAATCAGTTCAATGAATGTGCCAACACTGATGCTCAGTAGCACCGATCTGGCAGAAGTTGGTCTTGCTTTACAACAAAAATTAGCTCAAGCTCCGAGTTTGTTTAAATATTCCTCATTGTTAATCGATCTAAAATCGTTACAAAAACAAAGTACAAACATTGACATAGCTGAATTGATTGCTTTATTACAACGGTTGCATTTTTTACCTATTGGTTTGTATGGCGGTAGCGAAACCCAAAATGCCATCGCGCTAAAATTAGGCGTACCTTGTCCGGCTTTACATGCAGTTACCCAAGTATCCGCTAAACCTCGTCCTGACATGGTCGATAGCGAAACCGAAGCAGTTGCTGAAACTGAACCGTTGACCATCGTTGAAAACAGAGTGATTACCGCTCCCGTGCGTTCTGGACAGCGAATTTATGTACGCGGTGATTTAACCATTCTCGCGGCGGTTAATCCCGGGGCTGAAGTGATGGCTGAAGGGAATATTCACGTTTACGCTCCCCTACGCGGACGGGCATTAGCTGGCGTACGCGGAAATATTCATAGTTGTATTTTTTGTTCCAATTTACAAGCGGAATTAGTCTCTATTGCTGGAACATATCAACTGAGTGAAGCTCTCAAACCGCATTCAACTGCTAAATTGGTGCAAATTTATTTACAAGGTCAGTCTTTATTAATCAAAGAGTTATAAACTATATTGTGTGTTGTTAGAGGAAAAACCATTGGCTAGAATTATTGTCGTGACATCTGGAAAAGGCGGTGTCGGTAAGACTACAACCAGCGCAGCAGTGGCGATGGGTTTAGCAAAAAGAGGATTTAAAACCGCTGTCATCGATTTTGATGTGGGATTACGCAACCTTGATTTAATTTTAGGTTGTGAACGTCGAGTGGTGTACGATTTTGTAAACGTTATCAATCAAGAAGCTACGCTGAATCAAGCACTTATTCGGGATAAACGTTGTAGCGATTTGTACATTTTGCCGGCTTCGCAAACTCGTGATAAAGATGCGTTGACTCAAGAAGGCGTTGCTACGGTATTAGAAGAATTGTCGCGAGAGTTTAAATACATCATTTGTGATTCACCGGCGGGAATTGAGCGTGGCGCGCATTTGGCAATGTATTTTGCCGACGATGCGTTTATTGTCACCAACCCAGAAGTGTCTTCAGTGCGCGATTCTGATCGTATGTTGGGAATTTTATCGAGTAAATCGCGTCGTGCAGAAATCGGTGAAGAGCCAATTCATGAATTTTTGCTGTTATCGCGTTATTCTCCAGAGCGGGTTAAATCTGGCGAAATGTTAAGCGTTAATGATGTTCAGGAAATTTTGTCTGTGCCGTTGCTTGGCGTGATTCCTGAATCGAAATCGGTACTGAATGCTTCCAACTCCGGAAATCCGGTGATTTTGGATGAACAAAGTGATGCCGGACAAGCTTATCAAGATATTGTAGCGCGTTATTTGGGGGAAAATCGTCCGCAAAGGTTTATTGAAGTTGAGAAAAAGGGACTATTTGGCAAATTGTTTAGGGGCAAGTAAATGAGCTTACTAGACTATTTTAAATCGTCTAAACCAAGTTCAGCCGCTATTGCTAAAGAGCGATTGCAAATTTTAGTCGCTCATGAACGTGCTTCACGCAATCAACCTTCTTATTTACCCCAGTTAAAAAAAGAATTACTTGAAGTGATCCAAAAATATTTCAAAGTGAGTGAAGAAACGATTATGGTGAGTTTGGAGCAAGATGATGAACGTGAAACTTTGGAACTCAATATTACCTTGCCTGATGAAGAACATTTTAAGCATTTACAACCCAAACCTTTGAGATCGAGAAGGTAAAATAACGATAGCCAGAAAGTTTTAATATTGAAAATCAATTTTATTTTGCATATTATTCTAATTTAGCTTGTTGATGCTGCTGCTCGGCTTTTTTCAAAATATCGGCATTTAACGATTCTACCGGTAAATTATTTAATATGCCTTGAAAAATATCCTC
>JBEEJU010000226.1:0-5570 GCA_041169045.1 Pseudomonadota bacterium
ACTTGTATCTTTTTAATTCCTTGATGAGGCAATTTCTCCAGCACTTCGACACAATAAGGTTTTAACCATTCAGCGCGTCCAAAACGAGATTGAAATACCAATTGCCATTGATCTGGATTTAAATTTAATTCCGCAATTAACAATTGAGCGGTTTGTTGACATTGGTAAAAATAAGGGTCGCCCCATTCGGTTAATTTAGCCGGTAAACCGTGAAAAGAAATCAGTAAATATTCTTGTCCGTGTTCTTGCCAATAGTGTCGAATTGATTGTGCCAAAGCCTGAATATAAAACGCTTGTTGATGATAATCACAAATAAAATGTAATTGTGGAATGCGATATTGTTTCATCCAAAAGCGATTAATCTCATCATAGACTGAAGCGGTAGTCGTTGAAGAATATTGCGGATACAATGGTAACACAATTAATTTTTCAATATTTGCGGCTTGCCATTCGGTTAATTTCTGGGAAATTTCGGGAACAGCATAACTCATAGCATAATCAATCGTTATTGAATCTGTTGCTAATTGTCGCGCTAATTTTTGAGCCAAAGAAGCCGTGAATATCGCTAAAGGCGAACCGTTTTCTAACCAAATTTCACGATAAGCCTTTGCAGATTTATAAGGGCGAAAAGGTAAAATAATACAATGCAAAATCGGCAGCCATAATATCCTAGGCAAATTCACTACTCTTTTATCCGATAAAAATCGTCTTAAAAATCGCCTGACTGCCGAAACCTCAGTTGAATCAGGCGACCCTAAATTAACCAATAATACCGCTGTTTTAATCGTCATTTTAAGTCACTATTTATCGATTAATTAAGCTTAAAAATTCTGAACGAGTGCTAATTTGTTCTCGAAATACCCCTGTCATTACTGAAGTCGTCATAATTGAATTTTGTTTCTCCACGCCACGCATCATCATACATAAATGTTTAGCTTCAATTACGACGGAAACGCCGCGCGGATTCACTGCTAATTGCACTGCATCAGCGATTTGTTTGGTTAATTTTTCTTGAATTTGTAATCGCCGAGCATACATATCCACAATTCGCGCCAATTTCGATAAACCTAACACTTTTCCTTGCGGTAAATACGCAATATGACATTTACCAATAAAAGGCAATAAATGATGTTCACATAAAGAATACAATTCTATATCTTTAACAATCACCATATCTTCAGTATCAGCTTGAAAAATCGCTCCATTTAACACGGTTTCCAAATCCTTTTCATAACCGTTATTCAAAAATTTAAACGCTTTCGCTGCGCGGGCGGGAGTGTCGCGCAATCCTTCACGATTTAAGTCCTCGCCAATCGCGGCGATAATGTTGGCAAAATATTCTTCCATTATTAAACTCGATTTAAAACAGTTTTCAGTATAGCATTCATTCTATGAATTGCAGAGATTGTAACAAGATTTGCTCAGTGGCATTAACCGCAGTAGCGTTTTCACTCAAATATCGTCGCCATTGTTTTCCACCTTTTTGCCCATGAAATAAGCCTAAAAGATGGCGTGAAATACTGTGTAACCGAACGCCATTGGCTAATTGAGCCTGAATATAAGGCACTAATTCAAACACAATTTGTTGACGACTGCGCTTAGGTTGATTTTCAGCAAAAATTTTTTCATCGACTTCGGCTAATAAATACGGTTGTTGATACACTGCCCGCCCTAACATTACGCCATCCACTTGAGTTAATAAAGTCGTTGCGGTTTCTATCTGCTCAATTCCGCCATTTAAAATGATTTCTAAATGAGTAAATTGTTGTTTTAATTGGAAAACGACTTCATACCGCAAAGGCGGAACCTCCCGATTTTGTTTAGGCGATAAACCGCTTAACCACGCTTTTCGAGCATGAATAATAAATGTCCGACAGCCAGCCTGCGAAACGCATGAAATAAATTCTGCTAATTCTTCATATGAATCTCGCTGATCAACACCAATTCGACATTTGACCGTCACCGGAATCTGTACCGCTTGTTGCATAACCTGTACACATTCTGCAACTCGTTGTGGCTCTAACATTAAACAAGCTCCGAATCGCGCATTTTGTACCCGATCACTAGGGCAGCCAACATTTAAATTCACTTCATCATAACCATAATCCTGCGCAATTTTGGCGCAAATCGCTAATTCTTGTGGATGAGAACCTCCTAATTGTAAAGCCAATGGATGCTCTTGCGGATTAAATATTAACCAACGACTTGGATCATGATGTAATAAAGCAGCGGTACTAATCATTTCGCTATACAATAACGCCTTTTTTGATAATAAACGATAAAAATACCGACAATGCTTATCGGTACAATCTAGCATAGGCGCAACAGAAAAACGTCGGTCAATTTGAGAATTCATAGATAAAAAAGAAGGACTAGATTTAGCAAATGTTTATTATAAAATAAATAGATTTTAATCTTAAAAAAATTAAGCGGCGCATTTTTAAATTTAAAAATAAATCTTGCAATTTTCATGATCTACTTTCAGAATTATGAGCAGAAAATTCGGATTTCTGATACAGGACTTTGGCGATAAAGAAAAAAAACATTTAAAATATTCGCTCAATTATTTTTTAACTGATATTTATTATTCAATCATGGACAATTCACAATCTATTGCCGAACTACAACATTTAGTTGACTATAGTTTGCAACAAGCAAAACAACAAGGCGCGACTGCCGCTGAAGTCGGACTCAGTTTAACCCAAGGACTCTCGGTATCTGCTCGTTTAGCCGCAGTTGAAACCATCGAATATGATTGCGATCAAGGACTAAGCGTCACCGTTTATTTAGGGCAACATAAAGGTTCTGCGAGTAGTAGTGATTTATCTCCTTCTGCCATTCAACGTACCGTCAGTGCTGCCTGTAGCATCGCCAAATTTTCCACTCAAGACCCCTATTCAGGCTTGCCGGATGCCGATTTATTAGCCACTGAATTTATCGATTTAGACCTAGATCATCCTTGGAATTTATCAGTAGAACAAGCGATTGAATTGGCAATTAATTGTGAAACCGCTGCTAGAGAAGGTCATGCGGAAATTGTGAATTCTGAAGGAGCTAGCGTTAATAGCCATCGCGGCATCAGCATATTAGGTAATAGTTTAGGATTTTTACAAACCACAACCGGCACTCGCCATTCGATTAGCTGCGCAGTTATCGGTGAGCGCGATCAAGAAATGCAGCGCGGATATTGGTATAGCGTTGCTAGAGATGCGCAAGATTTAGAGTCCGTTATCAATATTGGTCAAAAAGCGGCAATGCGCACATTGCAAAAATTAGGCACTCAAAAATTAACCACTCGAGTCGCTCCAGTCTTATTTAGCGCAGAAATTGCCGGCAGTTTAATCTCTGCTTTTATTCAAGCGATTAGCGGCGGCAATATTTATCGTAAAACCTCATTTTTATTAGATCGATTAGATACCGCCATTTTTCCTGATTTTATTCAAATTTATGAACGTCCCTTTTTAACCAAAGCTTTAGGAAGTGCTTGTTTTGATGCCGAAGGC
This sequence comes from Pseudomonadota bacterium, assembly GCA_041169045.1. Taxonomy (GTDB): domain Bacteria; phylum Pseudomonadota; class Gammaproteobacteria; order Methylococcales; family Methylomonadaceae; genus CAIQWF01. The sequence continues at coordinate 3,504 of JBEEJU010000226.1, forward strand.
GTAGCCACCCAAAATGCGGATATTATTTGTAATGGTATTTTACAACACTATTTATTAAGCAGTTATTCGGCTCGAAAATTGGGCGTAAAATCAAATGGTCACGCCGGCGGAATACATAACCTAATTATTGAATCTGGACATCAAAACTTTAATGATTTATTATCTCAATTAGATACCGGATTATTAGTCACCGAATTAATGGGACAAGGGGTTAATCGAGTGACGGGTGATTATTCTCGAGGGGCTGCCGGTTTTTGGGTAGAAAATGGTAAAATTCAATATCCTGTTGACGAAATTACGATTGCTGGTAATTTAAAAACGCTGTTTCAACAAATCATTGCGGTAGGAAATGATGTGGAAAAACGTGGTAATATTTATACTGGTTCTATTTTAATTGAACAAATGTCTATTGCCGGTCAGAATTAAATACCGATTTAGCTCAATTTAACTAATAAATTCGTTATAATAATATGTAAAGGGCTATACATTTTATTAATCAAAACAATAATAACAATTGTTAACAAAAACAAAATCGTAATAATAATTATTTTATTACGATTTTTTTGCGCATTAATTATATCTTGCTGATTGTGAATATAAGGAACGACCACTAAAGGTTCTATACCAGTTACTTGCATTAAATTGCGATAATTACGAATACTACCATTAATCGTTTCAATTAATAAAGCTAATCCAAAACTGCACCCTATAGATGCGAATATCCCTGCAATTAAAATTTGTAGCCGATTCGGTTTTTCTGGTTTTAATGAAATTCGCGCCGGTTCTATAATAGAAAAACGCTCCGCTTTTTGCTCAATCTCTAAAGTTTGAGATAATCTAGCCTCAAGAAATTTACTTTTTAATTCCTGATATTTAGCTTTATTATTTTCTAAATCCCGTCGTAATTCATCATAACGTCTTTCTAATTCTGGCATATTCGCCACTAATGCTTGTAATTTTTTATGTTGCTCTTCATTATAAATTCGCTGTTTAACTAAATTATCTAATTCAATTGCAATCATATCCCATTCATTTTTTAATTGCATATAAATTGGATTCGTTATATTACGCATTTCTTGAGTCGAATCTTCAGGCTCATCTTCTGATTTAAAATTATCAATTTTACGTTTTAAAATTTTGACATCGGGATGTGAAGCTGAATATTTATCTAATAATTGATTATATTGCTCTTTCAATTGCGCTAAAGTTTCAACCGGTTCTGCTTTATTATCATTCGCTACTTTATCTTGATAAGGGCTGGTGATTGCCAATTCTATTTTTAATTTAGCTCGCCGCTCATTGAGCATTTTTTCTTGTAAAGTAGCTTGCTGCATTTCAGTTTCTAATCGACTAATTGCTGCGGTATATACCGGCAATAATTCAGGCAAACTTTCAGAATGTGCTTTTTTGTATTGGGCAATTTCAGTTTCAATATTACTGACATCCTGTTTCATTTTTTCAGCTTCTTCTTGTAAAAAATTAGCCGTTTCTTCAGCTCTTCTGGTTCGATTTTTAACATTTTCCTCCAAAAATAACGTCGTTAGTTTATCTGCAACATGAGCAGCTATTTCAGGACTTTCATGCTCAAAAGCAATTTTAAAAGCAATAGTCGCCTTAGTATTTCGATTATTTGTCACAAAACTATTATCAATTAATTCTATTGCAAAATGTTTATGAAATAAATCGGCTAAATCTGAATCACTACGCTTTTTTTCTTTAGGGTATAATTTAAACTCATCGATTATTTCTTTAATATGATTGACGGTCATTAATTGTTGTTCGATTTGTTTCAGTCGTTCGTCGGCTAAACTCATCACCGTAGATTTGACTAAATCGGTTGGAATTTGTTGCTGCTCAATCATAATTGTGGCTGCTGAACGAAAAACCGGCGGCAAAATTAAAGCTACAATTAAACTAAATATGACTAATGGATATAAAACAATAATAATTAAATATTTTCGTCGGCGAAAAATTTGTAAATAGTCATGCAGGGATTTTCCTTCGTCATCTAACTCTATATCCATTTTGTTATCTCGAAATTTTCCAGCCCTGCCAATAATATGAAAT
>JBEEJU010000227.1:0-4524 GCA_041169045.1 Pseudomonadota bacterium
GGACATGGCATGGTTTATTTAACTGCCGTTGCTTTAGCACGCTCAGGATTATTTCAAGCTTATTCTCGAATCATTGCAACTTTAGTTGTGATTGTTTGCGGTTTATGGTCAATTGCTGGAATTAGCGGCATTTCACAATCTGATTCAGTGGGAGCGTTATTGTTTTGTGTATTTTTAGGCTATTTATTTAAGGGTCGATCCCCTATGGTTTATTTAGCCGCTTTTTTTATTACCACTTGGTTGGAATTAATTGGCACTGCGGTAGGCACTTGGCATTGGGCAACAATTGATCCGGTATTATCATTACCGCAAGGCAATCCACCGAGTGGCGTAGCCGCATGGTATTGTTTAGTGGATGCAGTGGCAATGAATTTCGCTGATCCGGTACTTCATTTTCTAACTCAATTATGGAAAATTTGTCGCCAATTTTTGATTCAATTGATTAACTCAATTCAAATTTATTATGATAAATTCTTTCCACTCATTCAACGCCAAATGAGTTTAATTTTATTACGTCAAGATATTTCTGATGAATCTTAATTTACCTGAACCCAAATGGAGTCGTTTAGATAGAGCTTTTGCACGATTTTTCAGTCAACGCTGTCAAATTAACGAATTTGATTCTTCTGAATTATATGCTTTATTAGCTGAATTATCGTTTCAACAAAATCAAGGTCATAGTTGTATTTATTTAAATTCTCAACAATTACAATTAATTCGCGATTCTGGATTAGCTTGTGAAATTCCGAATGATTATCTTGAATTACCGACTGCAACTCATCCCTTAATTATTCAGCATCATTGCCTTTATACCCATCGTTATTGGTTTTATGAACAACGACTCGCTTTACAATTACGCCAGCGTTTTATTTTAACAAAATTAACTGATCATTTCGATCATTTATTAGCGCGTTATTTTCCAAAAATCAATAGCGAAGTGATTGATTGGCAAGCTGAAGCAGCACGTTGTGCTTTAATGAATCATTTTGCAATGATTTCCGGTGGACCTGGAACTGGCAAAACCACAACGGTGATTAAAATTCTCGGTTTATTATTAGAATATTATTCTCCCAATTTACAAATTGCATTAGCAGCTCCGACCGGAAAAGCGGCAATGCGTTTACAAGAATCGATTGGAATTCATATTCAAAATTTACCGTGCTCTGACACTATTAAACAACAAATTCCACGTCAGGTTTATACGATTCATCGATTATTAGGCGCGCTGCCACCTTCGCCTTATTTTCGTTATCATGCTGATGAACCTTTGCCATATGATGTGGTGGTTATTGATGAAGCTTCAATGGTCGATTTAGCGTTAATGAGTAAATTAATTGATGCGCTATTACCCGAAAGTCGTTTGATTTTATTAGGGGATAAAGATCAATTAGCTTCAGTAGAATCTGGAGCAGTTTTAGCTGATTTAACTCAAGCTTTACCACAATATACTGTTGAATTAAAACAGGCTTATCGATTTCAAAATGATATTAAACAATTTGCTCAAGCAATTAATCAACAGAATTCTGAAGCAGCTTGGGAATTATTAAAAAACGATACTGTTTCCATTCAACATTTTACTGAAGATTTTATTGGCTATATTGCCGAACAACAATCTGCTTATTTAGATTTAATTCAACAACAAGCTGATTTTGTAACTATTTATCGTTGTTTTCAACAATTTCAAACTTTATGTGCCACTCGTTTAGGATATAGAGGTGTTATTTTTATTAATCAAGCGGTTGAAAAGCAATTAGCTATGATGCAAAAAATTTCATTATCTCATGCTTGGTATTGTGGACGACCCATTATGATTCAACAAAACAATCCAAGTCTAAATTTATATAATGGCGATATTGGTATTTGCTTAATCGATATTGATCAACAATTAAAAGTCTTTTTTTTAGGCACTGAGGGTTTAATTCATAAAATATTACCCGCACGATTACCCGATTGTGAAACGGTATTTGCTATGACTATTCACAAAAGTCAAGGCTCAGAATTCGAACGAATTTTAATGATTTTACCCTCAACAATGAATCCGATTTTAACCAAAGAATTAATTTATACCGGAATTACACGCGCTAAAAAATCACTAGCAATTGTCACTGAAGAAGCGATTTTTAAATCCGCAATTAGCCAGAAAATTCAACGTTATGGCGGACTTTTGGCAAAATGGAAAGTTTGAGTCCTTTTATAGTTTAACTCTATGAAATAGCTTGTTAAATTTTGCTTAAAAAATAAGCCATTCTATTCTCACCATCCATAAAATAATTATCTTTGATAAATTGATTGACAATTTATTGATTTCTTTATAGCCTGTTGTGTTGAGCCGGTTCGCTTTGCTTGATAAAATTTGACAAGATTCCAACTGACCCTATTTTTATCATGTCCGATTTACCTTTAAAATCCTCCGACGAATACCAAGCATTAGAACAACAATTAAACGAATTGTTAAAACATTATCAACTACTTAAGACTGAAAATCAGTCGCTTAAAATCAAACAGGAATCGTTAGTGAAAGAAAGGGCGCAATTATTAGCAAAAACGGCTTTGGCTAAAACAAAAATCGAAACCATGATTAATCGCCTAAAAACTATGGAGGAAGGCTCATGAATGTACCGATAAAGCCTTTAACAATCAGCATATTAGGTAAAGAATATAAAATTGCCTGCTCGATAGATGAACATGCTAGTTTATTAAGTTCCGCGCGAAAGTTAGATCGGCAAATGCGCGAAATTCAAGACGCGGGCAAAATCAATGGTGGTGAACGCATCGCGGTCATGGTCGCGTTAAATGTGATGCACGAATTGCATTTGTTGCAACATAAATCTCAAACTCCCGAACAAGAGTTTGCTGAAAAACTGATCTATTTGCGTGAAAAAATAGAAAACGTTTTGCAAAATCCTTAAATCAGTTAGAATAGCTTTCAGTATCTCCTGCGGCGTTTGGCTGCACTGGGTGTTTCCTGAACCTATATTGCCCTAGGGAGCTGGTCTTTAGGATGCGGTGAGCATACCTGATCTTTGAATCAGGCAGCCTAAAACATCCATCAAGTTCCCACTTGAACCTCTGGTTCAAGGACGAAAGTGCATACGGCGCAGGCGGGAGATACTAATCTTTAGGGCGATTATTTAAGCTTCGTATTCCACTGTTGCCGCCCCTTCAGCCGCAACAATTTCTCCAATCCAATAAGCAGATTCACCTTGTTGCGCCAAAATCGATAACGTTTTTTCTACTTCTTCTGCGGCTACACAAATAATCATACCAATGCCACAATTGAACGTTGTTAGCATTTCTGCGTCAGACATCTGCGATTTTGCTTGTAACCAATTGAAAATATTAGGTCTATTCCAAGAAGATAGCTGAATTTTTGCATTAACCTTTTCCGGCAAAACTCGCGGTAAATTTTCGGTAATTCCTCCACCAGTAATATGTGCTAATGCGTGAATTTGCACTTGATTCATTAAGGTTAATAAAGGTTTGACATAAATTCGAGTCGGTTCTAATAAAACATCGGCAAAACTACGCTCATCGAATAATTGATTCAAATCGATTTGATGAACTGCGATAATTTTACGAATTAATGAATAGCCATTGGAATGCGCCCCTGAGGAAGCAATCCCGATTAATTGATCTCCCACTTGAACTTTAGAACCGTCAATTAATTGTGATTTTTCCACAATCCCTACGCTAAAACCGGCTAAATCATAATCGCCGTCAGCATACATTCCCGGCATTTCCGCAGTTTCTCCACCAACTAACGCTGCGCCTGCAAGTTCACAACCGCGTCCAATTCCTTCAATAACTGTTGCTGCAATCTCTACATTTAATTTACCAGTGGCAAAATAATCGAGAAAAAACAAAGGTTCAGCTCCTTGAACCACAATATCATTCACACACATCGCTACTAAATCAATGCCTACCGTTTGATGGCGATTGAGTTCAATGGCTAATTTCAATTTCGTACCCACGCCGTCAGTTCCGGAAACCAGCACCGGTTGTTGATAACGATTCCAAGGCAATTCAAACAAAGAACCAAATCCACCTAATCCAGCCATCACTCCAGCAGTTCGACTACGAGCCGCAATCGGTTTAATTCTTTCTACTAATTCATCACCAGCGGCAATATCCACGCCAGCGGTTTTATAATTCAAATGAGTTTGCTCAGTCACTATAACCTCTTTTAGTCAAGTTTTTTAACTTACATTTTTTAAAATACTATTTTATTTATTTTTAACAACAACGCCGAATTCCATTCCATTTACGTTCTAATTCAGCTTTAAAAAAAGCTTTGCGAGTCAAAGGTATAATTTGCGGATGATGTTTAACATGATGATCTAAATAACGATCATAAGCATCGTCTCCTAGCAATTGACGCACCCCAGAAAAAAATTGATATATTACCTTTTTTAAATTCATCATAAAAAATTTGCTGAGTACAGATCGCTTAAAAAATTTTATCAGGGTAATTTTAATATAAGTTTCAAAAATTTAGGGATTATTTTAGCTAGATCGGATCACAAA
>JBEEJU010000228.1:0-3854 GCA_041169045.1 Pseudomonadota bacterium
AGATTCTAAAACTAAACAATTCATATGGACGTATCATTGGAATAAGAATTTAACTGTAGATGATGCTATTGGTTTTGGAATTGATTTTCAAGTTAAATTAGATTCTCCAAGTTTTGAACAACCTATTTCTAATCCTGAATTGTTAGCCGATAATAAAGGCTGGCAGTGGCAAACAGCAAACCATAAAATTACGGTTGAATTTAATCCTCCATTAGCACAATCCGTTATAGAAAAAAAAAATAACATTCGTAGTTTATTTTTTACTGCCATTAATAAAGGCGAGCAGCAATCAGTAATGAAAGTTACCGTAAGTCCGACTGTTAAATTATCACCCCCAATCAGTTTTAATTATGATCCAATTCGGTTATCTCAATGGCAGCCTGATATTTTACCGGCTGAAAATTCTCCAATTGATTTAAGTTTTTTAAATCAAAATCATATTCCCGCTGGAAGACATGGCTTTATTAAAACCAAAGGCGATCAATTAGTGTTTAGCGATGGTACACCGGCTAAATTTTGGGGAACAAATTTACAAGCTTACGCCTTATTTTCAACCAGCGATGAAAAAATTAAATTACACGCAAAACGTTTAGCACAATTAGGTTTTAATTTAGTACGAATTCATCATCATGATTCAAATTGGGTAATGCCTAATATTTTTGAAAATCCAGAAAAAAATACACAAATTTTATCTGAAACTTCTTTTAAAAAATTAGATTGGTGGATTAAATGTTTAACTGAACAAGGGATTTATGTTTGGTTAGATTTGCATGTTGGTCGTTCTTTTACAGCCAACGATGAAATAGAGAATTTTGAAGAATTCGCTAAAGGTAAAAAACAGGCTGAAATTAAAGGCTTTAATTATTATAATCACAGCATTGAAACGCAATTGCAACAATTCAATGAATATTATTTATCTCATGTTAATTCATTTACTCATCTTGCTTATCAAAATGATCCCGCGATTATTGCTGTTTTAATTTCTAATGAAAATGATTTATCGCAACATTTTGGAAATCTTTTTGTCATTGAAAAAAAATTTCCTGTTCATAATCAGTTGTTTATGAAAGATGTTCATGCTTTTTCTGAACTGTATGAATTGAATGCTGATAAAGTTTGGCGCAGTTGGGAAATGGGTGAATCTAAAATTTATTTAAATGATGTTGAACATCGATTTAATCAAAAAATGATGATGAATTTAAAAGCATTGGGATTAAAATCTTTAATCGCACCAACTAGCAGTTGGGGAGGAATGGGATTATTTTCATTACCCTCATTAACAGATGGCGGAATTATTGATGTGCATTCATATGGTAAAGCGGAAGAATTTTCTAAAAATCCACGTTTTAATGCCAATTTCTTATCATGGATTAGTGCTGCAAATGTTGCGGGAAAACCTTTATCAATTACTGAATGGAATATTGATTCATTTCCAGCAAATGATCGTTTTACTGCACCATTATTTATGGCGAGTATTGCTAATTTACAGGGCTGGGACGCGCCTATGTTATATGGATATAGTCAGTCTTCTTTAAATGAAAAAACTAAAGGATCGAATTATTCTACTTTTAATGATCCAGCAATAATTGGATTAATGCCAGCGGCGGCCTTATTATATCGACAACAACATGTATCTGCGGCTAAATATCGTTATCAAATTGCATTAGATCGACAAAATTTCTTTTTCACTCGTTACGATCCTGCCAATTCTAAAACATTGCGCACCTTAACCGAAATCAGCCAAGTTTCTATTCGTATGCCAAATACACCACAATTACCTTGGTTAAAAAATAGTTTACCTGTAGATAAAAATACTATTTTAATTAACGATATGAATAAAGATTTTACGCCACCTAACCAATCAATTATTGTATCAGATACCGGAGAATTACAACGAGATTGGGAAAAATCTCGACAAATAATTAACACTCCTCGTTCACAAATTGTTTCTGGTCAATTAGCTGGAGATCATATTCAATTAAGCAATGCTAGTTTCGATATTAATACTAAAAAAGCCGTTATTGCTATTCAAAGTGTGGACGAAAAAGCGATTGAAGATTCTCATCAAATTTTTATCACTTCAATGGCTAGATCACAACCTGATCCTGAACATAAACTCATCTTTTTATCCGAGCCTGTTATCGGTAAAATCAGTTTTAACGCGCCTAAAGGTTTAAAATTATATCCAGTATTAGCTTCAGGAAATTTGGCAACAGCGATTGAAACTAATTACCAAAAAGGTCGATATTATATTGAATTAAATTTAAGCTCTAGTCATTGGTTTATTTTAAAGAAATAAATTAATGCGAATAATATTTTTCTTTTTTATAATAACTTAGATGATCAGGCATATTTTCGGATTTATTTAAGACCGTTCCCAATAAAGGAATACCCGATAACAATTGTAATGATTTTTTAACTTCAGCGGGCGTATTTACGTTTTCTTCAATCACTAATAACATAGCATCATAATAAATCATGCTGGCTAATACATCGTCCGCTGCTAATACCGGAGGTAAATCAAAAATAATTATACGAGAAGGATTTTCGTGTTTAATTTCTCTAATTAATTGCCGCATTTTGGGTCCAGAAATAACTTCAGAAGAGCCTATAGTTTGTCCTGCGCCGGGTAAAATGGTCAAACCTTCCATTTCAGCTTGAAACATAATATTTGATAAAGGTATATTAGCTAATATATGATCGCTTAATCCATATTTTACTTCACGATTAAAATACCAATTAACTCGCGGATAAATTAAATCCATATCCACTAATAACACATTTTCATCGACTTCCATTGCAATTGCAATCGCCAAATTTGCGGCGACCATTGATTTTCCTGCACCCTGAGTAGGGGCTGTAATTCCGAAACTGCGCCAACGATTTTCGCGTAATTTTTTTAAAATTTTAGTTCGTAATAATTTAAAGATATCCGATTCAAAAGTCCGTTCACGTTGTGCAACAATTCGTCTTTCACGCAAAATAGTCGGTTCTATATTAAGAATAGGATCGGCATTATAAGCGACATTTTCCGTATCCTGATTTAAAACAGATTGCGATCTTTTATTAAAAACATATTTAAGCATAATAAAAAAATAATTAAGGTTTAATATAAATAATTGCCGACCGTTCAGGCCAAAAAAGATTTAATTGTTGGCGGGCTTCAATTTCAATTCGATTTTCAGCCGTTAATGTCGTGATTTCTAATTGTAATTGTCCCCATTTTATCGTTTCTTGATCTAAAATGCGTTCTTGTTTTTGAATTTCAATATACAATAATCGTGTCCGATATTTGGTATAAACCACTGCTAATGCCGAACCCATTAATAAACAGCTTAATATTAGCCAGAAAAAAAAACGCACAATTATTTACTCTTTTCTGCAATTCGCAAAATCGCACTACGCGCTCTAGGATTCATTTGAATTTCAGCTTCCGTCGCTCGAATAGCTTTACCTATTTTTTTTAAACATCCTTGAGCAATATCGGCTTGTTTAATTGGCAATTTACCCGGATCATATTTAGCCCCACTTTCTGCATGAATAAATTGTTTTACAATACGATCTTCTAAAGAATGAAAACTAATAACTACTAATCGACCTTGAGGTTTTAATAAACGAATCGTTTGCGGTAATACTTTGATTAATTCATTTAATTCATTATTTAAAGCAATTCTAATCGCTTGAAAACTACGAGTTGCTGGATGTTTGTGCGTTTCTTTTTTAGGAATAGCCGCACAAATGATTTTAACTAATTCACTGGTTTTAGAAATAGGTTGTTGTTGACGAATTTCGATAATCGCATTAGCAATTCTTTTTGCATAACGTTCTTCACCATACTCAAATAAAATTCGTGT
>JBEEJU010000229.1:0-3500 GCA_041169045.1 Pseudomonadota bacterium
CTCCGGTATCTCCTTTAATCCCTTGTAAACCGGTATCGCCTTTCGCTCCAGTTGCACCCGTGTCGCCTTTTACACCGGTATCTCCTTTCGCTCCAGTTGCACCCGTGTCGCCTTTTACACCGGTATCTCCTTTCGCTCCAGTTGCACCCGTGTCACCTTTCAAACCTCTTGCTCCGGTTAAGCCGGTATCGCCTTTTAAACCCGTAGCGCAGCCATTCGTGCCAATTTTGCCACTAGCATCGATACAAACAGCAATTCCTGCATTAGTAGGATTATTATAAATACCTGCAATATAAGTAGATTTTTGTAAATTTCCTAAACGAATCGTGTCAGATTCTCCAGAAACGCCACCATTTCCAATATCAATATTATTATTACCATTAGTTAAATTAATACCGGCTTCAAATCCCAAAGCAATATTATTTCCGCCGCTGGTATTATTAAATAATGAATTAGTGCCAATCGCTAAATTACTATTACCAATGGTATTCGTTAATAAACTATTACTTCCAATCGCAATATTACTACTGCCTTTCGTATTTTGAACCAGTGCATTTACCCCTAAAGCGTGATTAAAACGTCCGGATAAATTCATTTGTAAAGCTCCAGTTCCCATCGCGACATTATTATCGCCAATGGTATTATTTAATAAAGCATTTACTCCAAAAGCACTATTATTATCCCCGGTTAAATTATTCATTAAAGCTTTAGAACCTAAAGCCGTATTATATTTAGCTGTCGTAATTGCACTTAATGCCAAATGACCTATTGCTGAATTTCCGCCTAATCCACTGGTTGTCAAATTTCCAGCATTTAATCCGATAAAAATATTTTCATAACCCGAAGTATGTACAAAAGCCTTATCTTCTTTATAAATAATACTTTCTTTAGTTAAATGAATATCTCCCGTAGAAGCTGCAAAAATAGCAGTAGGCGAAAAACTAACTAGGCTAACAGCAGTATAAATTAAATGAAAAGACAATTTCATGATAGGCTTCCTTTTATTATTAAAAGTATTTCGATAAATTCTAAGGCATTTAAAGATTTTGAGCGATGGCAAATATTACAAAAACTTTACAACTCAAAAACATAAAGATTATAACTATTTTATAATCTTTTTACTTAAAAAATTTCATATAACTGTCATTATTTTGTCACTGAGTTGTCATTAACAACTGATAAATTAAATTTAACATTTAACCATCGTGGGTCTAATCATTAAATTTATACCTCGATCAATAATGTATTGTAAATAATGTCACTTTTAAGGAATCATCATGAAAATTCAAAAAACGGCTTTAGGATTGATCTTTGGTTTGTTATTATCAAATAGTATTCTTTCATTTGCTGCCACTAGTCCCGCTGGACAATTATGTGCAACTAATGTTCCAGAAACATTAAAATTAGAACCTTATAAAAGCTTGAATGCAAAAATTAGCTTAGATGATATGACTTCATTAAGATCAGCTATGCAAATTTTAAACAATCAAGATCAATATCAAGCTTTATTGAATTTAGCAAATACTATTGCTGCTAAAGCTGGAGCAACTGGGAGAGTAGTCATCACTTTACCAGATGGCACTGTTGTAATAGATACTAAAAAAACTAGCACAAATACTTTTGATAATTTTGTAGCAAAAGCTATTAATGAAAATCACAATTCTCGAATTGCCATTTTGGATGCGCAATTATGGCCTTGTGGAATTGGTATCGAAACCAGACGCAGCACTTCAACTGGCACTATTGAAACTTATGTTGCCAGAAGAGTTGGTGGATATTTAAATAGTTTGGGAACTATTAGAATCAGTCAATAATCCTGATTCTATTTTTTTAGTAGCGGGATTTAGATTAAATAAAGCCCGCTATTTTAAATGACAATCTTTTTTATAACTGAAAATTATTTTTAAAAACTATGAGCTTCAGTTGGAAATAATTGTTGTTTAACTTCTAAATGATAATTCATAATCGCTTGTTCAATATTTTCAGCATTTTTCATAAAATCCTTAGCAAATTTCGGACGTTTACCTACACTAATTCCTAATAAATCATATAATACTAACACTTGACCATCGCAATATAAACCTGCACCAATCCCAATCACTGGAATAGTTAGCATTTCACTAATTTGTTTCGCTAATGTTGCGGGTACACATTCCAAAATTAATAAACTAATTCCTGCTTGTTGCAATTGTTTTGCATGATGAATTAATTGATTCGCCATTTCAGGAGTTTGCCCTTGGATTTTATAGCCGCCTAATAAATGGATTGATTGTGGCAATAATCCCAAATGACCACAAACTGGAATGCCTTGTTGAACTAAAAATTGACAAACCTCAATTCGCGCCCCTTCTAATTTAACCATTTGTGCGCCGCCTTGCTGCATTAATTTAGCGGCATTGAGTAAAGCCATTTCTGTGGTCGAATAAGTTAAAAAAGGCAAATCTGCAATCACAATCGCGCGTTGTCGAGTTTGAGTTACACAACGACAATGATAAATCATTTGTTCAATAGTCACGGAAATAGTGTTATTTGCCCCTTGAATCACCATGCCTAAAGAATCGCCTACTAATAGTAATTCAATACCCACCCGATCGATAATTGCACTGAAACTTGCATCATAAACGGTTAAACAACTGATTTTTTCGCCCGCTTGTTTCATGGCATATAAATCAGGAATAGATAATACCAATTTTACTGACATTTTTCTAATCCATTTAAGGGACAATTCGCTAACAAATCGATTAATCTACCGTAATTAGGAATCGTTAATTCAGGTGCAATTTCAAATAAAGGATATAAGACAAATGCTCTTTGGGTTAATCCTAAATGTGGAATAATTAAATCCGGTTGCTGAATAATTTGTTGTCCATATAATAAAATATCTAAATCTAAAGTGCGTGCTGCCCAATGATATTCTCGAGTACGCCCTTGTTGTTGTTCAATTTGATGTAATATTTTTAATAATTGCATAGGAGATAAATCAGTTTCGATCGCAATAACCGCATTAATATAATCGGGCTGATCACTACCATCAAAAGGCGGACTACGATATAAACTCGAACCAATTAAAACCTCAATTTCTGATAATTGATTTAATAATTGTTTAGCCTGAATAATTTGTTGAATGGGTTGTGCTAAATTACTCCCTAAACCAATATAAGCTCGGATTTTTTCAGTCAAGATTATCCTCATTTTCAGAATTTATTTTTATCTTTTGTATTTCCGGTACGTTGATGCCGATTTGCCGTTGTTTTACTCATTTGCTTTTTTTTAGCTTCATCGGCACATTGAAATTCTGTCCACCATTGCGCCAATTTCGGTTCAACTTCACCCGCTTCACTGCGTAATAATAAGAAATCATATGCTGCTCTAAATCGCGGATGAGTTAATAAACGATAAGGTTTTATGCCATTACGATGAGGTAATCGCAATTGTAATAACCAAATATCTCGCATAGCTTGAGTGAATTGTTTGGGAATAGCAATATGCTTAACTTGATG
>JBEEJU010000230.1:0-3822 GCA_041169045.1 Pseudomonadota bacterium
CATTAAAATGCCTTTGTAGAATTCACGACTCATTGCTCGTGGTTGCTGATGATGAATTCGGGTATGAGTATCCAAATGTTGTTTTTGTTTAGCTACATATAAACCATTTAATTCACATTCCGCAGCAGTTGCTAAATCGCTATGAATTTCACTGCGAGCTAATAAACTTCCCAAAGCAAAATTATGGTGAATGAATTTCGCTTGAGCATTTTGTTGAATATAAGCTCCACCAAAATGAAAAGCTTTATTCGATTCATTTTGTAATTTATACACATTTAATTGTGCCTGATCTGCAATAAAACCTTCTAATACCGATACCGTTAAATAAGCTTGATTATCGAAATGAAAAAAAGTTTCAATAATATCAGCGGTACTATTTTTTTCTAATACAATACAATGTCTGGTATTCGCAATGGCTTCCTGAGTGGTAAGATGAATAATTTGAATCGGTTTATCTAATTTTGCGGATTCAGTCAAATGTAAAAAAAATCCATCGGTAAAATAACCCGTATTAAAATCGATAAATCCATTATTTTCTTTTACCACTGCTTGACCAATATAATTTGAAAGCCAATCAGAATTAATCTCTAATTGTTGTGAAATTGATCCTGTTGCGATATTTTGTGGTAAATACGAATATTCTGAACGAAAAAACCCATCGACTAACACAAAATGATAACAATTTTGTAATTGGAATGGTTTAAATAATGCCAAATCATTATTTAATGACTGATATGTTGCTAAAGAAAAATTTTTCCTTTGTAGCATAGCCAAATGGGTATAACGCCATTCTTCCATTTGAGTAGATGGAAAACCATTTTTTTCAAATTTACGGATAGCCATCTGCCGTAAATGATTAAACCAATTACAGTTAGGATTTACATTTGTCATCATTTTCTATTTAGCAATTTAAAAAATAAAATATCAATTTTTTATCAATTGATCCGGTTAATTATTCTAACCAACTATACCCTTTAGCTTCCAATTCTAAAGCTAAATCTGCTGTTCCTGATTTAACAATTTTGCCATCAGCTAATACATGAACAAAATCAGGTTTAATATAATCTAATAATCGCTGATAATGTGTCACCATAATAAAACTACGATGATTAGAACGTAACGCATTTACTCCTTCAGCAACGGTTTTTAACGCATCAATATCTAATCCAGAATCGGTTTCATCCAAAATACATAATGCCGGTTCTAAAATAGCCATTTGCAAAATTTCATTACGTTTTTTTTCACCGCCAGAAAAACCTTCATTAACCGCGCGATATAAAAATTTTTCATCCATATCTAAAGCTTTGACTTTTGCTTTGACCAAAGTTAAAAAATCCATCGCATCAACTTCAGATAATCCGCGATGTTTTCGCACTGCATTTAATGCGGCTTTTAATAAATAAACATTACTTACCCCGGGAATTTCCACTGGATATTGAAAGGCTAAAAATACGCCTTCTCGCGCCCGAATTTCTGCTGGCATTTCCAATAAATTTTTTCCTTGATACTGGATGGTGCCTCCGGTTACTTGATAACCATTTTTGCCAGATAATACATGAGACAAAGTGCTTTTTCCGGCACCATTTGGTCCCATAATAGCGTGAATTTCACCCGCTTGAATTTGTAAATTCAAACCTTTTAAAATTGGTTTTTGATTAACTTCTACAGTTAAATTATCAATATGTAACATCATCGCTTTTTTTAAAATGAAATAATAATTTACAGCACAAATCGATTCGCTAAATGATCACGATTAACTATAATAAATGTCGAACTTCATCACGTTCAGATTTTAATTCCATTTCGGTTAAACGTAAACGTTCGCGACTAAATTCATTTAATTTTAAATCCGCTACCATTTCTATATTTCCTTGATTAACTACAACAGGAAATGAAAAGAATAATCCGGATTCAATTCCATAACTACCATCCGACATAATCGCCATACTTAACCAATCATTATCGTCCGTATTATTAATCCACGCTTTCATTTGAGCAATCGCCGCATTGGCGGCGGAAGCGGCACTAGATAATCCACGTTTTGCAATAATTTGTGATCCGCGTTGTTGAACCGAAGGAATAAATTGATCGACAAACCATGACCATTCAATAATGGATAATGCGTCTTGTCCTTTAATCGTTGCATAATGCAAATCTGGGTATTGCGTTGCGGAATGATTCCCCCAAACAATCATATTTTTAATATACCGATTAGTCACTCCCGCTTTTTCGGCTAATTGTGCTAAAGCGCGATTATGATCCAACATTGACATTGCGGCGAAATTAGCTGGAGATAAATCAGGCGCATTATGACAAGCAATTAACGCATTCGTATTTGCAGGATTACCGGTCACTAATACTTTAACCTCTCGACTCGCCACTGCATTTAATGCTCGACCTTGCACCGAAAAAATCTCAGCATTGGCTTGTAATAAATCTCTACGTTCCATTCCTTGACTACGCGGTCTTGCACCCAATAAAAAGGCGTAATCTACCGATTGAAAAGCACGTTCAGCGTCAGAACTGGCTATCACTTTGTTTAATAACGGATAAGCACAATCCTGCAACTCCATCATCACACCGCTTAACGCTGGCAAAGCAGGCGGAATTTCCAATAAATGTAAATTAATCGGTTGATCTGAACCTAATAATTCACCCGCAGCTAAACGAAATAATAAAGAATAAGCAATCTGTCCAGCGGCTCCGGTAACAGCAATATCCACAGGGGTTTTCATAAATTTTCCTTAGCAACATTAATAGATAGTTAATTTATTTGCCCATTTTCTGTCAAATAAACCGAGTAAATTGTCATGATTATTACTTAAAATTCAGTAATGATGCAATCAATTAATCGTGGCTCAGTTATAATAATCTGCTATTTAGATAATGGTTGTTTGCTGAATGTTGAGGATTTATCAATGAAAAAATTATTATTCCAATTTGATACCGATATTCATCCGTCGAGTTTTGATACGGTCGTAGCTTACGACGGTGGCGCGGATCATGTTGTACGTTATGGTGGATTAAATCCGACTAACGTTTTGAATTTAGTTGAAGGCGCGATTTTTACTCGCGGGCCTAAAGATAAAAAAAATACAGCGATTTTTATCGGTGGCAGCAATATGTTAGCGGGTGAAAATATTTTTGATTTAATTCAAAGCTATTTTTTTTCAGGTTTTAGAGTGTCCTTGATGCTAGACAGTAATGGCGGAAATACCACTGCGGCGGCGGTCGTAGCTTGCTTCGCCAATCAGTTACCGTTAGCGGGAAAAAAAGCAGTCGTTTTAGCGGGTACAGGTCCCGTAGGACAACGCGCAGCGGTAATGCTTGCTCAGGAAGGGGCTGAAGTCAGTATTAGCTCTCGCTCTTTGAAAAATGCACAACTCACTTGCGAACATCTACAACAACGATTTAATGTGCAATTAACCGCCATAGAAGCGGCTGATTATGTAGCTAGGGGAGCGGCAATTGCTCAGGCTCAGATTGTCCTAACTACCGGTGCAGCCGGCGTGGAATTATTAAAACCTGAACAATGGCAAAATAATCCGAATATTTTATTAATGGCAGACGCAAATGCAGTGTCGCCGCTAGGAATAGGTGGCATCGAATTAACTGATAAAGCGATGAATCGTCACCAAAAAATTATTTGGGGCGCGTTAGGATTTGGTTATTTAAAACTTGCATTACATCGCGCTTGTATTACGCAATTATTTACCGATAATCAACATCTTCTTGATGCAAATGCGATTTTTGCTTTAGCGAAACAAATGCAAATTAAATCCTAAATCATTTTGCTCAATTTTACTAAGAGTCAAAAAATAT
>JBEEJU010000231.1:0-6021 GCA_041169045.1 Pseudomonadota bacterium
CGCTTCTTCTAAACGAGCAACTGCAAATGAATCAGCTTCTATTAATTGATCTGCCATCGCTAATAAACCATGACCATATCCATTGGCTTTAATCACTGCCATAATATTTGAATTCGGCGCACATTGTTTAACGAAATTAAAATTATGTTGTACTGCAATTAAATCAATTAACGCATAGGTAATAGGATTCATTTTTAATAATCTTCGTAACTAGTTATTTCGGTAAAACTTTCAAAACGGGTAAACTGGCCTAAGAAAGTTACTCTAACAGTACCGATAGGGCCATTTCGTTGTTTACCAATAATAATTTCCGCAGTGCCTTTATCTGGACTGTCAGGATTATAAACTTCGTCGCGATACACAAAAGCAATTAAATCCGCATCTTGTTCTATTGATCCGGATTCGCGTAAATCAGCCATCATTGGGCGTTTATTAGGACGTTGTTCTAAATTACGATTTAACTGCGATAAAGCAATTAAAGGCACATGTAATTCTTTAGCTAAACCTTTTAAACTGCGCGAAATATCGGAAATTTGTTGTACTCGATTATCGCCACTAGCCGGAGATTGCATTAATTGTAAATAATCCACTACAATTAAGCCTAAGCCACCTTTTTCGCGTGCTAATCGTCGCGCTTTAGCACTCAATTCCGTAGGCGTTAATCCCGGGGTATCATCAATAAATAATTGGGATTCCTGTAAAATATTGACCGCGGAATTTAATCGTGGCCAATCTTCATCAGATAATTTACCGGTACGAATATTTAATTGATCAATACGCCCTAAAGACGATAATAGCCGCATCATTAAAGACTCTGCCGACATTTCTAAACTAAAAATTGCGACTGGAGCTTTATGACCTATTGCAACGGATTCAGCGATATTCATTGCTAAGGAGGTTTTACCCATAGAAGGACGACCCGCAATAATAATCAAATCTGAAGGTTGTAACCCTGAAGTCATATGGTCAAAATCGGTAAATCCCGTCGACATACCGGTAATATGACTTTTATGTTCAAATAATTCGTGAATTTTATTGACAGTGGTACTAAGTAGCGACTGAACCGGTTTAAAGCCTTGTTTTAATGAGCGATTTTGTTCAGCAATTTGTAATACTTGGCGTTCTGCAATATCTAATAATTCTGTGGTATTAAACCCTTGTGTTTGATAAGCCGAATCGGCAATTTTAGTTCCAATATCAATCAGTTGGCGCAATATTGAATGATCACGAACGATTTGAGCGTAGGTTTCAATATTCGCCGCACTAGGCGTGTCCCTTGCCAACATACTGACGTAGGACAATACACTAATTTCGCCAATTTTAAACAAGCCTTTAGCATCTAAATCATCTGCTATGGTAATCACATCAAACGGAATAAATTGTTCCGCCAAAGCAGTGATTGAAGCAAAAATTCTCTGATGATTTTTGTCATAAAAATCGCCGGCGGTTATTTTATCAGCGATTTTATCCCATGCGGCATTATGCAACATCAAGCCGCCTAAAACCGACTTTTCGGCAGGAAGTGAATGTGGAGTAATCTTAGAAGTATCAACAGCAGCGTAGTCACTGTTATAGTAACGGTCTGCTGACATGGGCGTGATTATGGGGTCTAAACAAAAACTCACCTTGAGATTACTGAGGGAATGTAGCGATTTCTTTGATCAAAACAACAGACTATTTTAGCAGATTTCAATCAAATCACCGTCAATAAACAATGGCTATGATTTGTTCGGTAGATTAAAAGGATAATGTTGACATTCTCCCCCGCCTAAAGTCGGGGAATTCCTGAAGTCGTATAACATCAAGAGCAAGTATGTATTGCTACGACTTGCTAGTTCCTGCTCTGAGACACCGAAGGAAAATAGTGTAGTTTTTACTAAAAGTTCCCAAGTGGGAACTTTTACGGTGTTGAGCCACCCCATGTTTCCCATGTCTCACATTCTTATATCTAGCAGGCGTTAATTTCCGTTTGCCCAACGGTATGTGGCAAACGATAGCAAAAAAAGAATATTTAAACAACCGCCTTATATCCTCGCTCTCAAGGACAAGGTTTTACAGCGAATTTTGTAAAAATCGTAAGTTAATGAAATTATTGATAATAATAAAGATTTTTTATTGAGGATGAAAATAAATTGGAGCTGATAATCATCGAATGTGAGACGTTTACTAGTAAAATGTCTATTTTTCAATCAAACGTCAGCATACGGAGTGGGTGCTTCCAACCCTGAACTCCAGCACAGTTTAACATAAAATGTACGTTGTCTTATTTAATTTATCTCCAAAACCGCGTTCATCTCAGGCATTGCAATGATTATTCAGGTTATTGGCTCCATCGATCAGCAGACGCATTATGATGCTCAAGACATCGCGTTTGTGTTAACACAAAAAGCTCACGCTATAGCCTATCATCATCCATTTACAAAACGATCTAGCACCCAACTGTATATCAAAAGTAATACGGTGGTTAAATTACGCACAGATTTAATTTTATCGTTTTCGCAAGCGCAACAATTTTTATCTCATACTTTAAAACAACAACGGCAATTAGCAATCCATCATCCGGCTAAAACCTGGTTTTTAATGCAAGTGAATAAAGGTTATCAACTGGGTAATATTTGTCCACAATTAAAACCCTTACCTCAATTCTTAGCGCACTCTTCAACTGAAATCACTTTAAAATTTAATTATATTTTGCGTTTATATCGTTGTTATTTTCAAATTATGCAAAAACATCGATTGCGATTAGATGAAGATTTGTCTAATTTTGGAGTTGATATTAATGGGCAATTATATTATCTGGATGATGATATTTATCATTGGGATCATTTTGTCAATTTTAGCCATACCTTAGCACTGCTAATTCGCAGCAATTTATGGTTAAGCGACGATCATTTACGACAATTAGGACATCATCTTTATCAATCTATTCAAGAATTATTTTCTGATAAAGAAATGAATTTAATGGTGGCACGAAAATTACAAGAAATTGCGGTCGATGATTTACGTCAACAACGGGCTTTACAAATTATTATTCAACAATTTCAAATTCGTCAATCGACTCGGCTCCGTGTTTCCGCTTTTTCACAAGATTTGATTGCGATTATTTCGGATATTCACGCTAATTTTCCCGCTTTGGAAGCCGTATTGAATTTTTTAAATAAAGAAAATATTGATCAAGGTATAGTGCTTGGAGATATTGTGGGTTATGGGCCACATCCTAAACAATGTATTGAACGATTACAACAAACTCATTTTAAAATTATTAAAGGTAATCACGATTACGCAACGACTCAAATCAATAAATCAGAAGGCATGTCAAAAATAGCCAGTTGGTGTATTGATTGGACTAAAAATCAATTAACTCAAACCGAAAAAAAATGGTTAAATGATTTACCTGTAGAATTAAATAGCCCTGAATCTGCAATTAAATCTTGGCGAGCAGTACATGGTTCACCGAATGATCCGCATTATTTTTATGAATACGTTTATCAACTGACCTATTTGCAAAATTTACAAGCATTAGCCGAGCAGAAAATTGCCATTTGTTTTCATGGGCATTCGCATGTTCAAGGGTTATATGTACGGCAATACAATGGCATTTCGCAATTTATGTCTCCCACTCAGTCGTACAATTTGAATCATTTTGTTCACAGTTTGGTTTGTCCGGGAGCGGTTGGACAACCGCGTGATGGCTGCATTGGAGCCCAGTTAGCGTTGTATCATCAACGGACGCAACAATTACAATTTATTGTTGTAGATTATCCGATGGAAAAAACCATTCATGATTTACAAACGTTCGGATTTCCTGAAATTCTATGGCTGCGATTAAGACAGGGGTCTTAATTGTGACTAGGTTTATTTGTCACTGTGTAAATTTTCGGTGACAATGTGAGTGAAACTTAACCTTTTTATTGATTATTTTGTAGGAGTAAAAATTAATGACTCAAGATGAATTGAAAAAACAAGTGGCTAAAGCTGCGCTGGAATATGTTAAAAATGTATCCATTATCGGCGTAGGCACAGGCTCAACAGTGAATCATTTTATTGATTTTTTAGCAGAAATTAAAAATGATATTGAAGGTACGGTTTCTAGTTCGTTGATGACGACTGAGCGATTAAAAAAATTAGGCATTCCGGTACTTGATTTAAATACTACGGGTGATATTGAAATTTATGTCGATGGTGCTGACGAGGTGAATCCGCATAAGCAAATGATTAAAGGCGGTGGCGGCGCGCTAACCCGTGAAAAAATTGTTGCCGCTGCCAGTAAAAAATTTATTTGTATTGTGGATGCCAGTAAAACCGTCGAGGTTTTGGGTAAATTTCCTTTGCCTATCGAGGTGATTCCGATGTCCAGAAGTTATGTCTCACGCGAAATGGTGAAAATGGGTGGCCAACCGGTTTGGCGACAAAATTTTATTACCGATAATGGTAATGAAATCATTGACGTTCACCATTTAGATATGGTTGATCCGATTGCTTTAGAAAAATTGATTAACAGCATCCCCGGGGTTGTGAGTGTAGGTATTTTCGCCTTGCGTCCGGCAGATGTGGTTTTAATTGGTCAAGGCGATCAGGTTATTACTCGTTAATTTACGCACTAAAATCAATTATCCCTTTGGTGTAAATCGGAGGGATATTTTGCTGTGGTTTATTACAATGAATTCTAATAGCCACACCATTATCTATCTAAATTAAAACCGCTATTAAGCTTTTAATTTCTCCCGCCTTCTGTCGAATTCTGATACCTAAAAATTTATAGGTTGGTATTTATTCAAAATGATAATAGCTTTCAATGTGATTACGCAATATTTAAAGAATATCAATAGCTTTTTTTGTTCAGAATATTCTAGTGAACATACTTATCGTAGCGAATTGCAAAATTTAATACAAAATTTTATTTCATCGGATATTATAATCATTAATGAACCCAATAAAATTAAATGCGGACGACCTGATTATTTATTTATTCATAATGAAATTGAATTAGGTTTTATTGAAACCAAAGATATAGGAAAAGATTTAGCCAATAAAGAATATGCTGAACAATTTGAACGCTATAAAAACGGTCTGAATAATTTAATTTTAACCAATTATCTTTATTTTGAACTTTATCAAAATAGAGAATTGAAAATATCAATACAGATTGCTGAAATCAAAGACGATATAATTAGTCCAATTGAAAATAATTTCATTATTTTTGAAGATTTAATTAATCATTTTATTCATTATAAAGGGCAATCTATTACCTCACCGCTACAATTAGCTAAATTGATGGCAGGTAAAGCAAAATTATTTGCTTATGTGATTAGAGAAATATTTTCTTCCGATTCACAAACTCAATTTTTAAATGAACAAATAGACGGCTTTAAAGAAGTTTTGCTGCATGATATTGAACCGGCTGAATTTGCTGATATTTACGCTCAAACCATTGCTTACGGCTTTTTTATTGCCAGTTTTCATAATCATAATGCAGAGCATTTTAGTCGAAAAAAAGCTGCGCGATTAATTCCTTTAACCAATCCCTTTTTAAAAAAATTATTTAGCTTAATTGAAAAAGAAAATTTGGACAAAAGAATCACTTGGGTTATTGATTCACTTGTGACCATTTTCTTAGCAACAAAAATAGATAAAATTGAGCAACAATTAAAAAATTCTGGTAGTGATAATGACCCGATTATTCATTTTTACGAAACGTTTTTAACCGAATATAATCCTGAGTTACGCAAAAGTCGCGGCGTTTGGTACACGCCACAACCGGTAGTTAATTTTATTATTCGGGCAGTGGATGATATTTTAAAAACGGATTTCAATTTAGCAGATGGATTAGCTGATAGCGGCAAAGCTACTTTTGAAATCACTATTGAAAAAAAAATAAAACCGCAGTTAGAAGAATTGCATCGTGTGCAAATTTTAGACCCTGCTACTGGTACAGGCACATTTTTAGCAGAAACCATTAAACATATTCATCAAACAAAAGCGCAATTAAACCAGAAAGAATGGAGTGATTATATTGAAAGG
>JBEEJU010000232.1:0-4310 GCA_041169045.1 Pseudomonadota bacterium
TGCAACGAATTCCTTATTTGGTGATTATTGGTAATCAAGAATTAGAGCAACAAGTAGTCACTTTACGTTCGCAAAAAGGAGTTGATTTAGGTCGCTTTTCAATTGAAGAATTGATGTCTCGATTCAAACAACAGATTGAAGGCAAAACATAATCATGGTTCGGAGGATTTAAGTATCGCCACGAAAAAAGAGACCACGCTGATTAATGATGCGATTACCGCGCGGCGTGTCAGAGTTATAGGTGCTGAGGGTGAAAAATTAGGCATTGTGTCCCTCACTGAAGCTAAACAGATGGCATATGATGTAAGTATGGATTTGGTGGAAATTTCACCAAATGCTGACCCACCTGTATGTAAAATTATGGATTTCGGCAAGTTTCAGTTTGAGCAAAACAAAAAATTAGCCATTGCAAAAAAGAAACAAAAACAAATTCAGGTCAAGGAAATCAAATTTAGACCGGGCACTGAGGAAGGCGACTATCAGGTTAAACTTAGAAGTTTAATCAAATTCTTAAATGAGGGTGACAAAACCAAAATTACCGTACGGTTTCGGGGACGGGAAATGGCTCATCGTGAATTAGGAATGGATTTATTAAAACGAATCGAGCAAGATTTAGAAGAGTTGGCAACCGTCGAGCAATTTCCAAAACTGGAAGGTCGACAATTAGTCATGGTGATGGGGTCTAAAAAGAAAAAACAATAATTTTTCTTTATGCCTTAAAAGCTATTTATCAGGGCCTGAGCATTTTGCCTTGATGGGTAGATTAAATTCAAGGATGTTTATTTTTATAGATAATTTGGAGTTAAACAAATGCCCAAAATGAAAAGCCATAGTGGTGCTGGTAAGCGGTTTAAAAAAACCGGCGGTGGAGATTTTAAGTGTGGTCAGTCGCATCGTCGACATATTTTGACCAAAAAAACCACTAAACGTAAAAGACAATTGCGTAAAGCTGCAATGCTTCACGATTCAGATGTACGCATGGCACAGCGTTTATTGCCGTATAGTTAATTTAGGAGTGTAATCATGGCAAGAGTTAAACGCGGTGTCACCGCTAGAGCTAGACATAAAAAGATTTTAAAATTAGCCAAAGGATATTATGGTGCGCGGAGTCGTGTCTATAGAGTGGCTAAACAAGCGGTAATCAAAGCCGGACAATATGCTTATCGCGATCGTAAACAAAGAAAACGTCAATTCCGTGCCTTATGGATTGTAAGGATTAATGCAGCAGCGCGTTTATGTGGCATTTCCTACAGCCGTTTAATTAATGGATTAACCAATGCTAATGTTGCAATTGATCGTAAAGTATTGGCGGATTTAGCCGTGCATGATATGGCAGGATTTGCGGCAATTGCTGAAATTGCTAAAGCTAACCAAAGTAAATTAGCTTAAATTCATTTCCATAAAGATTTTTATTAATTAAAGGGACTGATTTCAGTCCCTTTTTTATTTTAAGACATTTTTTAAGATTATTAAAACCTATCTGTTTTAAAAATTGCGATTTTTAAAATGGTTTATTGTAGAGTTAAATGAAGTGATTGAAAATTTAAGAAATATTGCCATTATCGCTCATGTCGATCACGGTAAAACCACTTTGGTGGATAAATTGTTGCAACAATCTGGTACTTTCGCTGCCCATGAAAAAATGGGAACCCGAGTCATGGATTCTAATGATTTAGAAAAAGAACGCGGAATTACCATTTTGGCGAAAAATACTGCGATTGATTGGAATGGTTATCACATTAATATTGTGGACACTCCGGGACATGCGGACTTTGGCGGCGAAGTTGAACGAGTATTGTCGATGGTGGATTCAGTATTGCTCTTGGTAGATGCTGTTGATGGTCCTATGCCGCAAACTCGTTTTGTAACCCAAAAAGCTTTTGCACTCGGATTAAAGCCGATTGTAGTGATTAATAAAATTGATCGACCCGGGGCACGACCTGAATGGGTGGTTGACCAAACTTTTGATTTATTTGATCGTTTAGGCGCAACCGATGAACAATTAGATTTTCCGATTGTTTATGCCTCTGCGTTAAATGGATATGCAGGTTTACGCAGCGATGTGACAGAAGGCGATATGACGGCTTTATTTCAAACGATTATTGAAAAAGTCCATCCGCCGGTAGTTGATGAACAAGGCGCGTTTCAAATGCAAGTTTCTAGTTTAGATTACAATTCTTACGTTGGTATCATTGGGATTGGTCGCATTCAACGCGGAAGTGTGCGTAAAAATATGCCATTGACTTTGATCAGTCGTGAAGGTGAATTGCGTCAAGGACGAATGCTACAAATTTTCTCGTTTGATGGTTTGGAACGAGTGGAAGTAACTGAAGCAAACGCTGGCGATATTATTGCTTTTAGCGGATTAGATAAACTCGAAATTTCCGATACTTTATGTCATCCAGACACTGTGGAAGCTTTGCCGCCGCTGAGTGTTGATGAACCTACAGTCAGTATGACTTTCCAAGTAAATAATTCTCCTTTTGCCGGACGTGAAGGCAAATTTGTCACTTCCAGACAAATTCGTGAACGTTTGGAAAAAGAATTACAACATAATGTTGCTTTGCGCGTGGAAGATACAGGGGAAGCGGATAAATTTAAAGTATCTGGACGCGGTGAATTACATTTGGCGATTTTGATTGAAAATATGCGGCGTGAAGGTTTTGAACTCGGAGTTTCTCGTCCGGAAGTGATTCTGAAAGAAATCGATGGTGAACTTTGCGAACCTTATGAAATAGTGACGGTTGAAGTTGAAGAACAACATCAAGGTACGGTGATGGAACGTTTGGGCGAACGTAAAGGGGATTTACAAAATATGACTCCAGACGGCAAAGGACGAGTGCGTTTAGAATATTTAATGCCGTCACGCGGTTTAATTGGCTTTCAAACCGAATTTATGACTGCGACCTCAGGAACAGGCTTGTTGTACCATGTTTATGATCATTACGCAACGATGAAAAAAGGCGATATTGGTTTACGTCAACGCGGGGTTTTAGTGTCGATGGTGCAAGGTAAAGCGTTAGCATATGCTTTATTTGCCTTACAAGAACGGGGAAATTTATTGGTGGTTCACGGCGACGAAGTTTATGAAGGTATGTTAGTTGGCATTCATTCTCGCGCTAATGATTTGGTAGTGAATCCGACTAAAGCTAAACAATTGACCAATATTCGTGCTTCCGGTTCGGATGAAAATCTGATTTTAACCCCTATTCAAAAAATGACTTTAGAGCAAGCGTTGGAATTTATCGATGATGATGAACTGGTCGAAGTCACACCTAAATCGATTCGTTTACGCAAAAAATGGTTAACCGAAAACGATCGTAAACGCGCTAATAAAATTGCTGCTTAGTCGATTAAGCCTAAATCTCAACTTTTTTTAAATGTCCATTTTGATAATTTTGAAATAAAATGAAAATTAAATTTGAAAATTTAGGCATATTAAAAAATGCAACAATTGAATTAAATGATTTTACGATTTTCTGCGGTCCAAATAATACCGGTAAAACGTATGCAATGTATGCGATTTACGGATTACTTGATTTTAAATTTGAGGTTAATTTTAATTTTGTTGAAGAGATTACCCATGCTTTGCTTGAAAAAGGAATTTATCAAATTGGTTTAAATGATATTATTGAAAAAAATTTTGATGATATTGTAAAATCAATTCAAAAAAACTTTCATAAACGTTTACCTAGACTATTTAGCACTGAACAAGATAAATTTGAGAAAACGGAAATAACGCTGTTTTTTGATAAAAAAAAATCGTTAATTAAAGCTATTGATAAGCAACAAATACAACGTATTCATTTAGGAAAAGATGAAGAATTAGTGTTTGAAATTAGTAAGCTTAAAGAAACTAACGAAATTAATATTACCTTAATAGATAATAAACTACCTATTCATATTATCAATGAAGAAATTTCAAAATTTATTTTAAAACTGATTTTTTCCAGTAATCTAAAAAATGCGTTTTTATTGCCTGCTGAACGTTCAGGATTGAATTTATTTTATAAAGAGTTAAATAGTCGAAGAACTGCACTCTTACATCACTTGCAAAAAGATGTTTTTAATCCAGCAGAATTATTTAAAGACATTGTTATTTCACGTTATCCTGAACCTATTGCTGACTATATTAATTTTTTAAATTCAAAAGAGGATTTGAAAAAAAATAAAAGTGAATATCATGAATCAGCCATTTTACTACAAAAAAATATTATTAGTGGCACTTATATTATAGATAGAGAAGGTGAAATCTATTTTAAGCCTTACAGAACACAAGAAAAGTTTAATTTACATTTATCTTCTTCAAC
>JBEEJU010000233.1:0-7340 GCA_041169045.1 Pseudomonadota bacterium
ACCACGAGCCATTATCTTCTTGTTCGCTACGAATGTAGTCGATGGTACGATGTAATGCGGGTAAATAATCAGGATGTTGTTTCGCCATTTTCGCCATTAACATCGCACAACGCGCACTGACATCAACAGTCGGTGGGTCTAATAAAGCACCATGATCAGCAAAAGGAATTTCATTTAAGTAATAATAAGTATTGTCAACATCAAAAGCCCCGTAACCGCCATTTTTCGATTGCATTCCTACAATCCATTGACTGGCGAGCTGAATACTATCGGTTAAATCGGGTAAATTCGATTCAGCCATTGCAAACGCAACCACAGCCGTATCATCAACATCAGGATAATGCGGATTAGCAAATTGAAATGCCCAACCGCCCCCAGCTAACTCAGGACGAGTCAATTGCCAATCGCCGGGTTCGTTGGTTAATTGTTTAGATTTTAACCAGCGATAAGCTCGTGTTAAAACCTCACGATTGCCGATTTTATCCACTTCCTGTAAAGCTAATGCGGTTAAACCTGTGTCCCAAACCGGTGATAAACAGGGTTGGCAATAAGCCTCGTGATCTTTAACCACTAACAATTTATCAATCGCTTGTTTAGCGGTTTTGACGTAACTATGATTTTTATCATAACCCAATAAAAGTAGAGCTTCGTAGGCATTCACCATTGCGGGAAAAATGCCGCCTAATCCGTCCTCACCATTTAACCGTTCAACAATCCATTGTTCAGCTTTTTTAATTGCCAATTGGTGCATTTTTTTAGGAATTAACGGACGGGTGACTCGTCCTATTTTATCCAATATTAAAAAGAATTTATTTAATAAAGTGCGTTCAGGAAAATAATGCTTTTCTTTATCCGGATGTAAAACAAATAATTCCAAAATGCTAATTTGTTGTGGATTTTTGGCTTTGGCTTCCAAAGTACATAAAATAAATAAAGGCACCATTACGGTACGCGACCAATATGAAACTTTATCTAAATGAAACGGAAACCATTTTGGAAATAACATGATTTCCACTGGAATATAAGGCACACCGCGCCAAGGTAATTGTTCAAAAATGGCTAAGGCAATTCGGGTAAATACATTGGCTTTCGCCGCTCCACCTTGAGACAAAATATAATGACGTAATCGACTCATATGGGGCGCATGAATATCGTCACCCGCGAGTTTTAGGGCGTAATAAACTTTTACACTACAACTTAAATCTCCAGCACCGCCGTGAAATAAGGGATAGCTACCATCGGCAGATTGTTTCGCGCGTAAATAAACCGCGATTTTGCTTTGTAATATCGGATCAATTTCACCGATATAGTGCATCATCATGATGTATTCAGCAGGAATTGTGCAATCGGCTTCTAATTCAAATAACCAATAGCCGTCAGGATGTTGTAAAGCGTGTAATTGTGCTTGTGCTTGAGCAATCGCTTTATCGAGATTGAGAGATTTACTGCGTATCGTAGTCGCGCTGCCTAAAGCGTGACTCGTATTCATCTGCGTATCTATGTCGGTAAACATGATGAATCCTTAATATTTATGATTGAATAGGTTGAGGTAAATGCGAAAGATATTGCCATTCCGGCATTTTTAGGGGATGACTCATTCGTGAAAATAATAACGATAAAATGCTGTCGCTTTGTACCGTAAAATGACTGAGCCATATCGTCGTTTTAACCGAAAAACGACTGATTTTAACTTGTTTACCTTGAGTAAAATCCAAGTGTTTTTTAATATTGCGTAGGGTTAATACTGCCATGCCTAATGCCCATAAACAAAATTTACGTATCCCCGTTTCATATGCTGGAATTAATAAGGTATAACGTAAAGCATTGGCTAAATGTTGTTGAGCAATACTAATTAATCGTTCTAAACCGCATTGAAAAGCGGGACTTTGCAGTCCGGGTTTTAAATCCGTTAATTTAAAACCTAAATCTTGAAAAACATCTTGTGGTAGCCAACATACGCCGCGTTGAGCATCATCCCAAATATCTTTAAGAATATTGGTCATTTGTAAACCTTGACCAAAAGAAACAGATAATGTCAATAATTCAGTTTCATGTTTAGCAATATCGCTGGAATAATGACAGAATAATTTGGCTAACATTTCGCCAACGCAACCTGCAACGTAATAACAATAATCATCCATATGTTTCAGAGTCATTAAGCCAGCAGATAAATTGACTCCTTGAAAACTGGACATTCCCTTTCCCATCACTTCGACACAATTGGCTAAAGCCTCAATTTGTGCCGGAGCGAGTTGATGAGTCATGGTAATAACTCTTGGGGTCAATTGAATTAATTGACGTTCAGTTGCTAAGGTTTTAGTGGATAGCAGAGGCGTTAATTGATCGCTAAAAGTTTGAGCATTTTGTCCAGTTTTAACCACTTCGATAAACCTTGCGCAAAACTGTTGTTTTTCTGCGACAGACAAGGACACTTCATCTTCAACGGTATCAACAATTCTGCACAATAAATAAGCATTAGCTACCGCAGGGTATAAACGTGCAGGTAACTGGGGAATAGTCAACGCAAAAGTTCTGGACACGCCAGTTAATAAAAAATCTTGTAAAGCCTGATCAGACAAGCTATTGAGTGTCACAATAGAATGGCTGGAAGGGGTCAAATCAGTCATAAGCTAATTAAAGTCTAACAGGATTAAAATAAGCATAAACAACGACGTTTAACTCGGATTAACAGTGCCAGACTCCGAAGTCGTAGATTTAAATAATAGACTGTTTGTTGGTATTTTGCAAAGGGCTGTTGTTTTATTGCAAAAAAAATGAAAAAATGCGATGGTGCAATCGATAAAACTCATCAACAAACTGGGACAATTGTTGCATGATTAAAACAATATTTTTACGCGGTTTTTACCTTAGGAGTCTTTTATGGCGGTGCCAGTGCGTCAGCAACTTACCATAGCTTGGTATTTAGCTAAACAAAAAATCAAAGGCGTTAAACGCTACCCATTAGTGTTGATGCTAGAACCTTTATTTCGCTGTAATTTAGCTTGTGCAGGTTGTGGCAAAATTGATTATCCCGATGACATTCTCGATAAACGATTATCGGTCGAAGAGTGTTTAGCTGCCGTTGATGAATGTGACGCGCCTATGGTGTCAATTCCGGGCGGAGAACCTTTAATTCATAAACAAATGCCGGAAATTGTTGCCGGAATTATTGCGCGTAAAAAATTTGTTTATTTATGTACCAACGCGCTTTTATTGCGTAAACGAATTGATGATTATCAACCTTCACCTTATTTGACTTTTTCAATTCATTTAGATGGAATGCAACAGCGTCATGATGCTTCAGTTTGTCAAACGGGAGTTTTTGATATTGCGGTTGAAGCGATTAAATTAGCGATTAGTAAAGGCTTTCGCGTGACGGTGAATTGTACTTTATTTCAAGGAGAAACCGCGACAGAAATTGCTCAATTTTTAGATTATGTGATGGAATTAGGTGTAGAGGGAATTACCATTGCTCCGGGATTTAGTTATGAACGCGCTCCGCGTCAGGATTTGTTTATTCAAAACATAGATACTAAAAATCTATTTCGTAATTTATTTAAAATTGGACGTAATCGTCGTTGGCGATTAAATCATTCTGCATTATATTTAGATTTTCTTGCAGGTAATCAAGCTTATTCTTGTACCCCTTGGGGAAATCCTACGCGCAATGTTTTTGGTTGGCAAAAACCGTGTTATTTGTTAGCTGACGAAGGTTACGCGCCAAGTTTTAAAGCTTTATTAGATTCAACGCCTTGGGAAAAATATGGCAGTGCAAGTAATCCCAAATGTGCCAATTGTATGGCGCATTGCGGTTACGAAGCGACGGCGGTTGAGGATATGTTACATCATCCGTTGAAAGGGCTAGCGCGTTCTTGGTTTGGTCCCAAAACCGAAGGTGAAATGGTAGCCGTTAAAATTGCGGAAGCCAATCCAGCCGCTATAAAATATCAACGCTTATCAGATATTTCTGTCAAAATAGAATCTTAAATGATGAACATGGATGTATGGAATTATTTAGCGATATTATCAGCATTAATTTGGTTAATCATTTGGTTATTACCTTGGCAAGCGTGGCAAACTAATGAAGTATTAGAAGCTGAAATAAATGTTGATAATAATACGATTGATTTAAGTGATATTACGGTCATTATTCCGGCGCGTAATGAAGCTGAAATGATTGGTAATACCTTGCAAGCTTTAGCTATTCAAGGACAAGGTTTACAAGTAATTGTAATTGATGATCATTCTGAAGATGAAACCGCAACAATTGTTAAAACAATTAAACAATCTTCGTGGCAATTAATTACCGCTGATGCTTTGCCTGAAGGGTGGACTGGAAAATTATGGGCGCAACATCAAGGTTTAGCATTAGTGAATACACCTTTAACTTTATTATTAGATGCAGACATTCAATTAATGCCCGGAATGTTAGCCAGTTTAAAGCGTAAATATAGCCAACAACAATTGCCTTTTATTTCTTTAATGGCACAATTACGATTAGAAACATTTTGGGAAAAATGGTTAATGCCGGCATTTATTTATTTCTTTAAAATGCTTTATCCTTTTAAATTAGTGAATCATCCTGAAGTGAAATTAGCCGCCGCTGCCGGAGGATGTATTTTGGTTGAAACGCAATTATTAAAAAAAATTGGCGGATTAGAATCGATTAAAAATGCGGTAATTGATGATTGTACTTTAGCGCGAACCGTAAAAAATAACGGTTATCCTGTTTGGTTAGGATTAACGCATGGTGTATTAAGTCAACGAACTAGTCATCATTTAAAAGATATTTGGCAAATGGTGAGCCGAACCGCTTATACCCAATTAGATTATTCACTATTTTGGTTATGTTTATGCACAATAGTTATGTTAATCTTATATATTATGCCAGTTATTGGATTATATTTATCGAATTCATCTATTGGGTTTTTATATTTAAGCAGTTATTTAATCATGAATCGATTATATTTACCGACTTTAATCTTTTATCGGCTTAATCCTTTATGGAGTTTAACTATGCCAATCATTGCATTATTCTATTTATTAATGACTTGGGATTCAGCAATCGATTATTGGCGTGGAATTCGTTGTCAATGGAAAGGGCGAGTTTATGTCAATTCTTAAAATTACGCTGTTGATTAAATTTTTATATGGTAATTAATATCATTAATTGAGGCTGAAAATGTTGTTGTTATTGCGTACAAAAATGATCCTGATTTGGATTTTGTATTGGCTAAGTTTCACGCCATTGGCATTTGCTCAAGAGGAAACTGCGAAACAAGTGGTTGAAAATTTCCAAAATGAATTAATTGCGGTGATGAAACAAGGTAAAGAATTGGGTTTTAAAGGGCGTTATGAAAAATTAAATCCGGTGATTAGTAAAAGTCATGATTTAATTAAAATTGCTCGCGTTGTTGTGGGAAAAGAATCGGTAAAATTATCTGAAGAACAACAACAAAAATTAGTCGATACGTTTAGCCATTTAAGTATTGCGGCATATGCGTATAATTTTAAAGAATACGCCGGCGAATCTTTTAAATTTGATAGCGAAAAAGAAACTAAACAGGGCGGTACGGTCATTTATACTAGTTTATTAGTTCCGAATGATAAAGAAGTCAAATTTGAGTATATGTTAAAGAAGAAAGGCGATAATTGGAAAATTATTAATATTATTGCTAATGGTGTCAGTGATTTAGCTTTAAAACGTTCAGAATATACCAGCATATTAGAACGAGATGGATTTGAAGCTTTAATTGCCAAAATGAATGAAAAAATCGATAATTATTCCAAGCAATAATTTGAACTGGACATTAACCATGCAACACACACTTGATAAAAATAATAAAATCAACTGGTTAGTAAATTTAGCTTGCGTAACCCTGCTGTCTTTAAGTGGTTGCGCCACGACTTCTTCTACGCTGAAAACCAGTGCTATCGACCCATATGAGGAGGTCAATCGAAGCATTTATGATTTCAATAACAGTGTCGATGAATATGTCGCTGCACCTGTGGCTGATGCGTATTTGTGGGCAACTCCGGTTGTTGTACAACAGGGAATTGGTAATTTTTTCAATAACTTAAAAGACATTAACGTCTTTTTTAACGATTTTTTACAAGCTAAATTCGATCAAGGTCTCGAAGATACCGGACGATTTTTGGTGAATACCACGGTAGGTTTAGGCGGATTATTCGACATTGCGACTGACATCGGTTTAGTCAAACATGATGAAGATTTCGATCAAACGATGGCCATATGGGGAGTGCCGCAAGGGCCTTACTTAGTCATTCCTTTATTAGGTCCTAGCACTGGACGCGGTGTCCCCGGAACGGTATTGGATACGGCGTTGAACCCTAGCAGTTATGTTGGAGTTCCGGTACGTGCTTTGGAATTAGTACATTTAAGAGCGAATGCAAAAGCGTCATTAAATACAATTAAAGAATCTGCGCTTGACCCATATGTTTTTACCCGAGATGCTTTTTTACAACGACGAAATTATTTAATTAACGATGGTAAACAAACAGCGGAGGAAAATTGGGAAGAAGATAGCGATACCCATCATCCGACCAATTCAGCCACTTCATCACCAGATAAACCCATTAAAAATAAATAACTCTCTTTTTAAGAAACACAGCTTTTGAGTTGTGTTTCTTAATTCAATAATTCTTTCAAAAAATTAAATGCTTGCATTTATTAATCTTTAACCGGACGTTTTTCTAATTTACGCTGTAAAGTCCGTCGGTGCATATTTAATGCGCGGGCAGCGGCTGAAATATTACCATCATGTTGCATTAATACCGTTTGTAAATGTTCCCATTCTAATCGTTTAACCGATAACGGTGTTTCATTAATTGCCACTGAAGCATCACCTTCATTTTTATTTAACGCATTGACAATTTCGTCTGCATTTGCCGGTTTAGTTAAATAATGAATCGCGCCTAATTTAATCGCTTCAACTGCGGTAGCAATACTAGCAAATCCGGTTAACATTACAATACGAGTATTATGATCTAATAGAATTAATTTTTTAACCAATTCTAAACCGGAATCATGACCAATTCGTAAATCAATTACGGCATATTCAGGTTCGGTTGCTTCGGCTAAAGCCAAACCACTTTTAATATCATTAGCAACACTCACTTGGAAATGACGTTTTTGCAAAGCTGATTTTAAAACGACACAAAATGTTTGATCATCATCGACTAATAATAATTGGGGTTTATCATTGGGTATCGTCATAATTGGTATCATTAATTAGAGGTAAAATAATTTCTACACACGCACCACCGCGCGGTAAATTATAAAGCTGCATTCTACCACCGAGTCGGCGAATAGTGGTATA
>JBEEJU010000234.1:0-3241 GCA_041169045.1 Pseudomonadota bacterium
AAATTATATTAGGCTTCACAGTTTAATATTTTCGTGATTCTTATTTCTTAATTAAACCGTATTAAATTTAATATGACTAGAAAAACTCTTTACGATAAATTGTGGCAAGACCACGTTGTCACTACATATGACGATGGTTCGTGTTTGATTTATATCGATCGGCAATTAGTTCATGAAGTGACTTCGCCGCAGGCTTTTGACGGATTGCGCATGGCGGGTAGAAATTTATGGAATAAAAACCGCAACTTAGCGGTGACTGATCATAACGTGCCGACCATAGATCGCGACAAAGGGATTGCTGATCCGATTGCGCGGCTACAACTTGAAACGCTCGATAAAAATTGCGCTGAATTTAGCATTACTGAATTTAACATGGGCGATTTACGGCAGGGAATTGTGCATGTGATTGGGCCAGAACAAGGAGCAACCTTGCCAGGTATGACAGTCGTTTGTGGCGATTCGCATACTTCTACTCATGGCGCATCAGCGGCGTTAGCTTTTGGCATTGGCACATCGGAAGTTGAACATGCCTTAGCGACGCAATGTTTGGTGCAGAAAAAATCCAAAAATATGCTGATTCAAGTCAACGGGCAGGTTGGCAAAGGCGTGACTGCGAAAGATATTGTATTAGCGATTATCGGCAAAATCGGCACGGCGGGCGGAACGGGCTATGCAATTGAATTTGCTGGAAAAGCGATTCAAAATTTGTCTATGGAAGGGCGGATGACGGTGTGCAATATGGCGATTGAAGCCGGGGCGCGTACCGGATTGATTGCCGTTGATGACATCACGATTGATTATTATCAAAATCGTCCGTTTTCGCCAAAAGGCGAACATTGGGATTTAGCCGTGCAAGCATGGCGTGAATTGCATTCTGACGCGGATGCTATTTTTGACAAAATCGTGGAGTTAAACGCTGCCGAGATTAAGCCGCAAGTGACGTGGGGAACTTCACCTGAATTAGTCGTTGCAGTTGATGATTGTGTGCCGAATCCTGAACACGAAACTGATCCGGTGAAACGCGATAGTATGATTCGCGCTTTGCAGTATATGGATTTAAAAGCGGGACAAAAAATCAGCGATATTCAAGTAGATAAAGTATTTATCGGTTCGTGTACCAATTCGCGGATTGAAGATTTACGCGCGGCGGCGGACGTAGCGAAAGGTAAAACCAAAGCAGCAAATGTAAAACAGGTGTTAATCGTGCCGGGTTCAGGTTTAGTGAAGTTGCAAGCCGAACAAGAAGGGCTGGATAAAATTTTCATTGAGGCCGGTTTTGAATGGCGTGAGCCAGGTTGTTCGATGTGTTTGGCGATGAATGCAGACCGTTTAGAAGCCGGTGAGCGTTGTGCGTCAACTTCTAACCGCAATTTTGAAGGGCGGCAAGGATATGGTGGGCGCACACATTTGGTCAGTCCAGCAATGGCGGCGGCGGCGGCGATTGCGGGGCGGTTTGTGGATGTGAGAGATTTGTAGTTTGCTGATATGGCTAAACTTTCGCAAAACCAAAAAATTGTCAATTTTTTACAGGCTAGTCCATTAAAACGGTTTGGGGCGAGGGAAATTGCTCAAACGATTGTGAGCCAATATCCTGATGATTACCAAGAAAAACGTAATAATCCGCGCTTTAAAGATGAAGAAGCTTTTTTAAGTCAAGTTGTTGCTGAAATTGGTGGTCGAAAAGAAGAGCTATTAAAAATCAATGCACATATTTTCTGGCAAGATAAACCACGTCCGCGTGTGTATTGGTATGACCCAAACAAAACCCAATCGTTTAATCCTATTAATGATTCAATAGAAATTAATGAGGATTTAGCGGAAGAAACGATTGAAATTAAACCTGCCAATTCTCAAAGTTTGACTGAACAGCAACTTTATCCGCTTTTAGTGGAATATTTAAAAGTCGAACTGAAATTATTTTGCTTGCGAATTGATGAAAAACGCTCGAAAAATCAACGCGGTAATGGTGGAAATCAATGGTTGCATCCTGATATTGTAGCGATGCAACCGGTGGATAAAGAATGGCACGAATTAGTGCGAACTTGCGTACAACGTGGCGGCGGTCAAACTGTGCGTTTATGGTCGTTTGAGGTTAAAAAAGAACTCAATAGCTCCAATGTGCGGATGAGTTTTTTCCAAGCCGTCAGTAATTCCAGTTGGGCAAATGAAGGTTATTTGGTTGCGGTTTCGATTGCCAATAATGTTGAACAGGAATTGCGCATGTTATCGGCATTGCATGGTATTGGGGTTATTTTATTAAATCCACAAAATCCCTGTGAAAGTGAAATTTTATTACCTGCTATTGCACGTCCCGAAATTGATTGGCAATCGGTGAATCGAATTGTATTAGAAAATGAAGATTTTAAAAGTTTTGTGGAATTGGTTTCGACTTATTATCAAACCGGACGAATTATTGGAGATTGGAATAAGGTTTAATTAATGTCCTATAAAAAATTCACCCTAGAAAAACTTAAAAGCCAATTCCAGATTGAAATACAAAAACAGTCTTTATTTTCTGAAATTAAAACCTTAGAGCAAAGTCCTTGGCTTATCGAAACCTTAGCCCTCGCAAAAATAATTGCTGTCAATAGTGAAAAAGCTAAATCTGAATTAATTATCATGCCAATTTTGGCTGAAATCACCAAACGCAATATCAATAGCGTTTCGCTTTATTCAGGAATCGTATTAAATGCTGATAGCAAACAGGGCTTAAATGGTGAATGTGATTTTATATTCAGCAATAAACCGCATTCGTATTTTTTAGAAAGCCCGATATTCGCCTTAGTCGAAGCCAAAAATGACAATATTGATTTAGGATTAGCACAATGTATTGCGCAAATGATCGGTGCGGTTATT
This sequence comes from Pseudomonadota bacterium, assembly GCA_041169045.1. Lineage (GTDB taxonomy): Bacteria > Pseudomonadota > Gammaproteobacteria > Methylococcales > Methylomonadaceae > CAIQWF01. The sequence continues at coordinate 2,857 of JBEEJU010000234.1, forward strand.
TTTAATCAAAAACATGATATTGCTATACCGTGTATTTATGGTTGTGTAACGAATAGCGATGCGTGGCAATTTCTTAAATTGAAAAATAACAGCATTATAATGGACGATAAACGCTATTATTTAGACAACGTTGGACAATTATTAGGACTTTTTCAACATATTATTAACTTTTATTCTTAAAATAACATGAGAGCATTTACGACTTTAACTTCAAAAGTTTTACCCTTAGATCGTGCAAATGTTGACACAGATGCAATTATTCCAAAACAATTTTTAAAATCCATTCGCCGCAGTGGATTCGGGGTATTTTTATTTGATGAATGGCGTTATTTAGATCGCGGTGAACCGGAAATGGATTGTACAAATCGTCCATTAAATCCGCAAT
>JBEEJU010000235.1:0-3602 GCA_041169045.1 Pseudomonadota bacterium
TTTAATTTCAGAATTTGATAGTGGTGAATGCAAAAATGGGTAGAGTGGATTTCCTACCCATTTAGGATAAATTTAAAATTAATGCCTAAAATGCCGAATGCCAGTAAAGACCATCGCAATATTATGTTCATTAGCTGCCGCAATCACTTCGGCATCACGCATAGAACCGCCGGGTTGAATTACTGCGGTAATGCCTACGCTCGCGGCGGCATCGATGCCATCACGAAAAGGAAAAAACGCATCTGAAGCCATCACTGAACCTGCAACGGTTAATCCTTCATCTTCAGCCTTAATGCCGGCGATTTTCGCAGAATAGACTCGACTCATTTGTCCAGCACCGATACCAATAGTACGACCATGTCGGCAATACACAATCGCGTTTGATTTGACAAATTTAGCCACTTTCCAAGCGAAGAGTAAATCAGCTAATTCAGTCTCTGTCGGTTGACGTTGACTGACTACGGTTAACTCATTAGCAGTGATTTGCGCTTCATCGCGTTCTTGCACTAAAAGTCCGCCACTGACTCGTTTGAAATCCCATTCTGTTGTGGTTGAATAAGCGGGTAAATGACAAATTAACACGCGAATATTGGATTTGCTGGCTAAAACGGTTTGTGCTGCTGTACTGAGACTAGGGGCAATGATCACTTCGATAAATTGACGTTGAATCAAAGTGTTAGCTGTTTGCGCATCCAATTCCCGATTAAAGGCAATAATGCCGCCAAAAGCAGAAGTGGGATCGGTTGCGTATGCCAATTCGTAGGCAGTTAATAAATCATCGGCTTGAGCAACGCCACAAGGATTCGCATGTTTTACAATCACACAGCTAGGTTTATGAGCAAAACTTTTGACACATTCCCAAGCTGCGTCCGCGTCGGCGATATTGTTATAAGACAATTCTTTACCTTGTAATTGCGTTGCAGCGGCAATACTACCAGCGACTAAAGGCTGTTCACGATAAAAAGCTGCAGTTTGATGCGGATTTTCCCCATAGCGTAACATTTGGCTTTGCTCAAATTGTAAATTCAAAGTTTTGGGCAATTGTTGAGTTTGAATTTTGGCTAAATAAGCCGCAATCGCAAGGTCATAACCGGCGGTATGTTCAAAACTTTTTAACGCTAAATTAAATCGCGTTTGTGCAGATAATTGACCTTCTTGTGTGGTCAATTCGGTCAAAATGATGGCATAATCTTTAGGATCAACCATTACCGCCACATCTTGATGATTTTTAGCCGCCGCTCGAATCATGGTTGGGCCACCAATATCAATATTTTCAATCGCCGTAGCAAAATCGCAATTCGGTTGCGCAACGGTTTGACTAAAGGGATATAAATTAACCACCACTAAATCAATCGCTTGTATGCCATGAGCAGACATCACTTGATCGTCGATACCTCGTCTGGCTAAAATTCCACCATGTACTTTAGGATGTAACGTTTTAACACGTCCATCCATCATTTCAGGAAAACCGGTGTAATCGGAAACTTCAATCACCGGAATTTGAGCATCAGCTAATAATTTTGCTGTACCGCCGGTGGATAACAATTCGATGCCTAATTGTTGTAAACCACGACAGAATTCTACTATACCGTTTTTATCCGATACACTAATTAATGCCCGATGAATGGGTTTATTCATAAAGATTCCTCAATAGATAAAAATAATTAACAAATTAAAAATGAAAAAGTTTAATCGCCATGATAAAAATGACGATTGAAAAATAGCGTTTTAATTGCGCGGCGGGTAAATAATGTGCGCATTTCGCGCCTAAAGCGGCGGTAAAAAGACTACCGATTGCCATTGCAATAAAAGCGGGTAAATAAATATAACCAAAACTATAAATCGGTAATTGTGGATGATGCCAACCGAGTTGAATAAAACTGAGACTGCCTGCGATGGCAATTGGAAAACCGCAAGCACTAGAAATCGCAACCGATTGATGAATCGTTACACCGCGTTTGATTAAATAAGGCACGGTTAAAGTACCGCCGCCTATGCCTAAAATGGCGGAAATACTACCAATCATTAAACCGATTAAATAATCCCAATTTTTTGAAATTAAATAAATAGGACTTGATAAAGGAGCTGATCGCCATAATTGAATACCGATTACAATTAAAAAACTAGCAAAAATCAATTTTAATTGATCAGCACTCATTTGTTGCGCAATAAACGCGCCGCTGATTGAGCCGATAATAATTCCCGGGGTTAATCGTGCGATATAATCCCATAATAAACGTGCTTGACGATAATGTCCGTAACTTGCGGCTAATGCGGTTAAACTAATAGTTGCTAACGATGTAGCAATTGCCATTAACATAATTAATTCTTTAGCAATCATTAAATAACTGAATAGCCAAACTAATATAGGTACCATAATTAATCCGCCGCCAATTCCAAATAAACCGGCAAAAAAACCCGCAATCATTCCTAATAATAGACTGGATAAAACCGTGATGAACATAATTTGAAAAGGGATTCGGTATAATTCAAAATGAATTATTCTATTTTAAAACAATTTACTATCGAGAATGTAGTTATATGCAAATCTTTTTAGTCGGTGGCGCAGTGCGTGACCAATTATTACAGCGTCCAGTTTCGGAACGAGACTGGGTCGTTGTCGGCGGAACGGCTGAACAATTGCTGTCTCAAGGATTTAGGGCAGTTGGACGCGATTTTCCAGTTTTTTTACATCCACAAACCGGCGAAGAATATGCCTTAGCGCGTACCGAACGCAAAATTGCTGCCGGTTATCACGGGTTTGCAATACAAGCCGGAGAATCTGTGAGTTTAGAACAGGATTTATTACGGCGAGATTTAACCATCAATGCGATAGCGCAAGATGCTTCAGGGCAACTCATTGATCCGTATCGAGGATTGCAAGATTTACAACAACGCTGGCTACGACATATTTCACCAGCTTTTGCCGAAGACCCGGTACGAATTTTGCGAGTGGCTCGATTTGCTGCGCGTTATGCGCATTTAGGATTTAAAATTGCTGATGAAACGATGGATTTAATGCGGCAAATGGTAGTAAATGGAGAAGTAGAACATTTAGTGCCTGAGCGAGTTTGGGCGGAAATTGAAAAAGCATTAACCGAAATTAATCCGGAAATTTTTTTTCAAAGTTTACGCAATTGTGGAGCTTTAGAAAAAATATTGCCAGAGTTAAATCAATTATTTGGCATTCCACAACCTGCACATTATCATCCGGAAATTGATTGTGGAATTCATAGTTTATTCGTTTTGCAACAAGCGAGTATTTTATCACTTAAAACATCAGTACGATTTGCGGCATTAGTGCATGATTTAGGTAAAGGCAAAACCCCAATTGCCATTTTGCCACATCATTATGGACATGAAATGCGGGGATTGGCTATTTTTTCGCAATTAGCGAATCGATTAAAAATGCCAAATCATTATCGGCAATTAGCAGAATTAGTGATTCGTTATCACACACATATTCATCGCGCTTTTGAATTAAAAGCGAGTACATTAATTGATTTATTAATTGAATTAAAAGCATTTAAACCGCCTTATCAAATTAATGATTTTTTATTAGTTTGTGAAGCTGATGCAAAAGGACGAACCGGATTTGAATT
>JBEEJU010000236.1:0-4339 GCA_041169045.1 Pseudomonadota bacterium
CTTTTTTAGAATTTTGCCAACGCGATGATTTACCTGATTTTGATTTTATTGGTTTACATGGTATTTGGAGTTGGATTTCTGATGAAAATCGACAAATTATCATTAATTTTTTTAAACGTAAGCTCAAAGCATCAGGGGGGGGGTACATCAGCTACAACACCCAACCCGGCTGGTCTCCTTTGTTGCCACTGCGAAATTTACTGCTATTTCATATGGATATGATGACAGCAAAAGGACTCAAAGTTCCAGACCGAATTGATCAAACTTTACAATTTTCAGAACAACTAATTAATGCTAATCCGATTTATTTACAAAATAATCCTCAAATAATAAATATTTTAAAAGGATTAAAAAATCAAAATCGTAATTATTTAGCTCATGAATATTTTAATCATGATTGGCATCCAATATTATTTACCAAAATTAGTGAATTACTTCAAACTGCAAAATTAAGTTTTGCCGCGCCAGCGCGTTATAACGAATTATTTGACAATTTAATTTTAACTAATGATCATCAAAATTTATTGAAATCAATAACCAATACCGAATTTCGTGAAACGGTAAAAGATTTTTGTATGAGTCAACGTTTTCGTGCTGATTATTGGGTGAAAGGCGGAATTAAATTATCGGCTGCACAACGGGTTAAAGCTTTACGCAATGAAAAAGTTGTTTTAGCTAAATCTTTATCGAATATTTCATTAAAAGTGAATCATATTACTTTAGATAATCGAATTTATGATCCTATTTTAGCAATATTGGCTGATTATCAAATTCATTATATTGGAGAAATTGCCGATCAAGTGAATGCGCAAAATATTTCTTTTTCACAAATGATTGAAGGATTAATGATATTAATTGGTATCGGAGCTATTCATAATGCACAATCGGATTCGATTATTCAACAAGCGCGTTTTCAAACCCAAAAATTAAATCATTTTATTATTGAACAAGCAAAAATGAATCAAGATTTAAAATATTTAGCGAGTCCTGTCAGTGGTGGTGGATTTATTGTAAGTCAAATTTCACAGATATTTTTATCAGCTTATTGGCAAAAACTAAATCAACCGCAGGAATTGGCTAAATTTACTTGGGATATTTTCAAACCACAAGGCTGGAGACTTGCAAAAGCAAGTGGCGGGGGGGATTTAACCACCGAAGTAGAAAATTTAACCATGCTCACTCAAATGGCTCAGACTTTTTGCGAACAAGAATTACCTATTTTACAAGCATTGCAAATCGCATGAAGAAATTAGTTTTAATTAATTTAAAGATTAAATATCGATTAAATTAGTTTAAATTTCTTAATTTAAAACTAAGTAAAAATACATCAATTATCAGATGTTTCTATTTTAAAATCCTCCCCAACCCTCCTTTGGTAAAGGAGGGAGTTCCACCTTTAATAAACGGGGCTAGGGGATTTAATAATACCCGATAATTTTCGATTAATTACTTATTACATTTTTGCTATTTTTTACATTCGGTATTTATTTTTATTATGTCTACAGAAGAAATTCAACAATTCATTGGTCAAGAATATAAACAAGGTTTTGTCACTGAAATAGAAGCCGACACTTTTGCCGCCGGTTTAAATGAAGAAATTATTGCCCAATTATCGAAAGTTAAAAATGAACCGGAATGGATGTTGGAGTATCGTTTAAAAGCTTTTCGCCATTGGCAAACGATGACTGCACCATTGTGGCAACAATTGAAAATAGATAAAATTGATTATCAAGCAATCAGTTATTATTCCGCGCCTAAATCGAAAAATAAACCGAAAAGTTTGGACGAAGTTGATCCAGAAATTTTAGCGGCTTATAAAAAATTGGGCATTCCTTTGGATGAACAAGAACGATTAGCGGGAGTTGCAGTTGACGCAGTCTTTGACAGCGTATCGGTGGCAACCACTTTTAAAGATAAATTGAAAGAGGCGGGCGTTATTTTTTGTCCCATTTCGGAAGCGATTCGTGATTATCCGGAATTGGTCAAAGAGTATTTAAGCTCAGTGGTATCGGTTGGAGATAATTTTTTCGCGGCATTAAATTCGGCGGTATTTACTGATGGATCATTTGTTTATATTCCCAAAGGCGTGCGCTGTCCGATGGAATTGTCCACTTATTTTAGAATCAATGCCAGCAATACCGGACAATTTGAACGCACGCTAATTATTGCCGATGAAGGCTCTTATGTTTCCTATTTGGAGGGCTGTCATCCGGCGGGTGAACAAGTTTTAACGCCGCAAGGTTGGCAAGCGATTGAAACTTTAAAAGCAGGCGATACGGTTTACGACCACAATGGACAAATGCAAAAAGTTAAAGCGTTAATGTTGCGCAATTATCGGGGTGAGATGGTGACGGTGCGTCCCGTTTCGCGGCATAACACTTTCCGTTTAACGACTGAACATCCGGTATTAGCAATTAAACGTGAACAGGTGCAAATTCAACAGGTCAATGGTGTGGAATTGCTTGATTTAAATTTATTGTTTTTAGCTTTACCTAAATGGATAAAAGCAAATAATTTACAAACTGGCGATTTCATTTTAATTCCTAAAAATTTGTCTGAAATCTCAATTGATTTAGCAGAATGTTACGAAACTGAGAATTATTTTATTGTGCCGATTCGTGAAATCAGTTACGAATTATTTGATGATTTAGTTTTCAATATTGAAGTCGAAAATACCCACAGTTATTTGGTAAAAGGCGTGGCAGTGCATAATTGTTCTGCGCCACAACGCGATGAAAATCAACTTCATGCGGCAGTAGTCGAATTAGTGGCGTTAAAAAATGCGCAAATTAAATATTCCACCGTGCAAAATTGGTATCCCGGAGATAAAGATGGCAAGGGTGGAATTTATAATTTTGTCACTAAACGTGCCGATTGTCGCGGTGAAAATGCCAAAGTGTCGTGGACACAAGTGGAAACTGGCTCGGCGATTACTTGGAAATATCCTAGTTGTGTCTTAACCGGAGATAATTCAATTGGTGAATTTTATTCTGTTGCTTTAACCAACAATTTGCAGCAAGCCGACACTGGCACAAAAATGATTCATATCGGTAAAAATACCAAAAGCACTATTGTTTCTAAAGGGATTTCTGCCGGCAAAGCACAAAATACTTATCGCGGTTTAGTCAAAGTGCTAAAAAGTGCGGAAAATGCGCGCAATTATACCCAATGCGATTCCTTATTGGTCGGCGATCAATGTGGAGCGCACACTTTTCCTTATATTGAGGTGAAACAACCGACTGCGCAAGTAGAACATGAAGCCACCACTTCCAAGATCAGCGAAGATCAATTGTTTTTCTGTCAACAACGCGGCTTATCTGCGGAAGATGCGGTATCAATGATCGTGAATGGTTTTTGTAAACAAGTGTTTAAAGAATTACCAATGGAATTCGCAGTCGAAGCGCAAGCTTTATTGGGATTGAGTTTAGAAGGGGCTGTAGGATAAATGAGAGCAACGCAGAGATTGAATTATTTTCTGAATCTCTGCGTTAAATTAGCTCTAAATCATTAGTGAATTATTTAAGAAATTGACAATTTGATTTAATGCCACACTTTTGCAAAATAATCGCTAATGGGCAAAAACGGGTAAAAGCAGTTTGTAATAAATTCGCACCCACAAAAGCAGTAAACCATAACCAATTCGGTGAATGGAAATGAGCCAATAATAAACTCAATAAAATAAAACTACCCGCAAATGCAAGTACAATTCGTTCTAAATTCATTGTTCATCTCCTATTTGAGTTTTAAGCGTTCAACTCCTAATAATTTTAAAATCATTCGCTCGTAATAAGGCTCGCTAATTCCTTTGCGTACTTTGCGAATAAAATATTTTTCAAAAGCAATTTTAGCTAAATGTACCCATTTTCCATGAGAAGACCAAGTGACATTACGCGGAGGGATTTGTGGTTTAGCCAAAAATGCCACTCCACTGTCGCCAAAATCGGCTAAACACAGCGCGTTCCAAGTCGCTTTTTCAGAAGGCTGTTTTCCTGCCAATTCATCGGCGATATTATGAGCAGTTGCTGTCACCATCGATTCAATCATATAACCGGTTTTTGGCGCACCAACCGGTAACGGCGTAGCTTCTACTGGTGGAATCGCAATACAAACCCCGACGGCATAAATATTTTTAAATGTAGGATTGCGTTGATATTGATCAACAATCACAAATCCGCGCGGATTGGTTAAGCCTTTTGCCTGCACTTGACGCACCGCATCTACTCCAGTAAAAGCAGGTAACATCATCGCATGTTTAAACGGTAATTGATGTTTTTTCTTATCTTTTCCTTCGTCGTCAACTTCAGTGACAAACATCATTCCCGCTTCGACTTTATCAACT
>JBEEJU010000237.1:0-6311 GCA_041169045.1 Pseudomonadota bacterium
GTCTCCCAAATTAATAAGCAAGAATATCGTTTTTTTTTAGAACCATTACAACTAAGAAACAATTTGTTAGTGTCTGATAATACTTGTATAGATTTCAAGGCTTTAATTTATTATTGCTGGCAACAAGGCGTGCCTGTTTTGTATTTACCAGAGCTACCTACATCTAAAAAAATGGATGCTGTAGTTGTTGATGTTAATAAAAAACCAGTAATTGCAATTACTAGAAAATGTAAACATGAGAGTGAATTTTTATTCTTATTAGCTCATGAAATGGGACATATATTTCACCAACATTTAAGTATTGGACATTTATTAATTGATGAAAATATTAATCAATTTTTAGATACAGATAATCAAGAGCATCAGGCTAACAGTTTTGCTATTACTTTATTAACTGGTGAAAATAATACAAAGTTTTCTTCTGGTGGTAAATGTTTAAAAGCAAAAGAACTTTCCGAGCAAGCTCTATCGTTTCAGCAAACTCACCGAATAGATGCTGGACATATTATATTAAACTGGGCTTATTCTGAATCAAATCGTGTACCAAAAGACAAAAGAAATGTATTTTGGAAAACTGCTAAATCTGCTTTGAATATTATTCACCCTGATTCAAAATGGAATGAAATAATAAAGTCGGAATTAATTAATAATATTGACGAAAGCGAAGCACAGGGAGATCAACTTGAGTATCTATATAAATTAATGGCGATTGAGGAATAGTTTTGGCTTTATTAATTGACAATGATATTGTTCATAAATTAGCACAGTTAAATTTACTCAAGGAAGCAAAGTTGTTACTTGAAAAAGCGTATGGTGAATTAATAGTTTTAAATACGCTAAGATTTAAGTATTGCCATCCAACGGATAGCAAAAAAAGGAAAAAAGCAGAAAAATATTATAATTCTGTAGTTGTTCTACGAATTGAATGTTTTTTAAATTCAGGCGTGACTGAAATATCATCAGTAGTTGTAGATTCTGATTTAATCATTGCCATGTCTTTAATAGATGACTTAAATGGCGGAGAAATGCAATTATTACAAGCTTTAATTAACCAAAAAGATCAATTTCTTTTTACAGGAGATAAAAGATTTTTGAGAGGATTAGTTCAAGCAAAGAATCTAGAAGAAAAGCTAAATAACGTCACTGAACATTTTATCTGCTTTGAGCAGATTATTATTTACTTGATTAAATGTTTGACATTTGAAATTATTAATGAAAAATTCATTAAAGCTAAAGATGAACAATTGCCTTGCTTTGACTCAAGTTTAAGAGTTACTTTTGGTAGTCAACGTGAATTAACTGAGCAATCTTACGTTATTGAAAATTTAACCAGAGAAATAAATATATTAAGAAAAGATACTGGAAATTTACTTGCAACTGCTAATATATTTTATGAATATAATTCTAATGTTGATTTAATAATTCCGTATTAATATTATTGGTGAATGGTTGAATATTTTGATTCTGCCACTTATTTTATATAGCCCTGTTTTATCGGGTTATTAATGATTATTCCGAACTCAGATTAATTGTCACTGAATTGAGGTAAACTAGCACTGCATCTGTAAACACTATTTGATCAATTCATGTTTTAATTTAAAAACAATAACGAGGAACTGATATGAGCCACATAAACCCAACTCTTTACCAACGCATTGGCGGAAAAACGGCGGTTGAAAACATCATTGATATTTTTTATGCCAACATGCAAGAGGACTATCGGATCAATCGTTTTTTCAAAAATAGCGAACAACCCGAACAAATTGCCTCACTGAAAGCTGTTATCATCGCACTGCTCACCGGTGCAAACTATGGTGATGAACAATTTATGGTGCTATTAGAAAATTTCTTTCTTACCGCCTTCGCCAGAGATAAACGCAAAAGTTTTGTTGGCGGCAATGATTGGGGATTTTTTGGCTACATTATCGAACAAGACCACCCCAGCACCAACTATTTATGCGACAGTCACAGCCATTTATTAAAATTTATGCCTGAAGATTTTCATTACGACATTGTGATGGAACATTTAACCGCCGCTTTACAGCAATTAAACCTCAATTCGGTACTTATTCATGAAATTTTAATAATCGCTGAACAAGGAAGAAAACCACTATTAGGAAAATAATTTATCTGCACAAAATTTTCTCATTCAGCTAATTATTTCATGATTTTTAAAAATCAATTTTCTATTCTATTCAATTCAATAAGGTGATCTATCTTATAATGATTACCTTATTGATACCCAATTAACGCAATAAGTAATTAATCGAAAATCATAAATCATCGAGTATTGTTAAATCCACCTAGCCCCTTTTAATAAAGGAGGAAATTGGGGAGGATTTCAAAATAGGAATAGCTGATAACTTATATATTTTTACTTTTTTTTAACGCATAATCGTTACTAAAATGCCTAAAATTTTATCGGCTTGATTAATTAAATATTCATCATAATCAATAGACAGATTTTGTTGTTCTAATTTTAGGAATTTCCAATTACTCCCTGTCGTGACTAAACCAAAAATAGTCAAATGCTTTTGATGCTGTTGATTAAATAATTGAGCTGCAATCATTTCTGCTGCACATTGCGCAAAACCGGATTTAATATTTTCATTTTTAGCCTTCACAATACAAATCACTGGACATTCTAAAAAAACCAGATCTGGTGATTTACTTAAAATCACAAAAACCATTTAAATTTTGATTTTCATCCACCGTAAAATCAATACCGGAAAATAAACTGATTTCTCTATTTAATAACCGCCTGAGTTCTACTAATAAAGGCGCGATAATTAATTCTGAGCGGGCTTTTTCGGTATTAATATTTAATGCCAAGGAAATGTTTTCCGTTTTTATTTATAAATTGAATTAAATTGAATCTAGCAAAATATAAATCACCGCCCAGAAAAATAAACCCGCTTAAAACCGATTTACAATCAATTGCCAAATTCCCAATAATTCGGGTAAATTCTTAATTCCATAACGATTAATATCTAATATCACTTGATTATTTTCAAGCTGTAAAAATAGCCATTCATATCCATTCGTCACCGCACCATAAATCAGCGCAATTTCATTTTTGTTTTTTGCATTTAATAACTGCGCCGCATACATTTCGGCAATACATTGCGGCGACGCATCCGGTAAATCTTGATTATGTTTCGCTTCCACAATTGCCACTAATGGCGTTTTGATAAAAGCTGCATCATATTGTTTAGAAAAAATAAAATCACACAGTCCAATTAATCCTCTTTTCGCATCCACTGCAAATTGATAACCGGAAAAATAAGTAAATTTTTTTGGATTTTTAATTCGCACTTCATTTAAAATGGGGGTAATAATTAATTCGGATTTTGCTTTTTCAGAATCAACCGGAACTTGCTGATTAATTTCTAAGGTTTGTAATAGCCAATCAGAAGGCTGAATTTCCTGAATAGTATTAAATAAATAATTCCGTTTAATTTGTAAACCTAAATCTTCAATATCGTCAAAGGTAAATTTTGAATACGATTTTTTCATCACTGTTATTAAAAATTTAATTGCGGTTATTGGTTTATCAATTGATTGCTTAAGTCATTAATCGAAAGTTATCAGGTATTGTTAAATCCCCCTAACCGCCTTTAATAAAGGGGAACTCGCGCTTTTCATTTTATCTAATCGGAAATATCGCCATTCGGTAAAACAAATTTAATATCCAAACTACGCAATTGACATCCTCACCGCCCTAAAGGACGGTGATTCCTGATTTCAATCAGGAGCAAGTGTGTATCGCTACGACTTGCTAGTTCCTGCTGCTGACGGCATCACAGCACCGTTCACTTCACAGACTAACCTCGTCTGCCCGACGGTTGATTAGAGTTGCCGTCATTGAGCGAGCCTAAGCGTCCTCTGTTAGCAATTTTTTCAATTTAACATATCCTTTTTGAGGCTGCTACATCCCCCTACCTAAAGGAAGGGGTCTTGCTGCCCGATTTGATAAACTTTCAAATTGTAGTGCATTTTTAAAAATGTTTAAAAATTTTCTGTATGTTTTTTTTAACAAAAATATGTTTTTAAAATAATATATTTTTAAAAATAACTCTTAAATAAAACAATATGTTACGAGATGAAATTATTTGTTTTTTAGATGACTAGGATATATCATTAGGCAATGATTAAATTCAGAAAATAGCGGGCATAAAAAAACCGTGCCAAAGATTAATCGACACGGTTTAACTTTTTAAACTAACCAATTAGGTTATAATTCATGGAAAAACAAACTCCACATTGCAAACTGTCGTTTATCAAGGCTTTGGTTGAAAATGGCAAAGTCCGTTCGACGGTTAGCGCATTGAAAAGTGCGGCTGCCTTAGAGCTTGATTTTAACGACATGTTGGCTGTGATTAATGCCTTAACTCCGGCTGATTTTTACAAAAGCATGACTACCCATGCCGACCACCGCGTTTGGCAGGATGTTTACCGCGCTAAAACCGAGAGCGGCGAAGTGTATTTAAAATTGACCGTGATTGAGGATGTCCTCATCGTATCGTTTAAAGAGTTATAAAATGAAATGTTTAGCCTGTGGTGAAGCGGAATTAGTCAAAGACACCCGTGACTTGCCTTATACCTACAAAGGCGAATCAACCGTGATTGAAAACGTGAGCGGCGATTTTTGCCCCGCTTGTGATGAGGTGGTTTTAAATGCTACCGAGTCGCAACGGATTAGCGCGGCAATGCTCAGTTTTAATAAACAGGTCAACACCGCTAAAGTCAACCCTGATTTTATTGTTCGGGTGCGGAAAAAACTGGCTTTGGGACAACAGGAAGCGGCGGAAATTTTTGGTGGCGGTATCAATGCCTTTTCACGCTATGAAACCGGTAAAACCAGACCGCCGTTAGCGTTGGTGAAATTGCTGAAAGTGCTAGACCGTCATCCTGAATTGTTGGATGAAGTCAGGGCGGACTAGAAGTTTTGGTTGAAATTAAAAACGGTCTTTATTCACGCCCCTGAATAGAGCTTTCAAAAATTACAAGGTTAGCATGTAGATTGGAGTTCGTTTCTCACTCCAACCTACGAGCTGGTTGAAACTCTAAACCATAATGAGGTTTTTTCAGTTGCTATCGTCGAGTTATTACCACCGATAATTTTGCTTTTGGTAAGTGCCAACAGCCTTCATTCCAAAAATAAAGCTCAATATAAAAAACATCAGTGGGATTAAATAAAAAAACCAAGAGTGCTGATTGGCTAAAATAGTTAAAAGTCGATTGTTAGCTATTGTCTGGTTGATTATTGGAATACTATATAACCCACCTGCTAAAAATCCTATCGAAAGTATCGCACCTACTTGCCAAAATATACCTGCTAATTCAAAAAATAGTTCCAGTAAGTTTTCTAAGAGGGAGACTCTTTTTCTTCGTGCCATAGTTTTTCGCTATACAAGTAAAAAATGAAAAATTAGTTTAATAGGGATTAAAACCCTAGTCAAGCCGTTCAAGAAACATTTTTTCATGGGTTTCTATTTTAAATTTGGAATTAACCACATCCCAAAATTTATTTAATTTTTTGGCTATCATATAACCTATTGATTTTCTTGAAATCTCTGTTTCTTCTGGCAATACTAGTTTAAATTCCAATGCTAAAATACGCTGATGACGAGTATAAATTTTTGACGAAGTGATAATCCGAATAACTCGCCACCCATAGACCCTTCCTAACATCACCGCTCCTATTGCACTTGAAAGATGGGATATATCTCCAACATATTCGGCTGCTATTTTATCGATATGCTTTAATAATTCTGAATCTGTCATTTTTATTCCTTAAGTAACTAATCATAAGCCCGTAGATTGGAGTGAAAAACGAACTCCAACCTACAATTTGATTTAAAATGAATTTAAATAATTACAAAATCCGCGGCGGTTAATAATGGATGATTTGCAATTAATGCAATTTGAATTGAATTTGCTGCGCCATTACCATCAGAATCATAATATAAAGCTCCGCTTTGACTATCATAAATTAAGAAATCATTAGCATCGCTTGCTTGAGTGATTCCCAAACCCATTTTAAATTGATCCGTCGCTAATTGTCCGGTCGTTTTGAAAGCGGTGAATACTGAATTTTCTAATTCAATCACATCTTCTTTAACAGAAAAATCTACAATTTGATCGATTCTATTAACGCCAATCATTTTATGTAGCACAAAAATATCATGACCGCCGCCGCCCGATAATACATCATTGCCTTTGCCGCCGCGTAAAATGTCGTCCCCATCACCACCGAATAAAGTGTCATTGCCAGAACCGCCGATTAATAAATCATTACCTTCGTTGCC
>JBEEJU010000238.1:0-2592 GCA_041169045.1 Pseudomonadota bacterium
AAGCTCATTAGTCAATTAGAATTGATTGTTGAAATGTTGCGAAATAAAAACGAATAGCTTTTTTCAAACCTTCTAAGCTCTAAAAGCCTAGAAGGTTTAATAGCTCTCAATTTTATTGACTATTACGAACTAAACGAACGTAATACTGTCTACCTTTGGAATGATAGTCATTGTCACCACTACTAAAACTTACACCATCTGCATAATAATACGAACCACCGTTTGCAGAAGAAGACCAAAAGAAATCAGCCGGTGTATTTGGAAAATAAGTTGGATTAATCGTTGGCGAATAAATTCGGCTGACTAATAATGACAATTCATTTTGTGTTGGCATTCGCCAATCGTTAAAGCCACAAAGTGTTTGACTATTAACAGCAGTGGTATAAGATTCGGTATCACAGAAAATATCACCGGTACAAATACCACCATTTCGCGTTCCAGCACTGCCACCATTGACAGATGAGTCTGTATTGTAATAGGTATAGGTATTGCCGCGATCCCTTAAGCTTTTATCCGCAGTTTTCACTTCCCAAATCAAACCTGAACGATTATCCCGCGTACATGCCCAATCATTCGCTCCGCTGCCTAATACCGCCGAATCCGCTAATAATTTGCCGCTATTACTGACTTTGCTATATCCGGTTGTAGGAAAAACCGGCACGGCATTTACCGGTTCAAACCGTACGACATTTAAGCCTAATACTTCGGTGCTGGCTAAATTACTGGCATTAACCGTTAAATAGCCGACATTTTTAACAAAATTCCATGAGCTATTGCTATCGCTGTTAACTGTCAATTGCACATATTTGTTACGATTTAATGCTTGATTGATGGGTATTTCGATACACGGATAAGTCGCGTCAGTGCTAGAACAGCTGGTATTACCGGCGGCTTTACCTTTGGGATAAATTCGATAAATGGCATTCGTCGCCGTTGCACTTCGCGTGACTTGTACATACACTTTGTAAGTTTTACTCGCCGGCGCGGGCCAAATTACTGCGGAATTACTTCCGCCTTGCAACACAATATCCGCCGCTTTAGCGGTATCGTAAATACCGGCTGCTTGAACACTCTGAATTGCCAAGCTACTCATCATAAAAGATAGTAGTTTAGATAAATTGCTTACTGACATTACAACCTCCTCGACTAAACTCAATTAAAAGAGTGGATCATTTTGCCGCTAAAATGAAAATAACACCACAAACTGCCAGTGCTGATTTACACACTAGCAGTGGTAGTTGCTAAAAAATATTTTGATCAATAAAAAAACCGCCTTTGATTTTTATCAAACGCGGTTTTTATCTACATTAAAATTTCAAGACTGCTTATTTAATACAACTAGTGCTAGGAGCTAATTTTACGGTGCGTTGATTAATCAACCCTTCGTAATCCACTTTGGCATTTCATTCAGCAGCAATCCGCTCCGTCAAAAACACCGGCAATTTTTTATTGCCTGTCACTTGATGGTACAATTTCGCCTCGTTATCGGTAAAAATAGCCCTCATAGAAAACATCATGCAAATTCTCACCAACATTCCACACATTTTGCCAAAATTGCAAATCGCTAAAATAAAATGAAATTAACAAGCGTTGATGATTATGAAATTGTTTATCGGATTCATGCCTCTAAACGGTTATTTGAAAGACAAATTAGCGATACCGATGTCGAATATATTTTAAAAAATGGCGAAATCATTGAACATTACGATAATGATTATCCATTACCAAGTTTGTTAATCAATGGCATTACAAAAAACAAAAGACCTTTACATTTAGTGGTTGCTATTAATGAAAATGAAAAACAATTGATTATTATCACCGTTTATGAACCTAATCCCATAAAATGGCTAAATGATTTCTCAAGGAGAATAGAATGAAATGCGCAATTTGCCGAAATGGACAGACAGAAAATGGATTTACTACCGTCACATTAGAACGCAATCAAACTACGTTAGTTTTTAAACAAGTTCCCGCTGAAATTTGTGAAAACTGCGGTGAAATTTATTTAAATTCAAAAATCAATAGCGCATTGCTAAAACAAGCGGAACAAGAATTAAAACGAGGCGTATTTTTGGAAATAGTCAATTATGCTGATGATTGTTGTTTAGCGTAATTGGAAGCTTGAATCAAACGCGATAAGTAAAAAACCGCCTTTGATTTTTATCAAACGCGGTTTTTATCTACATTAAATTTTCAGAAATGCTTATTTAATACAACTAGTGCTAGGAGCTAATTTTACGGTGCGTTGATTAATCAACCCTTCGTAATCCACTTTGGCATTACAAGGCACTTGAGAACTATTTAAATTAATAATTTGAGTCCAATTTCCAAAAGTATCCGCAGTTAATTTCAAAGGCGTACCAATCGCTATATTCGTATCACTTTTAATATTCAACGCTAAATTCGCCAACAAAGCATCTCGTTGACTGGTCGTAACAATGCTATTGAATAAAACTCTACCCGCCAACAACAATTGATTGTTATTCCATTGCGCTTGTTGAACTAAGAATTGGCTCACATTTTTACTAGCTACCGTTCTGGCTGGCCATACGCGAATTTTAAAATTCATAGCATCAGAAACCAAACTACGAC
>JBEEJU010000239.1:0-9497 GCA_041169045.1 Pseudomonadota bacterium
GGTTAATCCTTCACGCGCATCATCGCCAATCATGCTAATTTTTTCTTTTTTAGCGATGCTACTGGTTTCAATATATTGATTAATGGTTCGGGTTAATGCGCCGCGAAATCCTGCTAAATGCGAACCGCCATCGCGCTGAGGAATATTATTGGTATAACAAAATACATTTTCTTGATAAGAGTCATTCCATTGCATTGCCACTTCAATCGTTACGCCCTCTTTTTCGGTTTTAAAATAAAAAACATCGGCGAATAAAGGCGTTTTATTTTTATTTAAATGTTTAACAAACGCGCTAATACCGCCTTCAAATTCAAAAACATCATGGCGATCATAACGCTCATCAATTAACGCAATGCGTACTCCAGAATTCAAAAAAGATAATTCGCGTAAACGTTTCGCTAAAATTTCATAATGAAATTCTAAATTGCTAAAAGTTTCAGCACTGGGTTTAAAACTAATTTTAGTCCCGGAACCTTCGGCTTTTCCATAATTCATTAACGGTGCTAAAGGCTCGCCATGATAATAAGTTTGTTTGTATTGATAACCGCTTTTACGAATTTCTAAATGTAATTCTGCCGATAAAGCATTCACAACTGAAATTCCAACACCATGTAATCCGCCGGAAATTTTATAAGAATTGTCGTCGAATTTTCCACCGGCGTGTAATACGGTCATAATCACTTCAGCGGCTGAACGGCCTTCTTCTTGATGAATATCGACTGGAATCCCACGACCGTTGTCGCTCACTGTGACAAATCCGTTGCTGTGAATAACAACCTCAATACCGGTACAATAACCCGCTAAAGCCTCGTCTATTGAATTATCGACAACCTCAAACACCATATGATGTAAACCCGTGCCATCGTCGGTATCGCCAATATACATTCCTGGACGTTTTCTGACAGCATCTAAGCCTTTCAATACTTTAATATGCGTACTATCATATTCGTTATTCGGTTCGGTCATTATGGATTCCAAATCAAAAATTATTTAAGAAAATTTTTAAATCTCAAAAAATTGAATTCTTCAATTATTAATCAGTTTTAATAATCAGTTTTAATCCAAATTAAAGAGAATAATAGTGAGCCTTTTTTGTCAACAAAAAATTTATAAACGCATAGGCATCACAATAAATTTAAAGGCTTCTTGATTAGGTTCTTGAATAAAACAAGTGCTAACATCGTTAGCAATATTTAATAAAGCAACATCTGCATCTAAATTGGCTACTGCGTCTAATAAATAACTGGCATTAAAAGCAATAGTCATGGCTTCGCCTTGATAATCAATCACTAATTCTTCTTCAGCTTCATCATGATCAGGATTATTCGCCGTAATTTTTAATAAATCATTGTGAATATCAAAAGTTACGCCTTTGAATTTTTCATTAGCTAATACCGAAACCCTAGTTAAGCTTTCTTTAAAACGCTGTTTAGAAAGGTGAATTGAAGGGAAAAAAGTTTTTTGAAATACTTTACTAAAATCCGGATAAGTAGCATCCACCAATTTTGCAGAAAATACTAAATTATCAATTTCAATACGAATGTTATTGCTACTGAATTGGACTTTTAACTCAGCTTCTGAATTATTTAATAATTTAAATAATTCTAATACGCCTTTGCGTGGAATAATAATCCGTTGTTCTAAGCCAGTTTCTGCTTCGATTTCATCGTGATACATCGATAATCGATGTCCGTCAGATGCTACCCATTTTAGTTTGTGATTGGAAATATTGAGCATTAAACCATTTAAATAATAACGCACATCTTGATGCGCCATACAGAAAATCGTTTTTTCTAAAGCTCGTCTTAATTGACCGGCATTAATGGCAAATTCATGTTCCCAATCAGCTTCAGCGAATTCAGGGTAATTTTCTGCCGGCAAGGTCGATAATACAAAGCGGCTACGTCCAGAAACCAATTTGACTTTATCTTCTTGCAATTCGATATTAATTTCAGATTCAGCTGGTAATAAACGACATAAATCTAAGAATTTGCGCGCGGGAACCGTAACACCACCACTTTCCGCTTCATCAACGGCTAAATTGGCTACCATTTGAATTTCCAAATCAGTGCCGGTTAATTTTAATTGATTTTGATTTACTTCAATTAATACATTTGACAAAATCGGCATCGTTTGGCGTTTTTCAATCACACCCACGATTTGTTGTAATGGCGTTAATAATTGTTCACGATTTAAAGTTAATTTCATAATAATAGACTATGAGGTAAAAAAATAAATAATTTCAAAGTGTTGATCAAAGCTTTCTGTTACCAACAAAGCTTTTTTAGCAAATTATTATAATCATCTGCCCATTCAGGATTACGTTCGGACAATGCTGCGACTTTACTACAAGCATTCATCACTGTAGAATGATCACGCATACCAAAAGCATCACCAATTTCAGTATAACTATGCTGAGTTAATTCTCTGGCTAATGCCATAGCTAATTGTCGCGGACGAACTAAAGATTGTTTTCGACTTTTAATCTTTAAATCTTTAATAGTCAGATGGAAATAATCTGCAACGGTTTTTTGAATACGATCAATATTCAAATTTTTTGAACTAAGTAATAAATCTTTTAAAGTTAATTCAACGAATTCTGTGGTAATTGCTTGTTTCATTAATTGAGCATTCGCAATGACTTTGCGTAATATTCCTTCTAATTCACAAACACTATCAGAGGGAATTCTTTTAGCCAAAAGCACAGCAATTTCTTTAGGTAAAACAACTTGCATTAAACGCGCTTTTTCTATTAAGATTTCGGTCCGAGTTGACATATCAGGTGGTTTAATACTAACAGGCAATCCCCAACCTAAACGAGATCGCAATTTTTCTTCTAATCCTTTAATTTCTTTAGGATATTGATCACAACTGATAACAATTTGATGTTTTTTATCCACAAGATCATTGAAAGTATGAAAAAACTCTTCTTGCGAGTGTTTTTTTCCGGCTAGAAATTGAATATCATCCAATAATAATAAATCGACACTGCGATAATACGTTTTAAATTGCTCAATCTCTCTGTTTTTTAAAGATTTTACCATATCTTGAACAAACTTTTCTGAATGCAAATAAACGATTTTACAGTGTGGATTTTTATTATATGCAGCATGACCAATCGCGTGTAATAAATGGGTTTTGCCCAATCCGGAGTGCCCATAAATAAACAGCGGATTATACAGTTTTCCTAAATTTTCACTGACTTGTAACGCTGACTCACACGCCAATTGATTGGATGCGCCAGTCACAAACTGCTCAAAAGTGAATGCCCCATTTAGACATTCCGGAAGTTGTGGCACTGGAGCTGGAGAAGTGAGACTTTTGGTTGACGATATTTTAGCCTGATTTTTAGAACCAATCTCTAGTCGTAAATGCAACTGTCCTGCGGAAAATTCTTCAATTGCTTGGTTGAGCTTGCTAGCATAATGTTGTTTGATCCAATCAAGCACAAACCGATTAGGCGCGAATAACTTGATATAGCGGGCATTTTCTTCGACTTGTAACGGTCTAACCCAAGTGTTGAATTCTGAAGCTGGAATTTCATTTTCCAGCCTACAAAGACAATGATTCCATGTTGAGCTCATCGCGAGTTGGCTTAAATTAATAGGATAGATAAAAAATCGTTAAAACCATATAACATACACTGTTATGATAAACTGCCTTGGTTAACAGGTTTATCAACAGCATTGACAGAATTAGGCTATTCATTTTATCATCCACAGTCCTTTTTATCCGTTTTTTATAAAACTTTAACTCTAATTTAGGTCAACTCACCATGAAACGAACTTATCAACCTAGTAAAATCAAACGTGTGCGTACTCACGGCTTTCGCGCTAGAATGGCCACTAAAGGTGGACGTAAAGTGTTAAATGCACGACGGGCAAAAGGACGAGTTAAATTGACCGTTTCTGATGGTAAATAGTTGTAGTTGTAAACCAGTGGTTGCAAATTTAGGATTTTCTCCCAAGTTACGTTTGATTACTGCTGCACAATATAAACAAGTTTTTGCTAATCCAACCAGATCGTCGGATGCTTATTTTACCTTGTTGGCGATTGGCAATCAGCTTGAACATCCTAGATTAGGATTAGCCATCGCTAAAAAACAAATTAAACGTGCAGTTGATCGTAATTATTTAAAACGTATTGCTAGAGAAAGTTTTAGGTTACAACAACATCAGATCGCACCCTTAGATATTGTCGTGTTGGCGCGTAAAGAAGCCGCTCAGATGCCTGCTGACAAATTGCGCCGATCATTAGAGAGGCATTGGCGGCGACTCGTAGTCCGATGCAATTTATCCTCATCGTTCTGATAAAAATTTATCAGTATTTGATCAGTCCTTGGCTAGGTCAGCGTTGTCGCTTTTATCCTAGCTGTTCGCATTATGCAATTGAAGCTTTGAGTATTCATGGCGCGATGAAAGGAAGTTATCTCTCGCTCAAACGCTTATTAAAATGCCACCCTTTTCACCCGGGCGGTATTGATCTTGTTCCCCCAAAAAATCGGTAAAATAAATGGATAATGTTAGATTTATACTTATTGTTGCATTTTTGACAATTTGTTATTGGCTATGGCAGGCTTGGCAAATAGATTATGCCCCTAAACCAACAATCAGCACTACCGACGCTCCAGTCGTCGCTGCTAACCATCGTGAAGAGAATCAAGTTCCGGTTAAAGCTGTAAATACCGTAGCTAATCCAGTGATTCATGTCACTACCGATAAATTAGATTTGGAGATTGATACCGAAGGTGGAACGATTCGCCGTTTAGATTTATTGCAATATCCAACTGAAAAGAATAATACTGCGGCTAACTGGTTGCGTCAGCTTGTAGGATTAGATGCCAAAATTGCCAATGTTCAACCGATTCGCTTATTTAATACGGATGCGGAAAAAACTTTCTTGGCGCAAAGTGGATTGATTGCTGAAGCCGGCTCAATGATCGCGCCTGACCATCATCAACATTTTCAATCGCAACAAACCCGTTATCAATTAGCTGAGAATCAACAACAATTAGTCGTACCGCTAACATGGGACAACGGACAAGGTTTGCAAATTAGCAAAATCCTAACTTTTACTCGCGATAGCTACGGTATTCAACTCACCCAACAAGTAGTGAATCGCAGCGCATATGCTTGGACAGGACGACAATATCTGCAACTCATGCGCACATCATATGTCGATAAATCAAGCAACAGTTTTATTCGCACTTATACTGGTGGGGTTGTTTATACCGAAGAAGATAAATACCAAAAAGTCAGTTTTGAAGATATGGACAAGACTGCACTCAATACTCACTCAATAGGTGGTTGGGCGGCGATGATTCAGCATTATTTCGCGGCAGCATGGATTCCGCCGGTGAATCAAGACAATCAATTTTATAGTAAACAATTGGGCGATAATCATTATGCAATTGGAACGTTATCTGGAGTCACCACCGTTCCTGCGCATACCGAAGTTAAATTTAATGCGCAATTATTTGCTGGTCCCAAAATTCAGCCATTAATGGAAAAATATGCTAAAGGATTAGAATTAACTGTAGATTATGGCTGGTTAACACTTGTTGGAAAACCGATTTATGCTTTATTAAATATATTACATAATAGCGTTCAAAATTGGGGAATAGCTATTTTGGGGGTCACTTTTTGTATTAAATTACTCTTTTTCCCTTTGTCGCAATCCAGTTATCGCTCAATGGCTAAAATGCGAAAAGTTCAACCTCAATTAAAAGCATTACAAGAACAATTCGCTGATGATAGACCCAGATTTAATACCGAAATGATGGATTTATATCGGCGGGAAAAAGTGAATCCTTTAGGCGGTTGTTTGCCAATTTTAGTTCAAATTCCGGTGTTTATTTCTTTATATTGGGTATTAATTGAAACCGTCGAAATTCGCCAAGCGCCTTTTTTATTATGGATACAAGATTTATCGGCACAAGACCCTTTTTATTTATTACCGGTATTATATGGAATTACCATGAAAATTCAGCAAAGCTTAAATCCTGCCCCCGTTGATCCGGTTCAGGCAAAAGTGATGCAAATGTTTCCGGTGATTTTTACCGTATTTTTCTTATTTTTTCCTTCAGGATTAGTTTTATATTGGATTTGTAATAATACTTTATCGATTATTCAACAATGGTATATCACTCGTTCTATTGAAAATGATCCACGTCTTACTCATTAATGATTCATTTGAAGAGATTTATTAATTCATTTCTTCAACAGTTTATAAAAATATGTTAATTTCCGAACACACCATTGCCGCTATCGCAACTGCGAATGGAAACAGTGGTGTGGGTATTATTCGTATTTCAGGTCAGTTAGCCCTCAATATTGCCAAGCAATTCTCTCAACGAATGACTTTCACTCCGCGTTACGCGCATTTTTGTCATTTTTATGAAACTTCTGAGGAAATAATAGACAGTGGTTTAATTATTTATTTTCCCGCTCCACATTCTTATACCGGTGAAGACATTATTGAAATACAAGCTCATGGCGGTCAGATCGTTTTGAATCTGTTATTACGTCGTGTATTAGCTTTAGGAGCGCGATTAGCTGCCGCTGGAGAATTTACTCAACGGGCTTTTTTAAACGGTAAATTAGATTTAACACAAGCTGAAGCCATTGCTGATTTAATTAACAGTGATACTGAACAAGCTGTCCGTTGTGCGCAGCGTTCAATTCAAGGAGTATTTTCTGAACATATTACACAATTATCTACGGCAATTACTCAATTACGCATTTATTTAGAAGCGGCTATTGATTTTGTTGACGAAGAAATTGATTTCTTAAGCGAAGGTAAAATTGCTGATCAATTACAACAATTAAATCAACAATTAGATTCGCTCAAAATAATCGCTCATCAAGGACAATTATTAAATGATGGAATGACAATTGTATTAGCGGGAAAACCCAATGCTGGTAAGTCAAGTTTATTAAATGCGTTAGCGGGACAAGAAGTAGCGATTGTCACCGCTATTGCTGGAACTACGCGAGATGTATTAAGAGAGCGGATTCAAATTGACGGCATTCCTTTACATATTATTGATACTGCTGGTTTGCGTGACAGTGATAATATTATTGAGCAAGAAGGAATTCGTCGGGCGCATTTAGAAATTGCAAAAGCGGATCGAATTGTTTTCGTGATTGATAGCCGAGAAACTGATCCTGATCCAGCCTTATTAGCACAACTCCCCAAGCATATTCCATTAACTTTCGTTTTTAATAAAATTGATTTAATTAATAAAACGCCTTATTGTGTAGAAACCTCTTTAGGAACCAGTTGTTATTTATCCTTAAAACCTGAAAATGGGTTACAATTATTGCGCGATCATCTAAAAAAGAGTATCGGATTTTCTTCAAATATTGAAAGTGTGTTTATTGCTAGAAAAAGGCATTTAATCGCTTTAGAAAATACCCAACTAGCTATTCAACAAGCGATTGCTCAATTGCATTTTCATACCGAATTAGTAGCTGAAGAATTAAGAATTGCTCACCAATTTTTAGGTGAAATTGTTGGTCATGTTAGTGCTGATGATTTATTAGGTAAGATTTTTGCTGAATTTTGTATCGGTAAATAACTTTTTAAGCTAAAAATTTTACCGTTAGCTAGTATCAATTCTATTTCAAATATAGGATTTTTTGTTACACTTTTAAATCAGTGATTTGCGAATCCTATAATAAATTATTATGCAAAATAAAATAAGCTTAATTAAACTTAAGTATTAAACAGTTTAATGTGGCTAAATAACCAAATCTAATATACTTAACCCTCGTAACCTTCGATAATTAGTGTGAAAACTATGACTAAATCTGCAACTGTAGAGCCTTTTTCATTTAGTGCTTTTTTTACAAAAATTATTCGCGGTGTTTTAGCGATATTTTTGGGAACTATTTTATTGGTATTCATGTTCGGCGGTGTATTATACGGTAGTTTTATTGTTTATCAAAAATACGACGCAATCGATGCTGAAAATCGTAAACAAGATAATTTATTATTTTCTAAAGCCCGAACATTAGCCGATTATCAAGCTTATTTGAATAATTGTGTAAATTGTGAATCCAAAAAACGAGCTGAAGAGCGCATTGCCTCCATTTTACAAGAACAACAACGACTGATTGCAAAACAAAAACAACAACAATATGAATTAGCTTTAATTAATAAAGCAAAAACGATTGCAGATTTTAAATTTTATTTAAAAAGTTGCGTGATTTGTGCCGATAAAATGCGTGCCGAAGTTGAATTGTCTGAATTAATTACCGCGGCAAAATTGGCAGATGAACAATCTTTACAAAATAGTGAAAAAGAAATTGAAACCATGTTAGCCAATCAAGGTTCTAGTGTGGATTTTTATCAACAGAATTGTCCGCGTTATTTCGCCTTTTGGCAACGCACAGCTCAAGAAGGTTATGCCAGTGCGCAATTATTTTTAGGTAGTTGTTATCGCAGCGGAAGTGGCGTACCACAAGATTATATTCAAACGCTAAAATGGTATGGATTAGCCGCTGAACAAGGAAATATTTATGCGGAATATAATTTAGGTGTTATGTATCAAAATGGATATGGCGTTAGGCAAAATTTAAAAGAAGCGGTGAAATGGTATCGAAAAGCGGCAGCTCAAGGTCATGCAAATGCGCAATATTTATTGGGATTAATGTATGAAAAAGGCGATGGCGTTGATCAAAGTTATAAAGAAGCTTTGGGATGGTATTTAAAAGCAGCAACCTTAAATAATCCAGATGCTCAATATCAATTGGGAACCTTATATCATTTCGGTTCTGGAGTGGATCAAGATTATCAAGCAGCATTAGATTGGTATCGAAAAGCGGCAGCACAAAATAATCCTCAAGCGCAATATTTATTAGGCGTAATGTATCAAAATGGTTATGGCGTTGAACCCGATAATCAAGAAGCATTATCTTGGTATCAGCAAGCGGCTGATCAAGGAAATGCTGAAGCCGCGGCTCAATTAAAAGTTTTAGAAGCTGAAATGGGGCGTTAATGATGATTTTTAGATTAATCAATTCAACATTGCATTTCTTGTTTCTAAGTTTTATTTTATGAAAACATTATATCCATTAATAGAACCTTATCGGGTTTATTTTTTATCTACTGAAAGCCAACATTTAGTTTATATTGAAGAAAGTGGCAATCCCCAAGGCATTCCCATATTATTTTTACATGGCGGCCCTTGTTCTGGTACAAAACCAGATCATCGATGTTTTTTTAATCCACAATCTTATCGAATTATTTTAATGGATCAGCGAGGTTGTGGATTATCACACCCTTTTGGTGAATTAAAACACAATACCACTCAATATTTAATTGAAGATATTGAACAATTAAGACAAAAATTAGCTATTTCTCAATGGATATTATTCGGCGGTTCTTGGGGAGCCACATTAGCTTTATTATATGCGCAAACTTATCCGCAATTTGTTCAAGCAATGATTTTACGCGGGGTTTTTTTAGCGCGAAAACAAGATGGTGATTGGTTT
>JBEEJU010000240.1:0-8996 GCA_041169045.1 Pseudomonadota bacterium
TGAATTGCCTCAGTCCACGGATCAATACCAAATAATCCCGTTGCTTCTACATCACGCACAAATAATCGAGTAAATCGTCCCCAACCACAACCGAAATCCAATAAAGTTTCTATAGGCGTAATCTGATAACGCTGGCAAATATTCAGAACATATTTGTACACGGGAGCTGCAGATTTAATTGCAGCCTTACCAGAATTTCCGTGAAAAATAGCTTGTTTATTTGCGGGAGGAGCAGAAGGCAAAGGAATATTAGCTAACAATATCGACTGTTGCTGTTCTGTAGATTTTTCAACTACCGTTATCCATTCTTCTACTGATATAGTTTTAGCAATCCGATGCAAGCTTTGATAATCAGCTGAAATATTTGCATCTTGCCGCGAATAACCAAAAAAATGAGCATAACGACCACTCATAAAAAAAGTACGAACTTCGTCAATATTTTGAATTTGTTCAAGAGATTTTGAAATGTTTTGTTTTTGAGTTTTAGCCACTACTTTAATAGTATTTAATCCTAAAAAATTAAAAATTTCTTGACTGTTTTTTTCAAAATTATTACAAAAATAATCATAATCAACATGCAAATAATTATCTCCAGAAAAAAAATTGCTTTTAAAAAAATTATTTGCCTCCGAATAATTATTAAAAAATTGTTCTAATTTAAATGGACTAGCATAAATTTTAGAAGAAAAACTTGATTTATCAGAGGTCTCAAATTGTACCCACTGCCCAGTTCTGATTGCAATTTCACGAGAAATCCAACAATCTAAGAAATTACTTCTTTCAATATGAATAAATTTCAAATTAGGAAAATTTTGCTTTAATTTTAAAAATAACTTATCTGTACCAATACATTGTACACGTTCAGCAAAAAGTTTAAATCCCACTGCGCCGTACTGATGGTTTATATCATTCCATACATGTTTAGATAAAAAATCAATTGCATCATCTTTGTCAGAATCAAAAAAAACTCTTTCATTATTTTCACAAATAACATGAGATGTTTGTCTCTCAACTGTTAACGGATGAAACAACTCTGTATAGACTTTAACTCCAGGATGTTGTGCTATAGTTGTTTGTAAAAAAGTAGACCCCGATCTTGGCATTCCAATAATGATAAACATTTGCATAATAAATCCTATTGTTAAGTAAATTGGTTAATAGATTGGGCTAATCGGTCGTATTTAATTGGATATTGTCCAGTTAAAAATAAAGCCCCTGCTAATACATCATCTTGTTTTGACCATTGATCAAAAAATTCTGGCCAATTTTGAAAATTGGGCGCGTAGATATTTTGATTATATCCAGCATTACACGCTGTAAAATAATGCCAATAAATCATTTGTGGCTCTAAATATTGTTCTACTTTCAATTTAGCAAACGAATTATGATGATGAATTCGATAATAATATAAAGGCGTTTCTACCAACATCGGCTCGGCAATTAAACAAGCTTGTAAAGCAAAATCCCAATCATGGCAATAACGTAAATTGCGAAAAGGTGTTAATAATAGATTTGTCGCTGATTTTAATAATTGTTGATAAAGTTTTCGAGAGAAAAATAAATTACCCGTTGTAATCGCAATATTCTTTTTTAATAAAGCAAAACTAACATTAGGATAAAGACTTGCATAATCAACACAAGCCTCTAATTCAATTGCTAATTCTGAATGAGAGGCTTGCCCTATTTCGTCAATCACTTTTACCGCAGAAAACAACCAATCCGCTTGATATTCTTTCGCGTGTTGCAATAAAATTTCAATTCGATGATGCGCATAATAATCATCAGAATTTAATATAGTTAGCCATTGCCCTTGAGCTAATTGCAAACCGCGATTAATTGTTTGATACGCGCCATAATTGCGCAAATTTCTTTCAATAATTAATCGAACAAATCGATTTCGCGCTTGATAATTATTTACCCATTGTTGCACTGTTCTTAAAGTTTGATCTTGCGAACAATCATCTAAAACAATTAATTCAATTTTTTCATATGTTTGTTTATAAATTGAATCTAAAGCTAATTCTATATAATGCTGATGATTATATGCGGGGATAATTACCGAAACTAAATCATTCATTTCTGCTTTATCCAATTTCAATCTCCACCTTTAATGGAATCATTAACACTCGTTTATCTTGGCGATAAGCAATATCAATACAAGCCATTCCCATTCGATAACAACCATTAGCCACATGGCTAATATCAAATAATGATCGCAATCCAGAAAATAACGCATTTTTACTACGAAAAGAATCGACTAAATCCTGTCGCTCATAACGTTGTAATATCAATGCAAAATAAGTAACCTGACTATATATATCTTCCAAAATTAAATAGGTCGGCGTTTCTCGTTTAGGCGGTTGCTGTTCTTCGTAATAAATCCAACCACATAACCATAATTTTTGACTCGCCTCTATTGGAATTCGTTGATTATACACTTTAGAATAATGATTCAAAAATTCTACATTACTTTGACCAGCTTCTATCCATTTTAAATCTAACCATCCATTAGGTAATCCTTTTTTCATTTTTGACCAAAATTTAGGCATACCATGATTACCCATAATGCTTAATAAATGCTGATTGACTTGAGTTAATCTTTCTAAAGCAAAACGAATATCGGTTAAAAAGTTTTGTTTAATTTCATCCGCTAAAATCGGTTGTTGTTCTGCATAATCTAATAATAATGACCAATCAGATTGACCAATTAAAGCTCGCTTAGTCGCTTCTAAATAAGCTCGCCCATATTTTTTATCTGGCTCTAAATGCGTTCCTTCCGCCCATTCATTCCAAGCATTAATAAAAACAAATTGTTCTTCTTTAGGTAAACGTTGTTTGGCTTGATCAATAGCAGCGCGTAACCACAATTCATATGCTTCGGGATTTGAATTAATAAATACATTACCAGCTTTTTTCTTACGCGCTGTATTATCCCAAGCAGTCATTACTCCCGGGAAACGTTTATAAACTGGAGCTTCTCTTCCTAATTCATATTGAATCACTTTACGAATATCATAAATATTACCAGTATATCCTTCAGCTAAATCTTCAATAAAATCATTTTCTAAATTTGCCACCATTCCATGCGGAGGAAATTGCACCGCAGAATCAAATCCATATTGACGAGGTTCCGATAAACCAAAACTTTCAGCCATACATAAATGGATATTATCAATTCCATGAGCTGCGCAAATATCTCGCCATAATTGTGCCGTTTGTTTTGGATTCGGCATTAAAGAAATACGATAAATAATTAATAAAGGCGCGCCCTGAATTTTAATATAACGCGGATCTTTAAATAAAGGAATTACGTCATAAATAAAAGCTTCATCAGTTTGAGAATTATGTACTTGAGAAACTAAAATATCTTGTTCAGATCCATCCCACCGCCGCGACCAATTTTCATTAGCCCAACAAATACAAAAAGGAAAATCCGGTTGTCCAGATTCAAAAACTTCTTGTAAGGGTCTTTCTAATAAATGCCGACCTGAAAACCAATAATAATAATAACAAAAACCATAAATGCCATATTCACGCGCTAATTTTGCTTGAGCTGCACGAATTTCGGGTAAACGCAAATCATAATAACCCAATTCACTCGGAATATGTGGTTGATAATGATCTTTGAAATAAGGAATGGCTTGAGTCACATTTGTCCATTCGGTAAATCCCGTTCCCCACCATTCATCATTTTCTAAAATAGGATGAAATTGTGGCAAATAATAAGCGATTAATTTAACTGAGTGTTCTTCAATATTTGGCTGTAAATTCGGATTAGCTAATTGATTAAACGCTTGCTGACAATCTTTAGGTAAAATTGCCGATTTTTTGGGCATTTTATCGAATAACCACGATAATGCGGAATGATCAATTAAGCTATCTAAACTTAATTTCATTAACGCTTCAGTAAAAGGTTTTTTCTCAATTTCAGCTAAAGCTTGCAATTGAGATAATGGTGCCATTTCTTCAGGAAATAACCACGTTTTTAATTCAATTTTTTGTTCATCGATTAACCAATCTAAAGACAAATGTCGTCCTTGATCGAAACATTGCAATGCCATAATAAATCCCAAAGGTTCAGCTTGGGTATCTAAAACATCTTGAATATCACGACGGGGATAACGAACTATTTTTATGGGAAAATAAAAATGGTTATTTTGATCAAATCGAAAACCTAATTGCGTATCAATATAAGCATTCGGATGAAACCAGCCTCGTACAATAAAATTTTGTGAATTTAAATTAAAAATTTGATCAACCATGACCAAATGATTTTTAATATTGTACAATTCCTCAAAAGACATCATTTTTTAATTTATCCTCAAATTGTTTAAATTAATTAGCTATTTTTATCACAATACTTGGGCAATAACACCGCACCAATTAACGTTGCCTAATGGATAAACATAACAACGCATAATTTTTAATGTATTCGCAAATTCTTTACGAAAAGAATAACGAATATTTTTTTTACCTGAAATAATTAAATCATTGTGTCGCACCGCTAAATTCCATTGATGAAATCCAGTCCAATTTTCTCTATCGGCTTCGTTTTCAGCACCATGAATAATTATAAATCCGCCAGATTTGGTTATTAAACGCATTTGATCCGCCGCTTCTAATGGATGAATACAATGATCAATTGCATTACGAACATGCGTTACATCAAAAGCACAAGTTCCAAATCGAGCTAATAAATTTTCAGCTTCACACGCAATTGGGGTACAAACTTTAGCTTTCAATTCATGTTGCCATAATTGATTATAATGATCCGCTAACGGATCGGCAGCAAATAATTCTACTGCTAATTCTTCAAATCCATTGGATAAAATAGAAACAGGGCCTGAACCAATATCTAATACTTTTAAATAACGTTGTTCACTTTGAAAATGTGCGGCTAATCCGCGTAAAAATAATAAAATTTCTAATTGTAATTCTGGATTAGGTTTAGCCATTAACCAACCTTGTTCAAATCGTTCGCTTTGTACAAAAGTCCGCCAAAAATTCAATTCATCAATTTCACCGATTTCACGAAATTCATGAGTAACACTGTCTATATAACGCATGGTTTTTTATCCCTATAAAAAAGAACAATTTGAATTTAAAATTAACGATAACGGGTAAAAAATAATTTTAAAGCTTCTTCGTATAATAAACAATCAATTTGATTTTTTTGTTTAATAATTTCTAAAGTTTTCGGTTCAATATCTTTTAATTCCCAAACCGTCGCATTCACTCGTTTGGCATAATCAGAACTGCGTTTTACCTCAAATTCAATAAACGGAATTTGCAAAAATTCTGCTAAATAAATCATAGATAATTCATAAAATTCTTGAATACCAATAAAGCGCAATTGATGTAAACGTTGTAATGCTAATTCAATACCAGTTTCTCTAGATAATTGGCATTTATCAAAAAAACTCATACCCGTTTCTCGCGTTTCGGGAATAATTAAATCATCCAATAGATTTTTCATATAAAAATCCATAAACTCATCATGAATATAATGTTGAGTTTGAAAATACTCATTAATATTTTGCCCTTCTGCACGAATTCGCCTGCCAATATAGCCCTGATCAACTTGATATAACTGATGATAATGCGAAATCACTCGAGTAATTGGATGGCGAAAAAACGCTGCATAATTTGCCGATTTCTGCGTAATCGTATGAATACCAAAAGGAAAATGCCCAAACAATATTCGTTTATTTTGATAAATGGATTCATCTAAATCGCGCAAAATTCGATTATTTGCATGAACAATTTTATCCGCTAAACTAGGAGCATTAATTAATGACTGAATTAAAGAACCTCCAGCCGTTTTAGTAATATGAATAAAATGTAAAAACTCGTCATTAGCTAATTTGTCTTTCATAATTAATCAGCAATTAAATGTTCTAATAATTCTCGTTTTTGCGTTAAAGAGCCATAACGATCGCCAATATAAACCGCAAATTTACCTAAAATATAACCTCGATTAACTTTTAATTGTTTTTCCAATTCAGCTTCATTAATTAAATGCGTATTAGCATATAAAACATCGCGGGTATTTAAAGCTTGTAATTCGGTTAACATCACTTCACGATTGACTTTTTCTAACATTAAACCGAATTCATTTTTGAAAAAAGTAAATTCTTCATATGCGCGATAAAATTGACTTTCTTCATCATAATTATGTGAATGATAAACTAAACCATGTGGACTATAAACTTTATCATAACCAGCGGCAATAATTTTTTTAGCCCATGCTTGATCTTCACCGAATTCAATTTCTGGATAGGGAATTGATTGCCATATTTGTTTGCGTAAAGCTGAATTATTATCGCTATAAAAGCGTAAAAAAGAAAGCCAACCTTCATCCGCTTTTTCATATAATTTAACATCGGTAAAACGCGATACACAAATTTTTTGTTGATCAAATCCTTTAAAATGATTGACTAAATCACGTTTCATAAAAGGCGACGCATCTGACCAAGGTAAATGTTTACCAAATACGCCGGCAGCTTTAGGATATTTTTTTAAAGCCGTTATTAAATAATATAACCAATATTCAGAAACGGGTAGCGCATCTTGAGTAATAAAAGCAACATATTGACCTCGAGCTAATTCCACGCCTAAATTTCGAGTTTTCCCATGTTGAAATTCAGCTTTAGGAATAATATGCGTTACGATTTGTGGATGAGATAATGAATATTCAGCACTACCATCGGTAGAAGATGAATCAATTACAAGGATTTCATATTTCCAAGGGGCTTTTTGCTGTAATACACGATCTAATACTTTTTTAAATAATTCACCGCCATTATAAGTCGGGATAATAACCGATACTTCGGGAATATCATTGATATAAATTGCCGAATTCTCTATCGGTTTAAAGCCATGATCATTTAATCGTTGAATAATCGTTTTTTCAACAACACGAGCGGCTGATTCCCAACTAAATTGAGCAATCCATTGATAAGCAGCTTGGATTTGTTTTTCGGCAAATTCGGTATCAGAATACAAATGCCAAATTTTATCAGCAATCGATTGCGGATGTAAATTCGCTAAAGAAATCACTTCAGTAGGAAATACCGCGCGACAACAATCAGTATTTAATTCCACCACCGGTAATCCACAAGCCATCATTTCTTGAGGAATTAAGGAATAATTGGTTACCGAAAAACTTATTCCTACTCGACAATGACGATATAATTCGCCTAATTTTTCCGCAGATAAAA
This sequence comes from Pseudomonadota bacterium, assembly GCA_041169045.1. Taxonomy (GTDB): domain Bacteria; phylum Pseudomonadota; class Gammaproteobacteria; order Methylococcales; family Methylomonadaceae; genus CAIQWF01. The sequence continues at coordinate 7,221 of JBEEJU010000240.1, forward strand.
CGCCATGAGCAACATATTCAAAGGGAGCTTCAAACTGAATGGGTTTATGATTGCCAAAGAAATGAACTCGAAAAGAAACACCGCGATGCGCTAATTGTTCTAACCCCATAATTAATAATTCAACAGCGCGTCTATCGGTAAATGGTCGATAATAAGCGGCAATTTCTAATCGTTGTGAATGCGAAATCGTTTCAGTGGGTGGATAATAATCTTGACGATCATATGATAAATAAAAGAATTCTGCCCAACGCTGATATTGATTAGTCATTAATTGTGCTAACCAAGGACTAGCACAAATACAATCTAAATCCTGTCTATAAGTTTCTTCTGCAATTAAAGAACGCGCTCCTGCTGGATAAAAAGCCGGTTCATAATCTTGAACTAAATAAAAACAACGTTTGATTTTATGCCCACTTAATGCGCCCCAAACCGTATTCCATCCGGTTGCAATTACTGCATCGCCTTCTACGCCATAAAACTCATTAGAAAATTGCTTAACGGTTGCTGAAATAAATTGAAAATGGCGAATAATATTATCGTATGCCGAATCTTCAGTGCTATTTAAATGATTACTGGTAATCCAAATCGTATTTTGATGCCCAAATTGTTCTAAATAATTTACGAAACGAAAAATCGTCATATGTCCGCCAGAACCAGCGGTAAAATCAGGAATAATCCAATGAATATTCAGTTTATTGGGATGATAATTAACCGAATCACCACTATATTTAGCTTTGCCTTTAAATTCTGCATATAATTGTAATTCCGTAGGCGTTGGACTTTCTGCTTTAGGATTGGCTAATTGAACTTCTCCATGCTCAAAATCCGCTTTAAATGCAGAATATCCCAAACGTTTTCCTATCATTAAAAAATGCGCTAAAGGTTCGCCAAAATTGAGAACTTTTTCTTTATAAGTTTCAAAATATTTTCGGGTACAAAAATTAGGTGAGGTATCAAATAAAGATGACCAGCCGCTATTAATATAATGTAATAATGGATTTTGCCCTTTGAGAATATTATATCGTTTTGCATACCAATCAGAAGAAAAATAAGGATTAGGATTACGTCCTTCTTTCCAACCAAATACAATATAATGTTCCAGTGCATTAACAACCGTAACATCTAAATCTTTATTTTGCGTTAAATAATATTCTTCATCAAATAATTCACTTGCATCTACTAAATCCAAATCCGAAAATTCCGACTTTTGTTTAGATTTTTCAATTAAAAAATGTTTTTTACAAATTTCAAATAATTCACTAATCATTTGCCGTTCTACTTCATTTTCGGTCAAATGTAACGCAATATGACATTCTCGCATGGCTTTGCGATATAATTTCTTTTCAAAATAAATCCGTGCATAATTATCATGAATCCAAGGACTAGATAATCCCTGAATTTCAGCCGTTTTTAAACTTTGAATAGCATTTACAAAATCTCGTTTATTACGATAAGCAATACTTAATTCTAAATACAGATATAAATTTTTTAAATGGCTTTTTTTCAATGGATTTAAAATGGCGATCACTTCATCCCATTTCTTATTCAGTTTAGCAACACTAATTTGTTCGGCAATACGTTGATTTTCTAAAGCTTCTACAGCAATGGAAGGCGAGGGATTAGAGATATTCATTGGTTAATTTTTACAGTCTATGACAAAAAGTGAATAAAGTTATTTCACACTTAAACCGTTTAGTTTAAATATTAAAAGTTAAATTAAAATTTAGGTAACATCGTACCTTGTTTCTAACTATTGGTAAAGCTAGGCTTTATAGG
>JBEEJU010000241.1:0-5123 GCA_041169045.1 Pseudomonadota bacterium
CTTGATTAGAAGTTTGTACTACCTTTAGAGCTAAGTAACTATTCGGAATAACAGCTGCCATACCGCCGATAAATGAGCTAAACATTTTAGCCTGATTTCCCAGCCAAAAAAACCCTATTGATATTATTAATATAAACAATATTTGACTCATTAAAACCTTAGCAATTATAGAAGAATAAAAGATTGCTCCTATTTGTTTTTTCATTACACAAACCTCTGCATTATAATGACCTTATCCTTAGTATGTCAATATAAAATTTAACGCTAAATGATTTATTACTTTTAATTGTATTGAAGTCATTAAAATTTAACTATTGCTATGTTATGATAACCGGTTTTAAGTATTTTCAATCCAAAATGGCAAAAGAAGATCAAATCGAAATGGAAGGAAAGGTTATTGATACCCTTCCCAATACTATGTTCAGAGTACAATTGGATAATGGACACATTGTAACCGCACACATATCTGGTAAAATGCGTAAACACTATATTCGTATTTTAACTGGTGACTCTGTTAAAGTCGAAATGACACCTTATGATTTGACTAAAGGACGAATCACTTTCAGAATGCGTTAGATTCTGACACAAAAATATCGCCCTAGCTTTCAAGGGAAAATTTACGGTTTTTCTGTGATGCTAACCGCTTTGCTATCAATAATAAAATCAAGTTGTTGATTCCTCACATTGATATGGACATGCCCGCCTTCTGCTAATCGACCGAATAACAAATCATTAGCTAACGGTTTTTTTATCGATTCTTGAATAAGTCGCGCCATCGGTCTTGCGCCCATTTTCGGGTCGCAACCGTGTTCGGCTAACCACAGACGTGCTTCCGCGCTTAAACTTAAACCGACTTGTTTATCAGCCAGCAAACTTTCTAATTCAAAAATAAATTTATCTACGACATGTCCCACAATACCAATATCTAACGGTTTAAATTGCACAATCGCATCGAGTCGATTGCGAAATTCAGGGGAAAAAATTTTTTCAATCGCTTTTAAGCTATCACTACTGTGGTCTTGCATGGTAAATCCAATTGAAGCTCTGCTACCTTCTGTAGAACCCGCATTGGTAGTCATGACCACTATAACATTGCGAAAATCAGCAGTACGACCGTTATTATCGGTTAAACTGCCATGATCCATGACTTGTAACAGCAAATTGAATACGTCTGGATGCGCTTTTTCCAATTCATCAAGTAATAATACCGCATGAGGATGTTTCACTATTTGTTCAGTAAGCAAGCCACCTTGGTCAAATCCAACATAGCCAGGAGGCGCGCCGATTAATCGAGAAACTGTGTGCCGTTCCATGTATTCCGACATGTCAAAACGGATCAATTCAATATCCAATACTTTTGCGAGTTGCCGAGTTAATTCGGTTTTACCAACGCCAGTGGGTCCTGCAAATAAGAATGAACCTATGGTTTTTGAACTATCACGCAGTCCTGCACGCGATAATTTAATAGCCGTTGCCAAGGTAGAAACCGCTTCATCTTGACCAAATACCAACATTTTTAGATTTTTTTCTAAATTGGCTAATTTATCTTTGTCGTTTGAGGAAACTGATTTGGTTGGAATTCTAGCAATTTTAGCCACAATTTCTTCAATATCCGTATGATTAATCCATTGTTTACGATCTTCTTTTTTGACTAAACGTTGCTTGGCACCAGCTTCATCAATGACATCAATCGCTTTATCCGGTAAAAATCGATCGGTAATAAAACGATTAGCTAATTCAGCAGCGGATTGTAAAGCGTCATTACTATATTTAATTTCGTGATGAATTTCAAAACGCGATTTTAATCCTTGTAAAATTTTAAAGGTTTCTTCAACAGAAGGTTCTAACACATCAATTTTTTGAAATCGTCGCGCTAAAGCATGATCTTTTTCAAAAACGCCACGAAATTCTTGATAAGTGGTTGAACCAATACAATGTAATTGTCCATTGGCTAATTCAGGTTTAATTAAGTTAGAAACATCCATCACGCCACCCGAAGCAGAACCCGCGCCAATAATGGTATGAATTTCGTCAATAAATAAAATAGATTTGGTTTGTTTTTTTAATTGAGATAATAAAGCTTTTAAGCGTTTTTCAAAATCCCCGCGATATTTAGTACCTGCAATTAAAGCCCCTAAATCAAGAGCGTAAATCGTATAATCCAATAAAACTTCTGGTACTGAACCTTCAACAATTCGTTTGGCTAATCCTTCAACAATTGCGGTTTTGCCAACGCCAGCTTCGCCAACTAATAAAGGGTTATTTTTTCGGCGGCGACATAAAATTTGAATAGTGCGTTCTAATTCGGATTCTCTACCAATTAAGGGATCAATTTTATCTCGTCTTGCTTGTTCATTTAAATTTAACGCATATTTTGCTAACGAATTTTGTTCGGATTTAGTATCTGATTCTTCAGCAATATCCTCCTCTTCATCGGGGTCGGATTTGATAATCCCGTGCGCTAAATAATTGACCACATCTAAACGAGTAATTTGTTGTTGATTTAACAAATAAACCGCATGAGAATCTTGCTCGCTAAATAAAGCCACTAAAATATTAGCGCCACTCACTTCTTTTTTATCTGAAGCCTGTACATGAAATACCGCACGTTGTAACACACGTTGAAAACCTAAAGTAGGTTGAGTTTCTCTATGAATATGTTTAGGTACTAAAGAAATGGTCTCATCAATATATTGATGCAAATCGTGAATTAATTGTTTAATATTACAACGGCAAGCGGTTAAAATAGGTTCAACACTATTCATTTGAGCAATAGCCAATAATAGGTGTTCAACGGTAATAAATTCATGATGCTTTTGATGAGCTTCAACAAAAGCTTGATTTAAGGTTAATTCTACTTCTTTACTTAACATCATATTCTCCTAATTCGAGCTTAAGCTTCTTCCATTGAACATAATAGGGGATGATGATGTTGACGGGAATATTCATTAACAATCTGTACTTTTGTTTCTGCAACATCTTTTGAAAAAGTGCCACAAATGCCGACTCCCTCGTAATGAACCTGCAACATCACCTGAGTGGCTCGCTCGTAACTCATTGCGAAAAATTGCGTCAGAATATCGACCACAAAATCCATAGGCGTAAAATCATCATTTAATAAAATCACTCGATATAAAGGCGGTCTTTTTAACTGAGGTTTTGCCTCTTGTAATAATAAATCACCCTCATTTTGATATGGTTCAAACTTAGACATTTTGTTATGACTCAACGACTTTATAATTAACCAAACGTTGATCCTATCGGTAAAAACGTGGCTTCAATCTTCACACACATTACTGTGATAAATCAAGTAAAATGACAGCTTTTTTAGTTGAGACTAAGCGGATGACTTGGAAACCACATGTAACCGTCGCGGCAGTCGTTGAACAGCAACAGCGTTTTCTTATTGTTGAAGAACAAACCACCGAAGGATTTAAATTTAATCAACCCGCCGGACATTTAGAAAATGGCGAAGATTTAATGACAGCAATTCGCCGTGAAGTTTATGAAGAAACGGCTTGGCAATTTGAACCTACTGCGGTTATCGGTGTGCAATTGTGGCGAAGGCAGGTTGACGCGCCTAGTTTCATACGGGTCTGTTTTACGGGAAACGTCCACAGTCATAATCCTCAACAACCTTTAGATGTAGGCATTCTACAAACCCATTGGCTGACGTTGGAAGAAATCTTATCTTATCAATCTCGATTACGCAGCCCTTTGGTATTAAATAGCATTTATCGGTATTTAGAAGGTCATCGTTATCCCCTACATTTATTAGAAACTTTTATGGATATTGAATATGGCTAAATCACATGTTGTAGTCGGAATGTCCGGCGGAGTTGATTCTTCAGTTACCGCCTTAACTTTATTATCACAAGGTTATCGCGTCACCGGATTGTTTATGAAAAACTGGGATGAAGATGATGGCACTGAATATTGCACAGCCAAACAAGATTTAGCCGATGCTCAACAAGTTTGCGATCGTTTAGCTATCGAATTAAAAACGATCAATTTTGCCAGCGAATATTGGGATCAGGTGTTTGAGGTTTTTTTGGCAGAATATCGCGCAGGACGCACTCCGAATCCGGATATTTTGTGTAATAAGCATATTAAATTCAAAGCATTTTTGGACTACGCGCTAGAGGATTGTGGTGCAGACTGGATTGCGACGGGTCATTATGCTCAAGTGAGTGAACATCAGGGACAATATTATTTACTCAAAGGTCACGATCCTAATAAAGAACAAAGTTATTTTTTGTATACTTTAAATCAGTCAGTATTAACTAAGACTTTGTTTCCTATTGGAAATCAACTGAAATCTCAGCTACGTTCGGTGGCGGAACAAGCCGGTTTTAGCAATGCGCGCAAAAAAGACAGTACCGGAATTTGTTTTATTGGTGAACGTAAATTTAAAGATTTTTTACAACGTTATTTACCTGCGCAAGCCGGTGAAATTCGTACGCCCGCCGGTCAATATTTAGGACAACATCAAGGATTGATGTATTACACTTTAGGACAACGTCAAGGTTTAGGGATAGGCGGTGTCAAAAATGCGGCTGATCAACCTTGGTATGTGATTGATAAAGATTTAACCAATAATATTTTGATTGTTGATCAAGGACATCATCATCCGCTGCTGTTTCATTCTCATTTAGAAGCCGGACAATTAGAGTGGTGTGATAATCAACCATTGACTAAGATTTTGCAATGTCAAGCTAAAACCCGTTATCGCCAAGCTGATCAAAATTGCGAAGTTCACCCTTTACCAAATCATCGATGTCGCGTGATTTTTGAACAAGCGCAACGTGCGATTACTCCTGGACAATCGGTTGTGTTTTATCAAGGAGAACGTTGTTTAGGTGGCGGCGTGATTGAATCGCGTGATTAGAAATGGTAGAGGGTAAAAAAACTCTCTACCCATTTTTGCTGGTTAGGTTTATTTAACAATAATCAAACCACTGCGCTCTGGCAAAGTGACACTGCTGCCAACAATACCAGTCCCGTTCAAATTTAAATAACCACTGCTATCTAAGGTTTTGATCACTGGATAGGCTGTCATATTAGTCAGTAATTGCGCACGACCTCGATTTGGTATAGCCGTAATTGTGGTTAAACTGAGATTA
>JBEEJU010000242.1:0-3727 GCA_041169045.1 Pseudomonadota bacterium
TAAAGACTGTGTTAATTATTTTTGAGAACCTTATCATGAATTATAAATTAATTTCAGTTTTATTATTACCAATGTTGATTGTTGGTTGTGCCGCTACACCGACCAACACCACTCCCGCCGCCTCCACAGGTGGCAACACTACGGACTCTAGCGGTTTAATGAATACCGGAATTGGAGCAATTACCGGCGCGGCTGCAGGAGCGGCGATTGGAGCGGCGATTGGTGGCAAAAATAAAGCCAAATCCGCCGTGATTGGAGCGGCTGCGGGAGCCGTATTAGGCAGTGGTTTAGGTTATTATTTTGATCAACAACAACAACAATTAACCGCTGAATTCCAAAAAATGCCTGAGTTGCAAACTACACCGGTAGTAGTTAAAAAAGATAATCAGGATTTAGCTATCATCACCCCGGGAAATATTGCTTTTGCTAGTGGTTCTTCAGTGTTGCAAACCAGTGTTTATCCAGTCTTGGATAAAATTATTGCAGTGTTGAAACAATCTCTAACCACCAGAGTAACGATTAGCGGTCACACGGATTCAGTCGGAAAACCTGATTTGAATTTACAGTTGTCCAAAAGTCGAGCAGAAAGTATCGCTAAGTATTTTATCCAACAAGGAATTACCAGTTCGCGGATTCAAGCTTTTGGTTATGGAGACACTCAACCTATCGCTTCAAATGATAATGACCAAGGACGAGCGCAAAATCGTCGGGTTGAAATCAAAATTCACGCGCCGCAATAATGGATTTTTGAAGAGTTAATAAATTGACACTGGAAGCAAGGTTAAAACTTCCAGTGTTATTTTGAGTTTAGAGAATTGTAAATCCTGCGTTATTTTTTTTAGGTTAAAAAATCTTCAATCTTTAAATAAATGTCATCATGCTCAATTTTGACAGCAAAAGTTTTAACTTGCCCCACATCAGGAGCCACTGCACAGCCAGTGTGCAATTCGATCATCCAGTTATGTAACGGACAAGTGACTTTGCAGCCATGCACTATTCCTTGTGATAATAAGCCTTGTTTATGTGGACAGCGATCATTGAGCGCGAAAATTTGATCGTCACTAGTACGAAAAATAGCAATTGAACCGATAACTGTTTCCAAAACTCTTGAACCTAAACGGGGAATATCCGTAATGGTGGCAACTTTTAACCAACTCATTTATTTTATCTCCGCTGTTAAAACGGATAACGGCGTAAAAGCAACAGGCTGTTCAACACATTTTGCCCAAGGATCGAATTGAGCGGTTTGTTGTGAGGCTAAAAAAGCTTGTGCTAAAGCTTGTCTACGAACTTTGTCGTCAACAATTTTTTGTTTAATATAATTCAATCCGACACGTTCTATCCAAGGTGCAGTGCGTTCTAAATAATGTGCTTCTTGTCGATAGAGCTGCATAAAAGCGACACAATATTCTTTAACTTCATCTGTGGTTTTAACTTTACACAGTAAATCAGTCGCCCGAACTTTAACTCCGCCGTTTCCGCCTACATGAATTTCCCAACCCGAATCAATCCCAACTATACCAAAATCTTTGATAGTGGCTTCTGCACAATTACGCGGACAGCCTGAAACTGCCATTTTAAATTTGTGGGGAGTCCACGATCCCCAAGTCATTTTTTCTAATTCAATGCCCAAACTCATCGAGGCTTGTGTACCAAATCGACACCATTCCGAACCGACACAAGTTTTCACTGTACGCAAAGATTTACCATATGCGTGTCCTGAAACCATGCCGTGCTGATTTAAATCCGCCCACATTTTTGGTAAATCTTGTTTTTTAACACCTAACAAATCAATCCTTTGTCCACCGGTGATTTTAACGGTAGGAATTTGATATTTTTCAGCAACATCCGCAATCGCGCGCAATTCATTCGGTGTTGTTAATCCGCCCCAAATTCTTGGAACGACGGAATAACTGCCGTCTTTTTGGATGTTTGCATGAGCGCGTTCATTAATGAAACGTGATTGAGGATCGTCTTGATAAGTGTCTGGAAATTCACATAACAGATAATAATTCAGTGCCGGGCGACAAACATGACAACCATCCGTATTTTTCCAATTAAGCAATTGCATAAGCGTGAAAATAGATTGCACTGTTTCTTTACGAACGGCTTGACGAACATCATCATGAGTTAAATCGGTGCAGGCACATAATGATTTTTTACTCGGCGTTTGAGAGTAATCGCCAACGGTGCTGGCAAGTAATTGTTCTACTAAGCCAGTACATGAACCACAGGAAGCTGAAGCTTTGGTGTATTTACGCACTTCTTCTAAAGTAAATAAACCTTGATTGGTAATCGCATTAACAATCGTTTTTTTACAAACGCCGTTACAACCACAAATTTCCGCATCATCCGCTAAAGCCGCAACTTGATTAACTTCACCATGACCGGCATCGCCTACATGAGCTTTGCCAAACAAAATATTTTCACGAATATTACTAATATCGGTTGCTTCGCGCATTAATTGAAAATACCACGCACCGTCCATCGTATCACCATACATGACAGCACCTTTGATACGGTTATTTTCAATGACTAACTTTTTATAAATATTACGATAAGCATCTTTAAATACAATCTCTTCAGTACGTTCGTTACCTATAAAATCTCCAGCAGAAAACAAGTCAATTCCTGTCACTTTTAATTTGGTCGAAGTTACTGAACCTTCATAACGGGCAATTCCATAACAAGCTAAATGGTTAGCACAAACTTTTGCTTGCTCGAATAAAGGTGCAACTAAACCATATGCAATGCCCCGATGTTGTGCGCATTCTCCAACGGCGTAAATTCGCGGATCATATGATTGCATTGTATCGTTGACGACAATGCCGCGCTCGCAATATAAATTGGCTCGTTTAGCCAATTCGATATTCGGACGAATGCCTACAGCCATGACTACTAAATCGGCTTTGACCTCACGACCGTCTTTGAAACGCACACCTTGTACTACCGTTTCACCTAAAATAGCTTCAGTTTGAGCCGACAATAAAAATTGTACGCCGCGCTTTTCCAATTCAGTTTGTAATAGTTTAGCAGCAGTTTGATCGAGCTGATTATTCATCAACACTTGGGTAACATGCACCACAGTAACGGTCATGCCTTGCTTCATTAAACCATTTGCAGCTTCTAAACCTAATAATCCGCCACCGATAATTACAGCGTGACCGCCTTTTTGTGCGTATGCCAACATCATGCTAACATCTTTAAAATCACGAAATCCTACAACACCACGCAGTTGATTGCCGGAAACTGGGATGATAAATGGATAAGACCCAGTTGCTATTAGTAATCGGTCGTATTCGACAGATTCTCCCTGTTCGGTAATGACTTGTCGTTTAACTCGGTTAATCTGTGTTATTTTATATCCTTTGTATAAGGTAATACGATGATTGGTATACCATGTATCGTCGTTAAGGATAATATCGCTGAAGTTTTTTTCGCCCGCTAATACCGGTGATAATAAAATACGGTTGTAGTTATTGTGTGGTTCTGCACCAAAAACGGTAATGTCATAATGATTTGGTGCGAGCTTGAGTAATTCCTCTAAAGTACGAATCCCAGCCATACCGTTGCCGATACAGACTAATTTTTCTTTCATGCCTAAAAGCCCTCTGCTAAAATTGTTTATCAAAGCAAAAAAGCACGTTTTATGCCAGAAAAATGATTGTAAAAATGATGTGACAAAAAATAGCTGGGAACTTAATGTTTTATCTCGATTTTTTCAGCA
>JBEEJU010000243.1:0-3428 GCA_041169045.1 Pseudomonadota bacterium
TAACCGCTGCAAACGCCGCTAACAGGTTATTGAGTCGACTCGGTTTTTCTCCCACGATCAACTCTGGCTGAGACCAATGATCTTTGGACAATACAATCAATGGACGCGATAAACTCGGTTGAGCTAACCATTGATGTAACAACTGCTTACCTGTATTCGTATCAGCATCTACCATGCCCGCAACTGCGGCTTCCGAATCATCAACCACTACCGCCGCTGCTTTACAGGGTCCTTGAAAATACATCACCATCGTTTTGTAAGTACGACCATCCATGCCGTGAAGGGCTATGGCTAAAGAGGGTATTTGTTTATCCTTCATCGCAGTATCATCATGGTTTTAAGCATTGATATAAAGATTATTATTTGATTTGTCCAAATTAACTGTTTTTGGCTAACATCACCGAACGTACGCCAGTGATTTTTTTAATATGCGTGCTATAAGCTTGGGCTTCTTGTTGAGTTTTAAAACCACGAGTGACGACTCGAAACCAAGTTTGTCCTTTGACATATGCGGTGGCAACTTGAACCTCTGCTCCGGTTTGATTAAATTCAGAGGCTTTTTGCTCTGCCATTTTTTTATCCTTATAAGACCCCAGACTAATCACCCAACCTTTGATAAGAGTTGCGGATTCGGCTGTCGAATCAAGCGGTTTTTTTTTACTTGCTATTTCTGCATTTTGAGAATCAATTGAAGCCGCAGAATTTTCAACTGACAATGGCGGATGTGTATCAAGATTAGATTCAGTGGGCGGTGAAGTGGTAGCTTCCGCAGTTGACGCATGGGTTTCTGTAGGTGTTTGATTCGACTTTTGATTCGGTATTTCCGCAGCAGCTACCGTCGTTGGATGAGTTGCTGCCGGTGCTGGAGTTTCAGTTTGATGTTTAGTGGCTTCAGCAGTAACGCTAGACGTAGCGGTAGTCGTTGATGAAGCGGCGGAACTCAGTGGAGGCTCATTAGGCGACGAAACTTTAGCCGATTCATCCGGCGGTGAAATGGGTGCTACTTCAGCGGGTGGGGATTGATCGCTATTAGCAACTGGCACGCTAGTGACCGATTCGGTTGTTGAATTTTCTTCAGGCTGTAACTGAGAATGTTGTAAAACTGCAACGGTTATTTGATCAGTTACTGAAGGAGAGCTGTGATTAACATCAACTTCTGGATTAACAAAATGATCACGCTCGGCATTTTGTTGCGCAGCGATAGGCAGTAATTTAGGTAAAGTTTCGGTGAGTAAAACTTTTTGCTCTTTAGTTGCATCACCACTGCTTGAATTTGAAGCCATTTTCGTAGAATTTTTTGCAACCGCAGCGGATTGATCTGCTGTCGCAGGAGTTGCAACTGTTGATGAACTAGCAACAATTTCAGATTTATGAGCGGCTTTAGCGGTATTTATTTTTGTAGTTAAATGCTCAATTTGATCATGTAATTGATTCAATTCTCGTTGAACATTGCCACTGAATGCAGCGGCAACAGCCATCGTTAATGCCAAAATAATAGCCATCCCAAAAGCCAAATAGGTTGCCAAAGGCTTACGTGGTACTTTACTTTGAATAAACATATCGATTTTGCTACTCAATTGCTGAATTTGAATACTTGCAGTATCAAACTGTTGTTTAAGCTGTTTGTGTTCAAATTGCAAACGTTGTAATTGACTATGCAGCACGTCTGTCTGAACGGAAGAGGGTGAAGAATGATCAATTTTGGCGGAGGTATCAGCCACATTGCCGGTGGCTGCTTTAGCTTTAACAACTGGTTCGCTGGTCACAATCGGTTTAGCAGGATTGACTTGATTGGCGAGATTGCTAACAGGCTGATGAACTGAGGCGTGAGATTTTGGGGGTGTTGTAGTCGTTGTTGGTTTATTTATTGCAGGGTTGGTTGATTTTACAGGAGGAACGGCAGTTTTTAGGGTTTTAGTATCAACCGTCTGAGAACTTATTACCGATGATGCAGACGACGTTTTAGCAGCAATCGCGGATTTTTCTGAAGTGGAAGCAACCACTTGAGTTTTATCTACCGTAGTCGATTTTGTCGCTGATACGGCTACGGGTTTATGGGTTGGATTAGGTTTTGAGGGTGGTGTCATAGTAGGGGTAACCGATTTTTCTACAATTTTTTCAAATAATAATTGATCTCTTTTGGTTTCTTCATCAGCCAATTGGTCAATCGCTAGTTCATGATCTTTTGTTTCAACTTCATCAATCAGCTCTAAAATAAACGGGTCTTTTTTCAAATCATCGCTATCGATTAAATCAAAAATAACGTCTTCAGAATGAGCCACATTTGCGCTGATGGCAGATTTTTTATCCACTAATTTAACATCAATGATTGTAGATTGAGAGGGTTTGTCAGCGGCAGCCGATGGTGAATACGGATCAGAAGGAGGTAAATTACTCATAAATTATTCTCGACGATGGCAAATGTTGATCAAAGGGCGAATAAAAATTTAAAAGCCGTGAAGTCTGACTATCAATGATAAAAAATCACTGCTTAATTATGGATTATGATTGCATTATAGAAAAGAATCTGAATTTAAACAGGTTTTATCTTTAAGATAAACTCTAGTCACTCGTTGAGTAACGCCACACACTAAGGTGTAAGGAATGGTTTGAGCCGCTTTAGCCAAAGGTTCTATAGGTAATTCTCTGCCCCACAACAGCACTTTGTCACCCACTTTAGCCTCAGGATATTCAGTTAAATCAACAGTTAACATATCCATTGAAACTCGACCAACTAACGGGCAACGCTGTTGATTGATTAGTACCGGAGTTCCGCTAGGTGCATAACGCGGATAACCGTCTGCATATCCGATAGCAACTACCCCAATTCGACTGGGACGTTCGCAAGTCCAAGTTTGGTTATATCCTACCGTTTCTCCGGCGGCAATCATTTTGATCGCAATTAATTGCGAATATAAATTCATCACGGGTTCTAGCCCTAATTCTTGTCCTATGTGTTCCGCAAAAGGTGAAATCCCGTATAACATAATCCCCGGTCTTACCCAATTTTTATGCGTTGCATTCCACGCTAGAATTGCCGCCGAATTCGCTAGGCTTAAAGGTTCAGAATATTGTTGCACAATCCTTTCAAATTGGGCTAATTGTATTTGAGTTTGGGGATTTTGTTTTTGGTCAGCACTGGCAAAATGCGTCATTAAATGTAATTGCGCATTCACTATTGGACAAGCAATTAATCGCTGATAAATTTCAGCAAATTGATGGCTTTGAAAACCTAAACGATTCATGCCGGTATCGATTTTTATCCATATCGTAATTTTAGGTTTTAAACCACGATAATGTTCCAATAATTCTACTTGGGATAAACAATGAATTACGGTTTCAATTTCATATGCTCGGAGCGCGTTTAATTGTTCTTGATTATGAAAACCGCTTAATAAAATAATCCGCTTATTTATTCCAGATTGACG
>JBEEJU010000244.1:0-2800 GCA_041169045.1 Pseudomonadota bacterium
AATGGTAAAGGACAATTGAGAGTAAATTCAGACATGAAATTTCCAAATAAAAAATGAATACGTTAAAATAACAATAGCTTTTTAATAGTTATTATGTGATAATAAAACTGCTAACTAGACGGTAAAAAATAATAAACTGACTTAGTTTATCATTGATTAAATCCACATGATATTTTGAAGGAGGTGATTCAAATGAAACTCTATTTTGCTGGTCTAATAGCTTTGTTAAATATAGTTGTGATTGATTCTGCTATAGCGGAATCGATTAAAGATATTCGATTAACGGCTTTTGATTTTGACGTAGTGCATTATGAAGTCGGTTCAGACCCAAATGGCAAAGGTGGTGATGCGACCGCTTCAGGAACCAGTAATGGTATTCCTTGGACAATTACACCAACCAGTTTATGGAAAAATCGTACTGTAATTGACGGTAGTTTTAAATTTAAATCATTACCGAATGCAACCGATAATTTACATCCTAGCGGCGATTATACCATTACTTTTGCCCAAAAAATTGATTCTTTATTGGTTGCTTTAAGTAATAACGATACCAATGATTCGATCAATTTTAATTTAAAACCTAGCGATTATACTGGAACGGTATTCTCAGGGTCACAAGTGACTTTAAATAATAAAGCTGGTGGTTTGGTATTATTTGAGAATATTCATTCATTGACTATTCATAATTTGAATAATAATGGCATTACGGATGGTTATGATTTAGCGTTTCATGCGGTTAAAGTAACTTCAACGCCAATTCCTGCAGGTATATGGTTATTTGCTGCCAGTTTGGGATTTTTATTAAAACGCAAACAACGTTAATTAATAATATCTTTACTTAATTCAAGGAGTATGAAAATTTCGTACTCCTTATTTTAATTAACGTAATTAACGAGTTTTAGGTGAATCAAATAATCCTTTTGAATATCGTGCAGGAACGCCATAATTTCGGAAAATACTGGCTTCATTTTGTAAAGCTTGTTGATGATTAATGATCATTTGATTGCCTTCTTTATTTTCAAAAATAACATATTTGTTTTGATTATTCTCCAGTAAATTTGCGAAATGAGCAAAATTACGAATAGGAATACCATTAACAAATTCAACAGTCCATTTTTCAAAACTGTCATAACCAAAATTAACGTCATTCGATAAAATTTTAGTTGCCATAACTAGTTCAGTTTTATTTTCAGTGATATAACGCTCTGAAAAATAGGGTTTATATCTGATGGCATACATTAAATCTAAATTTATCGGCATAAAGACAATTCCACCATAAACATAATAACGCGGGGACATCTCAGAATTAAATGATAAAATTAATTCGTGAGATTTTGCTGGCTGAAGCTTTAAAGCAGCAGTAAAAATTTGTCCTTTTCTAGCAAAAGTATATTGAATCGTATCACCAATATGATGTAAATCACTAATATAATTAAAATTGGTTTGCAATATTGAGTTATAAACAATTGAGCCATCATCAGCAATTGGAAACTGATCAATTTTTAATAAAATATCATTTTTTTGTAAGATTTTGCTGGCTTCAGTATTTGGAAAAACTTTACGAATAATTATGCCGGTTTGTTTTGATTTTAATCCGAAATAGGCTTTTGCATTAGGATTGGCTAAAGGTTCTGTTAAAAAATCAATTTTAGAAAAACCGTCATATTTTCCATCTTCAATATCTTTTAATACATGATTAATAATTGGGGCAGGAATAAAATAACCAATTTTATTCGATTCATCATTATTCAATTCCTGCATAACAAGACCTACAACTTTTTGATTAACAACAACCGGACCACCGCTATTACCGGGATTAATAGCCGCATCAATCTGTCCTTGTAAAAAATCCATGCCTGAATTAACATATGACGAATATTCATAACGAGATAGAATTCCTTTGGTAACGCTTAAAGTTTCGCCGCCAATAGGATAACCAAATGCAGCAACTTCTTGATAAGGTTTAGGTAATCCTTCTATCGTTAATGGTCGTGTATTTTTGAAAAAATCTTTATCTTTAATAGTTAAAATTGCTAAATCAGCATCTGGTGCAATAAAATTGATTTCGGCAACATATTTATTTGGGTCTTTATTTTTTTGAACTTGAATGTATTTGGCATAAGTAACCACATGAGCATTCGTTAAAATTCGTTGATTACTAATAATGACTGCTGAACCTACGACTTGTTGAGGCTCATTTAATTGCCAAGGTATTTGATAATTTGGACTCGCTAAGGTTGCGTAAATTTTGACAACAGAATTTGAAACCGTATCAATATTTGGATTGGCATAAGTTGTTAGTGAGTGGCTTAATAAATAAAGTTGTAATAAAAAAATAACAAGTTTCATGCAAACAAAAATTCAGAATGGATAATTTCACAATTATAAGTGAGATTAATTTTATTCCCAAATTTATCGATTGCCGTTAATTATTAAATTAAACCCAATTGAATTTGTGCAACTTCTGACATCATTTCTCGCGCCCAAGGCGGGTCTAATACGATTTCAACTGATACTTCTGCAATATGAGGCAAATCGAGCAATGCATTGCGTACATCATTTTGCAAAACCGGACCCATGCCACATCCGGGAGCAGTTAAAGTCATTTTGATTCGCACTTGATGTTCGCCATGAGCCATCGCAGTAACTTCACAGGCATAAATCAATCCTAAATCAACAATATTGACTGGAATCTCCGGATCATAAACATTTTTCATTGCTGTCCAACAATTTTGCTCAATGGCGGCAATATCGGTTTCATTAATAATCGTTGGCGACGTTGATAAGGATTTACCCAAAG
>JBEEJU010000245.1:0-2742 GCA_041169045.1 Pseudomonadota bacterium
CTGAAAATATGTCGTAAAAAAGTATATAAAGTCGTGCTTTTACCGCTGCCTGTTGGCCCCGTAACCAAAATAATTCCATTGGTTTGACGTAATAAGCCACTGACTAATTGTAAATGATCAGCTTGCATCGCTAAATCACTGAGTTGATTAACCCCTTGTTCACTAATCAATAACCGCATCACCACGTCTTCACCACTGACACAAGGCGTAGTCGCTACACGAATATCTAAATGAATCCCGCCTAAGCGCAACCGAATGCGCCCATCTTGCGGTAAACGTTTTTCAGAAATGTCTAATCCCGCCATTAATTTTACTCGTGAAATCACCGCCGCTTGCATTCCAATTCCGGGTTTATCCACTTCATGTAAAACGCCATCCACGCGAAAACGTATGCGAAAAATTCCGCGATAGGTTTCAAAATGAATATCTGAAGCTCTCGCATCTAACGCTCGTTGAATCGTATCATTCACCAATTGCACCACTGGCGCACCACTTGCTATATCTTGTAAAGCATCGGTATCATGACTGCTCCAAGCTTCTGTACCGCTGTCCAATATCGCTAACAATTGACGTAATTCATAATGACTGACCAACACCGGCATTACGGGTAACGCTTGTTTTTTATGCAAACTATCGATCACAAAATGATTAAACACATCAGCCATCGCTACCCACAATTGCTGTTGATGAATGCCCAAAGGCAGGGCTTGTTGTTGTTGCCACCATTGAGGAGATAAACCGCATAATGACAGCTCTTCCAAACTATTTGGCAAAGCTTGAATCGCTAACCAATCTGGTAATCGTGGTAGTTGCCATTGTTGAGCGATTAACGGCAAAATGTCTTCTTCTGCACACAGACCTTGTTTGATTAAAATTTCGCCTAAACGTCCACCATATTGTTGTTGAGCTTGTAAAGCTGTTGCTAAATCTTTAGCCGAAATTAAATGCTGTTCTATTAAATATTGTCCTAATAATTTCATGATTTACGATTTATAATAGTATTGAGAGTTGATTAAATCACTGTTGATAAATTTTTTAGCTTAAAAGCGGGTTGTTTTATCAAAATCATTATCGACTCAATGAATTAGTAGATTGTTTAAGGAGATTTCTCTGAATATTTTGTTTCGTGGTCAATTTTTTATTTTTTTAATTAAAATTTTGATCGGTTTATGGTTAACCAGTCGTTTAGGATTAGCGATAGTTGAACATTCTAAACCGCATTTACAAACTTATTTGGCTCGTAGTTTAGGGGTTCCGATTCAGATTGGTCAATTAAATATACAATTCCAAGGCATTAATCCTGAATTATCTTTAACCGATATTCAATTATTATCGCAGAAATCTGTGACTGATTCGGCATTATCTTTACATGAAATTCGTTTACATTTAGATTTATGGAACGCGATTAAACAGGGAAATTGGTTAGCGGCAACTTCAACTCGTTTAATTGGCACGCAATTTTCAGTGATTTATCAACAAAATGGTCAATTGGCTATTGTTGGATTACCGAATCATAATGGTTCAGCGAATTGGTTATGGCAGGGATTACATTATCAATTAATTCACAGTCAAATTGTTTGGATTGATGCTTATCATCATCGTAAACCGCAAATTTTTAGCGATGTTAATATTTTGATTGATAATCAACCTAAATTGCAACAACATCATTTACAACTATCAATGCAATTACCTAAACCATATGGTCAACAATTGAGTGTAGATTTACAATTATCTGGCGAAATGACAACAGTTAATCAACTCAAAGGTCAAGTTCAATTACAAGCAGAAGGAATTAAATTAGCCGCATTTAATACGCCTTTAAAAGCTTTATTACCGACTCCGTTAATGATTCATAATGGTGCAGCAAATATACAATTAACCGCTCATATTCATCAAGGAAAATTAGCCACTATTCAAGCAAAACTAGATTTACAACAATTACAGTTACAGCGGCAAAAATATGTTTATAAATTAAAAAAGGCTTATAGCGATTTTGTTTGGCTACAACAACCTTCAGGTTGGAAATTGGTTATCAACCAATTACAAATTCATCCGCATTCTGACATTTCTTCTTTACAATTCATTTATGCAAAGCAAAATCAATGGTTGATTTCGGTTCAACACGTTGCAATAGAGCCTTGGATAAAAATAGCGACATTTATTTTTCCTGAATCGCAAATCTTATCGAATTTCATGCAAAATTTGAAATTTCATGGCAAAATTAAGTGGGCAGAATTAACCCTAAATCCTGAAAAACATCAATTTAATTTACAAGCGGATATTCGTCAATTTAGTGTTTATAATTCGTTGTTAAACTGGAAATGTTCGCCAATTCATTTTAAATTAACCGCCAATCAAAATTATGCAAGCATTCATTTAGCTAAACAAGCGTTACAATTCACTCATCCGCAATTGATTCAACCTGTTATTCTATCCTCAATTGATACCGAAGTGATTTGGCAACGTTTATCTACTGGTTGGCAATTATTATTTGATAAAGCTAAAATAAATACCAATGATTTGCATAGCCAGCATTTTTTACAACTGATTCAATTAGCTAATCAACCTCTCTCTATTGCATGGCAAATGCGTTTATTATCACCCGTAGCGATCAAAAAATTAGTGAATAATATTCCACCTTCTTGGTTAGCAAAACAAATGTCTGAGCAGCAATTTACTTTATTAAATCAATCAGTTGAATATGGTCAAATTCAACAATTATTTGTGTCATTAAAAACCGAC
>JBEEJU010000246.1:0-4751 GCA_041169045.1 Pseudomonadota bacterium
CTAACTCCTGCCAAGTCGTTAGTTATTACTTGCAAAAAAGGCGGTTAGATTTTCCTAGTCGCCTTTTTTGTTGCCCCATTTTGGCAACAGTCTAATAGTAATCGTTTTTGATGCTTTACACAAAAAATAAGGCTCTGTGGCAAAGTTTGTCGATTTGAGTGATAATCAGCCAAATTCTAGCAATTGAAAAATTTGATGATGAGTTTTAAAAATGCCCACTTTCCAAAAGATATTATTTTGGATACTTTAGCAAGATAACTTTGTTTAAAGAATTGGTTCAGCTTCATCGTTATAAATATTTGCTACAGAACCCTTAATTCACATTTAACGGGATTTTTGATGAAGGATAAAAACATCTGGCAATTTATTGACAATTGCCTGCAGCAAGATATTCTGGTGACTTTGCTGCTTGTGGTTGTCAGCGAAGGAAGCTCACCCGGACGAGTGGGCTTTAAAATGGCGGTGGCAGAAAATGGTAGTTTGCAAGGAACGATTGGCGGCGGGACAGTTGAACATCGCTTTGTTCACGAAGCGCAAGCAAAGTTAAAAAAACGCGATTTCTCCCCTTTCTGTCGACGCCAAATTCATAATCCACAGGCAGAAACTGATCTCTCTGGCATGGTCTGCGGCGGTATGCAAACAGTGGTGCTTTATCCTTGCCAACCCAACAGAGATTTAGTCATTGTTAAACAGATATTGCAAATTATTGAACAGCAAAAATCAGGTGTATTACACCTTTCACCCTCTGGTATGGCACTGACACTATCCCAACATAATGCGGCAAATAACCAATTCCAGTTTGCAGCCACCAATGAGTGGCAATACGAGGAAAATATAGGTGTATTTGATACTGCCTATATTGTCGGGGGTGGACATGTAGGACTTGCCTTATCGCGTATTTTAGCTCTACTCAATTTTCATATTGTGGTGTTAGACGCTCGCGCCGAATTAAACACCTTGCAAAATAACCTAGATGCCAACGAAAAACGAATTACTTCTTTCCATCAAATTGAACCGTATATTCCTGATGGTCTACAGAATTATGTTTTTATTGTCACTCCGAATCACCGCATTGATGAATTAGTGTTGCGCCAATTGCTTAACAAAAAATTGGGCTATATAGGTTTGATGGGCAGTGTGTCAAAAATTAATAAAATCATGCAGAATTTAGAAAAAGACGGTATTCCATCTACACAACTCAAAAAAGTTCACGCGCCTATTGGTTTACCTATTAAAAGTCATACTCCAATGGAAGTTGCTATCAGTATTGCTGCTGAAGTGATTGCCATTAAAAATTCAACAACCTAGATTAACTATTGTGCTGCAATTACATTTTAACCTCTCAATACTGATTTCAAACAGCAAACAGCCTCTTAATTTGGAGATTACAAAATGATAAATTTAACTTTAAATGGTCAACAATTTGAATATACAGGAGATGGTAAAGAATCACTCCTGCATTGGTTAAGGCTGACACAAAAAATAAAAAGTGCTAAAGACGGTTGTTCAGGAGAGGGAACCTGCAGTGCTTGCTTAGTTCAGATTAACAAAAAAGCAAAATCTTCTTGTTCCGTTTTAATGGAAAAACTCGACGGCGCAGAAATTGTGACTTTAGAAGGCGTGCCTGAAGAAACGAAAACAACGTTAGCTCGTGCATTTGTGGCAGCCGGTGCAAGTCAATGTGGGTTTTGTAGTCCAGGTTTTATGATGAGGGCGAATATCTTGCTAAATAAAAATCCTCAACCTTCCAGAAAAGAAGTCACAACCGCCATCAAATCTAGTCTATGCCGCTGCACGGGTTATGTGAAAATCGTTGACGCTATTTTATTGGCTTCTGAAAAGCTCAAAAATAAAGAAGCCATTGCCTTTGAACCGATGGCTTTAGGAACCTCCGCACCGAAATATCAAACACTGGAAAGAGTCAGTGGTGCTCCTTTGTTTATTGATGATATGGAAATGGACGATATGCTATTTGGGGTATTGTATTTTAGTGATCATCCTCGTGCCAAAGTTGTGAAAATAGACACTGCAAAAGCCGAAAATATCGCAGGTGTTATTAAAATTTTGACTGCAAAGGATATTCCCGGAATCCACTATTTAGGTTTAAATGTTAAAGATTGGCCGGTTTATATTGAAGAAGGCAATATTACCGCGCATGTGGGTGATGCGTTGGCTTGCGTTGTGGCAGAGTCAGATGCAATCGCTAGAAAAGCCATCAAAGAAATCGTTGTTGAATATGAGGTTTACGAACCTTTAACAGACTCCGAAGTTGCCTTAAAAAGCGAGGTCAAAATAGGTAAAGATGGCAACATTCTCAAAGAAGTGAATGTTTGCTTAGGCAAAGAGATAGAAAAAGTTTTTGCAGAATCAGCATATGTGGTTTCTGGAATCTATGAAACCCAATTAGTTGAACATGCGTATTTAGAAACTGAATCGAGTATCGCATTATACGAAAACAATAAATTAACCGTTTATTCCCAATCACAAGCGATATTTAGGGAAAGAGAGCAAATTGCAGCCGTACTTGGTTTAGAAAAAGACGAGGTGAATATCAAGTATGTGGCTACTGGCGGGGCTTTTGGCGGTAAATTAAACACGACCGTACAAGTACACAGCGCGTTGGCAACCTATCATTTAAAACGTCCTGTCAAAGTGAAATTAAGTCGGTTTGAGTCTTTTAAAATGCACCCTAAAAAACATCCTATGGTAATGGATTACAAATTAGGTTGTGATAAAGACGGGAAATTCACTGGATTGGCGGCAAAAATTGTTGCCGATTCAGGCGCGTATGCTTCGCAAGGCATTCCGGTGATTATCAAAGCGGCAGGACATGCGGGTGGAGCTTATTTTTTTCCGAATGTGAAAGTCAATGCAAAAGCGGTGTATACCAATAATCTTATTTCAGGCGCAATGCGCGGTTTTGGCTCAAGTCAGGTCAATTTTGCATTAGAAAGTTTAATTGATGAATTATGTGAAAAATCCGGCTTTGATAAATGGGAAATTCGCTATAAAAATGTGTTGGAAAAAGGTTTTACCACGACTGGCGGAGATAAAGTCACTAAAGAAGTGGGCTTGAAAAAAGCGTTGGAGATTCTAAAACACGATTATCAAAGTGCAAAATTTGCAGGTTTGGCTTGTGCGGCTAAACATTGTGGCATTGGCGGCGGGCATCCTGAAGTGAGTCATTCAAAACTTGAAGTCTTAGCCGGGGGCAAAATCAAGTTATATCACGGTTGGAATGAAATGGGACAAGGGGTTGATACGATTTTGCAACAACTATTGCACGAAACACTGAAAACAGACGAGCTAACGGAGATAGAGGTTGTGGTTGCTACAGAACATGAGGTATTAGGCGGTGGCACCGTGGCGAGTCGTGGCACGATTTTAGCGGGAAATTCGTTGTTAGAGGCGGCAAATCTTTTGAAAAAAGATATGGATGAACACGGCGGATTAGCGGCATTGGTAGGAAAATCTTATCATGGAAAATATGCCAGCCCCAGAACAGTGCCGCTGAATTCGCCAGAAGATGAAAGACATTATTTTGGTTATAGTTTTGCCGCACAACTGGTTACCTTGTCTGATCAAGGAAACATAGACAAAATTATCTCAGTGCATGATAGCGGACGCGTGGTTAATAAGCATCTTTACGAAGGACAAGTGGAAGGTGGAATTGTAATGGCGTTGGGGTGGACGCTTTCGGAAAATCTAGTCCTGAATAAAGGTCAAATTGTGACCACTAAATTTAATGAGCTGGGTTTGTTGCGTTCTACAGATATACCTAAAATTGAGGTTATTCCTATCGAAATTGATGATGTGGAAGGGCCTATGGGGGCAAAAGGCGTAGGCGAAATCGAGTGTCTTCCAGTTGCGCCGGCGGTTGCTGCAGCGTTTAGAGCATTTGATGGGCAACGCAGAACAAAATTGCCACTAATGCCCATTAAAAAACACCATGCTAAAAAATAATGGAGTTCACAGCGGTTATCTTAGCAGCAGGACAAGGCAGCAGAGCGGGAGGATACAAACCGCTTTGGGCTTTGGGTGAACGTGTAGTTATCGAATGGATTATTGATGCGGCATCCTCTGTGTGTGCAGATATTAAAGTCGTAGGTGGTGCTTATTACGAAAATCTTAGCACACACCTTGCCATAACTAGACCTCATGTCACGCTACTTGAAAATACAGTATGGAAAAACGGAGGGATGTTTTCGTCAGTGTGCATGGGGCTTGAAGGCGTTGAAACACCAACATTTATCCATCCAGCGGATATTCCAGGAGTTAGCGATAAGGTTTATCAAGCACTTGCCTTCGCCTATTTAAACGAAAATAATAACGCTGAAGTATTCCGTCCTTCTTATCAAGGGTATTCAGGTCATCCCATTCTTTTATCCCACGACACAGCCCTTGCGATTTGCAATGCGTCACCTGAAACTAACTTAAGGCAAGTGTTAGCGTCGCGCAGGCTAACTGATATAGCGGTTGAAGATGAGTTTATTCATCATGATTTTGACACGTTACTGGAGTACGAGGCTTTGAAATCTCGCTTGACTGCGAGGAAGTGAAACTTTTTAGTGCTGACACAGTGAAAGCAGTTTGTCTTATGAAAGTAAGAAATCGCCAAGCTCTTAATATAAAACCCATTTTATCGTATGATAGAACGGGTAAGTAACTGTTTGCTTTAATCTATATTTATCTACTAAAATCTACACTTATGGATAAGAAATTAGTTAAGATAGGCGAGACAGCAAAGCTAC
>JBEEJU010000247.1:0-6152 GCA_041169045.1 Pseudomonadota bacterium
CATCCTTATTTTGAACGGACTATTGCCGCCACGATTGATGAACATTATTTAAAAATTAAAACGGATTTTATGTTGGCAAAAGGGATTTTAAATATCCCTGAAGTGCCTTATTTTCATTTTCAAGAATATAAACGCCAGACTGACCCGAATGGCGACCCGATTGGGCAATTGTTAGAAGCCATGCTAATTGCACAAGCTTTAAATCAAAGCAATAAGCCGGTTTATGGTTGTTATGTGATAGGAAAACTTTGGAATTTTATGGTATTACAGGAAAAAACCTATTGTATTTCTGAAAGTTATGATTGCACTAAGCCTGATGGTTTGTTACTGATTATTGCGGTGTTGCGCAAGTTTAAGGAAATTTTAGAAACACGACTGTTGGATTAATTAAAATACGCGGCAATAAAAAACCGCCGTTGATTTTATCGCTAGCGGCTATCTTTAATTAAAAAAAATGAAAGGGGAATATGATGAAAAAAGAAACGTTTAAAGGATGGACATTAACCACATTAGACAAAGCTTTTAATTTGACGCAAATTCTGGATGTGGATTCTCCTTTATTACAAACTTGGCAAAAAACCGAAATTGAAATATCGAGTTTTGAAAAGCAGCTTTTATTAGATTTACAGCAACCGTTAGCTTGGGGTGGCAAATCTTGGAATGAAGTGGAATTGGAAAATAAGTTTATCAGTCCGCTGATGATGGCAGTGAAATTTGATGACCGAACAATCGGTTATTTTTTAGAGCGTAATTTATCGGGGGTAGTCGGTGATTATGAATTGTCGGGGGTCGTGGATGGCATGATTGCAACTGGGTTTCGTGATCCTGATGTTCCATTGTTTTGTATGCACGAGTATAAACGCAGTATTGAAAATCAAGGTTCACCGGATGCGCAGGCTTTGGCGGCAATGTTGGTAGCGCGGGAAATGAATAATAATGACAAGCCGATTTATGGTTTAACGGTGGTTGGGTTGATTTGGAATTTTATGGTGCTAGATGGCAATGAATATTGCATTAGCAAGGATTATAAGTCGGATAATGAAGAGGTGTTTTTAATTTTTAAAATGTTGAAAGTGTTGAAACAGATTATTAAATCAGAGCTATCTGCAAATAAAAATTCGCCACTTAAATAAACGTTTAATAAAGTTCAATGAAATTCATAAAGCAAAGGTTAGCGGGCTTTTTTATTTTTGAAAAATGGCAGTTTAAAGCAGGCAATAAAAAACCGCCTTTGGTTTTTGCCAAGAGCGGTTTTAGTTTAAACGTTGGCGATTCGCTTCCCTTCGTCTAGCACATCTTATCGTTTTATCCAAAATTATTATTGCTGTTGTTGATCGTCAGGATTATAACCATCTCCATTGGAGTCTCCATCGCCATCAAAATCTAACGGGCTTTCCATTTCTGCTTGCTGAACGTCTTCTTCGCTACCATCTATCCATTCAATTACACTACCAGCTATCTTACCAATTACATGACCTAGAACATCTAAAATACTACCTTTTACTATATCTGCCGCCGCTGCTGCAAGTGGATTAGCATTAGCCATTTGCATGTTGCCAAAAAATAAAGTTGCAATTAAAACTAAATAAACGATTTTTTTCATTCGTATTCTCAATTTGTAAGTTAAATTTTGAAGGTCGATATTCTAAATTTTCTGAAATTTGTTACAATCAAGCAAATTAATTATTTCATACAACTTTACGATTATTTTGAGCAGAAAAATAGGCAACACATAATGGACAATGACATTAAAAAAGAAATTGGTTGTAAAGTTAAACAATTGCGTACTGTTAAAGGTTGGTCACGCGGACAAATAGCGGATAAATTGAAAATGTCAGAATCGAATTATGGACATATAGAGCGCGGCGAAGCAGATATTGGTATTATCCGTTTAGCCGAAATAGCAAAAGTATTTGAAATTACCTTATCTGATTTATTAGGACTAAATGAAAAAACGGTTTTTAGCTTTACAACTAATAAACCAACCGTTAATACAATTGGAATAAACCAAGCATCAAATAATATGGATAATTTAAATTTACAGCATGAATTAGAAAAAAAAGCTTTAGTAATTGAATTAAAAGACAAAGAACTCGCCATGCAGCAGCGGGAAATCGCCTATTTAAAAGAATTACTTGAAATGCACAAAAACTCAAAAAATAATCTTGCGGAGTAATTCATCATGCAAACGGCAACCTTTAAAGACTGGACACTCACCGCATTAGATAATGCCTTTGGCTTAAAACAAATCTGGCAATCGGATTTACTGGATGCTTGGCAAAAGATGCCGTGCGAACTTAGCGAAATAGATAAAGCGGTCATATTAAAACTGCAAAAATCGTTAATACACGGCGGTAGAGCATGGAATGAAACTGAGCTTGAAAATAAATTTATCAGCCCCTTAATTATGCAAGCCGATATTGATGATGAAGAAATGGGCTATTTTTTAGAACGCCCATTATCGGCACAAGTTGGCAATTACCAATTATCCGGCATCGTGGATGGCATGATTGCCACCGGTTTTCGAGAACCCGGTGTTCCATTGTTCTGTATGCACGAATATAAGCGCAGTACGGAAAATCAGGGTTTACCCGATGCACAAGTGCTTGCTGCCATGCTGGTCGCTAGAGAAATGAATCCGAAGCCACAAGCCATTTACGGTTTATTTGTGGTGGGTTTAATTTGGAACTTTATGGTTTTAGACGGCAATCATTATTGCATCAGCAAAAGTTATCATGCTGACGATGAGGAGGTTTTTATTTTATTTTCCCTTTTGAAAAATATAAAAAAAATCATCAAAATTCACGACAAATAATTTAGAATTCAGAAAAAATCAATGCGCTGTTAGAGAAAAATAGTTAAGCTAAATCAAAACCATCATAGGAGAATAATATGCAATGGTCAGAAGTCATTGCCAGCCCGTATTTACAAGATTTGCCGTTTAAAATTGAATTAAACCGCTATGGAAAAATAGAAATGTCCCCCGCCTCGAATCTACACAATTACACACAATCTGAATTAAGCAATTTATTAAGACGCAAATTGAAAAAAGGCAAAACATTTTCCGAATGCTCTATTGCAACAACCGAAGGGGTAAAAGTAGCTGATGTGGTTTGGTGTTCAAAAGAATTTATTAAGACATATGGGTTTGCTACGCCTTATTTAACCGCACCAGAAATTTGTATAGAGGTTGTATCGCCTTCAAATTGTAAAGAGGAAATGGTTAATAAAGTAAAATTATATTTAGCCGCCGGTGCAAAAGAAGTTTGGATTTATTGGGAAAATGACCATGTTGAATTTTTTAATGCGAGTGGTCAAATCGAACAATCCGGTTATGGTGTGGCGGTTAAATTAGCAAAATAAAAAAGCTGTAAAACGTCCTGCAAATCCTCATCAACGTTCCTGACACTGGTAGTCCTACAATCTAAATGATAGCATTTGGTTATCAATCTTGATAAATCGAGCCGAATAAAGTTTTCATCACTCGTATTGCAGAATTACCAAAACTTTATGTTATATCAAACAGGTAGATGAATATAAAAAACCATCATAACCTCACCACTCAAATAAATGCCTTTTCTTCTGAAATTAAAGAACTCAAATCGTGCAAAACTGCTAATCCTTAAAACAGATTAGCAGTTCTCAAAAAGTTTTATGCGAAATTTAACACCATTTCCATTGGCGAATTTCCGGCATATCTTCACCGTATTCACGCACATACAATTTGTGATCAACTAATTTATCACGCATTTGTTGTTTAACATATGCCGCTCGTTGACGCAATTTAGGCACGCGATCTACCACATCACACACTAAATGAAAGCGGTCTAAATCATTCATTACCACCATATCAAAAGGTGTTGAAGTTGTCCCTTCTTCTTTATAACCCCGTACATGAATATTCGCATGATTGCTGCGTCTATAAGTTAAGCGATGAACTAACCAAGGATAACCATGATAAGCAAAAATAATCGGTTTATCAGTGGTGAAAATATCTTGAAAATCGCGCTCGGCTAATCCATGCGGATGTTCTTCTGGAGGTAATAATTTCATTAAATCCACCACGTTGACCACACGAATACTTAGCTCTGGCAATAATTCCCATAAAATTTTAACGGCGGCTAAAGTTTCCAAAGTGGGAACTTCGCCCGCACAAGCCATCACGACATCTGGTTCTCCAGTTTCATGATCGTTACTCGCCCAACTCCAAATACCAACTCCGCTGGTGCAATGCTTAATCGCAGCATCCATACTTAACCATTGTTCAGCCGGTTGTTTTCCCGCGACAATCACATTGATATAGTTACGACTGCGTAAACAATGATCCGTGACTGATAATAAGGTATTTGCATCTGGCGGCAAATAAACCCGAATTACCGAAGATTTTTTATTCACCACATGATCAATAAATCCAGGGTCTTGATGAGAAAAACCATTGTGATCTTGTCGCCAAACGTGAGAAGACAATAAATAATTTAATGACGCAATCGGTAGTCGCCAACTAATGCTTTGACTGGTGGTTTTTAGCCATTTTGCATGTTGATTAAACATCGAATCAATGATGTGAATAAACGCTTCATAACAATTGAAAAAACCATGTCTGCCGGTGAGCAAATAACCTTCTAACCAACCTTGACAGGTATGTTCTGATAACATTTCCATCACTCGTCCGTTAGCAGATAAATGATCGTCCGCTTCAATCGTATTTGCCATCCAAGCTTTGTCAGTGGCTTCAAAAACAGCACTCCACCGATTCGACGCGGTTTCATCAGGACCAAATAACCGAAAATTAGCCGCATCTTGATTTAACCACAATACATCGCGTAAAAATTGACCTTGAATTCGTGTGGCTTCGGCAATCACTGAACCCGGAAGCGTGACCTCAACCGCATAATCGGTAAAATCAGGTAAGCGTAAATCTTTAAGTAAATGTCCACCATTTGCGTGGGGATTTGCACTCATACGACGATGAGCCTTGGGAGCTAATGCTTTTAATTCAACTTTTAATTGTCCAGTCGCTTCAAATAATTCTTCCGGACGATAACTTTGTAACCACGATTCGAGTAACGCTAAATGTTGTGGATTTTCACGCACTTCGGCAAAAGGCACTTGATGAGATCGCCAAAAATCTTCAGTTTTTAAACCGTCAACGGTTTTAGGTCCTGTCCAGCCTTTTGGTGAACGCAACACAATCATTGGCCACAATGGACGCGTGGTTTGATGATCAATTCGCGCAGCTTGTTGAATCTGTTTGATTTCCTGAATTACCACGTCCAAAGTTGCCGCCATTTGTTGGTGCATTAATTCAGGTTCATGACCTTCTACAAAATAAGGTTGATAGCCATAACCACTTAGCAATTGAGTTAATTCGGTTTTGCTGATTCGCGCCAAAATCGTAGGATTGGCAATTTTGTAACCATTTAAATGTAAAATCGGTAATACCGCCCCATCTCGCACCGGATTGACAAATTTATTAGAATGCCAAGAAGTGGCGAGTGGCCCAGTTTCGGCTTCACCATCGCCCACAACACAACAGGCAATTAAATCAGGATTATCAAAAATCGCCCCATAAGCATGAGATAAGGCATAACCTAATTCGCCCCCTTCATGAATAGAGCCGGGCGTTTCGGGGGCGACATGGCTGGGAATTCCGCCCGGAAAACTAAATTGTTTAAACAATCGTTTCATGCCCTCAAGGTCTTCAGAAATATTTGGATAGTATTCGCTGTAAGTGCCTTCTAACCAAGTATTCGCCACAATCCCCGGTCCACCATGACCTGGTCCGGCAATATAAATCATATTTAAATCGTGCTGTTTAATCAGTCGATTTAAATGTGCATAAATAAAATTGAGTCCGGGGGTGGTTCCCCAATGCCCTAATAATCGAGGTTTAACATGATTTAACGTTAAGGGTTGTTGTAATAACGGATTGTCTAATAAATAAATTTGTCCAACTGATAAATAATTAGCTGCTCGCCAATACGCATCGATTTTGGTTAATTCATCCGCAGTTAACGGGGAAATAGTTTCAAGATTCATAAAAATATCCTATTGAATAATCTAAAAAATAACGAGCAATTAATAAATGCACCTCTATTTTACTTAAAATATTTTAATTAAGTAAGAGATAAGATAATTTTTTTAAATGACAA
>JBEEJU010000248.1:0-11714 GCA_041169045.1 Pseudomonadota bacterium
CTTAAACGTAAAGATGCGAATCGTTATCGCGCCTTAATTAATAGTTTAGGCTTACGCAAATAATTGACTATCTTTATTTAAAACGGCATTTCGATGCCGTTTTTTGTGATCTATTAAAAAACAGATTGTATATTAATTATTTTAATTAAAGCCTTTTATTTAAGATTAAACATTGATGATTAATCTTAAAATGATCCGATTTTAAATTAATATACCCTTTTCAAAAAATACGTTAGACCCACATTTACCTGAAGGAAATCGTAGAGTGAATCCGATTAAAAAACAATTTCAGTATGGCCATCAATTGGTCACGTTAGAAACTGGCGAAATTGCCCGTCAAGCCGATGCAGCAGTGTTAATTGATGTAGAAGGTACTACCTTATTAGTCACTGTGGTAAGCAAAAAAAATACTGATGGCGGAGATTTTTTTCCGTTAACCGTGAATTATCAGGAAAAAGCTTACGCCGCAGGTAAAATCCCCGGCGGCTTTTTCAAACGAGAAGGTCGTCCCAGCGAAAAAGAAACTCTGACTTCACGCTTAATCGATCGTCCGATTCGTCCGTTATTCCCCGAAGGCTATTGCGATGAAGTACAAATTATCGCCACCGTAATGTCGCTCAATCCAGAAGTCGATGCTGAAATTCCGGCTTTATTAGGTGCGTCTGCCGCATTAGCCATTTCCGGTTTGCCTTTTCAAGGTCCTTTAGGCGCGGCGCAAGTCGGTTACAAAGAAGGACAATATTTACTCAATCCTAGTTTAAGTCAATTGCAAGATTCTCAACTTGAACTCGTGGTTGCAGGAACTAGTGCGGCTGTATTGATGGTGGAATCTGAAGCCGATTGTCTTTCTGAAGACATTATGTTAGGTGCAGTGTTATTTGGTCATCAACAAATGCAAGTAGCGATTGAAGCGATTAATGAATTTGCCGCAGTAGTCGCTAAAGCTGAAAAATCATGGACAGTTGCTGAAGATGATGTTGAATTGGAGCAATTGGTGATTGCTGAAGCTGAAACTGATTTGAAACAAGCGTATCAAATTGCGGAAAAATTAGTTCGCCAAGAACGTTTAAAAGACATTCGCGCTGAAGTTGTCGCAAAATTAACTTTAGAACAACAACATAGCTTGACAGCCGTATGCAGTATTATCGAAAAATTAGAAGCCAAAATTGTGCGGCAATCGATTTTACAAGAAGGTAAACGCATCGATGGTCGTGATTTAACCACCGTTAGACCGATTCGGATTCGCACCGGCGTATTACCTAGAACGCATGGATCAGCTTTATTCACTCGTGGAGAAACTCAAGCGTTAGTGGTCGCTACTTTAGGCACCGCGCGTGATGCTCAAGTGATAGATGCTTTGGGTGGAGAATATAAAGAAAACTTTATGTTACATTACAATTTCCCTCCTTATTGTGTGGGTGAAACTGGTCAAGTAGGTTCACCCAAGCGACGCGAAATTGGTCACGGACGTTTAGCTAAACGCGGTGTACAAGCGGTATTGCCGAATATGGACGATTTTCCATATGTGATTCGATTGGTTTCGGAAATTACTGAATCTAACGGCTCAAGCTCAATGGCTTCTGTGTGCGGCAGTAGTTTAGCGTTGATGGACGCGGGCGTACCGTTAAAAGCTCCAGTTGCAGGCATTGCAATGGGATTAATTAAAGAAGGCGACTCATTCGCGGTGTTATCTGACATCATGGGCGATGAAGACCATTTAGGTGACATGGATTTTAAAGTCGCTGGTTCACAAGACGGCATCACTGCCTTGCAGATGGACATTAAAATCAATGGCATTACTGCGGAAATTATGCAAGTCGCTTTAGCCCAAGCTAAACAAGGTCGTTTGCATATTTTGGCTGAAATGAATAAAGCTTTATCGGCGACTCGCGGTGAAATGTCCGATTTCGCTCCAAGAATTATTACCTTCAAAATCGATCCGAGTAAAATTCGAGAAGTGATTGGTAAAGGTGGCGCGACCATTCGTGGCATTACCGAGCAAACCGGAGCCAGTGTTGATTTGACTGATGACGGCATTGTCAAAATTGCTTCAGTAGATAAAGCTGCTGGCGAAGAGGCACGCCGCATCATTGAAGAAATTACTGCCGAAGTCGTTGTGGGTAAAACTTACGAAGGTAAAGTAGTTCGATTAATGGATTTTGGTGCGTTTGTAACCATTCTGCCGGGTAAAGATGGTTTAGTGCATATTTCCCAAATTTCGGATGAACGAGTTGAGAAAGTCAGCGACAAATTGGCTGAAGGCGATACCGTTCGAGTCAAAGTATTGGAAATTGATCGTCAAGGACGAGTGCGTTTAAGCATGAAAGATGTGGATAAAACCGAATCATAAATTATCAAAAAAGAAGTTTGGCAATTTCCTGCAACTTCGTAAAATTGAAATATAGCTCATGAAAAACCGTTTTTGATTTTGTCACTGACGGTTTTTGTCTTTTTGAAATAGAATTTTCTGAATTTACAAAATAATTCTGTAATTGTTAAATTCTGCTATACGGTTGGAGTTCGTATCTCACTCCAACCTACGCGCTAAAAACTTGGTATTGCGAAAATCTTATGAGAAAATAACTCTAACTGGTAATTCGAATAAAGGTATATTTAAAATGTGAAAGATAAAGTCCGTTGTTATAGTGCTATGTTTGTTGATTTTTATACCAGGCTGTGCAAGTGTAGGAAATGAAAGTCTTAAGCGAGAAACAGAATTTTCAGTTGGTCAAAAAATTGTTGCAGGAAAAACAACAAAAAATGAAATTCGGCTAATGTTTAATTCTCCAATATCCGTGTCTTTTAACGGTGGATTTGAAGTATGGAAATATGAATTGTCAAAAATGAGCATAGATGCAATTAGTTTAGTCCCTATTGTTGGACTTTTTGTTAATTCGTACAGTGGAACAAAAAAGGAATTAAATATTCTTTTTGATGAAAATGGAATTGTGAAAAAATATGCCATGAGTGAATCACCTGTTAAAGTAAAGTCTGGATTATTACCGTAATAACGTATTATTGACCTCTGAATTATCCAAAATTCAGAGGTCAATATATATATATTTAGTGCGTAGGTTGTAGTTTGTACCTCACTCCAACCCTACATGGCATATAAATTTGCTATCTAAAGATTAACGAATCAATTAATAGGATTCATATAGACTTTATTTACACAGCATTTTAATTTTTCGCGGCAATCGCTAGTGCCATATTAACAATGTTATTTGCCATTCGCGCCGAAGCTGCATCAATTAATCGACCATCCAAAGCCGCAGCTCCTTTGCCTTCAGCCGCCGCTTTTTCCAAAGCTTGTAAAATGCGTTTCGCTTTATTCACCTCCGCTTCTAGTGGCGTAAATACTTGATTTGCCAAAGTAATTTGTGACGGATGAATTGCCCATTTACCTTCACAACCTAAAGCTGCGGCACGTTTAGCCGCTAAAATAAATCCTTCTGGGTCTTGAATATCACCAAATGGACCATCAATTGGACGTAATCCAAAAGCTCTGCAAGCCACAATCATTCGACTCAGCGCAAAATGCCACTGATCGGCTGGATAATCCGGATTTAATCCGCCAATATTCACCGTACGCGCTCGATTGCTCGCGGCATAATCGGCAACGCCAAAATGTAAAGCTTCTAAACGTCCGCCCAATGCTCCTTGTTTTGCAATGTCTTCCACATTTGCCATCCCTAATGCGGTTTCAATCAACGCTTCAATACCAATTTTGCGTTTTAAATTTTGTTGCATTTCTAATTGATTTAACATCGCTTCAACCATATAGACATCACTGTAAACGCCCACTTTAGGAATCAGAATAGTATCGATTTTATCACCGGCTTGCTCGACCAAATCCACCACATCGCGCACCATATACTGCGTATCTAAGCCATTGATTCTTACAGATAAATTAATGCCATATCCTCTCCAATCTAACTCATTGATTGCCTGAATCACACTTTTTCTTGCCTGAAGTTTATCATCAGGTGCAACGGCATCTTCTAAATCTAAAAAGACAAAATCCACGCCACTTTTTAACGCTTTTTCAAACAGTTGTGGATTAGACCCAGGAACGGCTAATTCGCAACGCTGAACTCGCTGAACATTGGCTTGATATAATGTGTGACTCATGTTATTTCCTATATGATTATCGTTGTCAAAAATGGGGAACAGCGACACAATCGCTGTGAGTTTAATGGATTTATTTTACCGATAGAATGTTGGCAAAAAACAAAACATTCTACGTTCCGAGTCAGTAAAGTCAATTTCAAGGCTTTTTCAATACGTTAAATGAGGAGTACGATAGTGCGAGTCGATAGCTTAATTCATGCACGCTGGATTATTCCGGTAGAACCGGAAAATGTGGTGTTAGAACATCACAGTATTGCGATTGTTCAAGGAAAAATCGTTGCGATATTGCCGACGGTGACCGCTGAACAGCATTATCAAGCCGCGCAAGTACGCTATTTGTCGCAACACTTGTTGATTCCGGGATTGATTAATGCTCATACTCATGCAGCGATGAGTTTAATGCGTGGATTAGCGGATGATTTGCCATTAATGGAATGGTTACAACAACACATTTGGCCGCTAGAGCAAAAATGGGTAGGCGTTGAATTGGTTAAAGATGGCACAGATTTAGCGATTGCGGAAATGTTGCGCAGTGGAACGACTTGTTTTAATGATATGTATTTCTTTCCGGAAATCACTGCACAGCAAGCCATGTTACACGGTATTCGTGCCAGTATTGGCTTGATTGTGATTGATTTTCCCACCGCTTGGGCAAACCATGCGGAACAATATTTACAGAAAGGTTTAGATTTACATGGACAATTACAAAATGAAGCTTTAATCACTACGCCTTTCGCGCCTCACGCGCCTTACACCGTCGCTGATAGTGCCTTTAAACAAGTGATAAATGCGGCGGATTTGCTTAATCTACCGATTCATATTCATATTCATGAAACCAGTCATGAAGTTGAGCAGCAGCTTAAATTAACGGGTGAACGTCCTTTACAACGGTTACACACTTTAGGATTAGTCAATTCACGATTGATCGCAGTACATGCGACGCAATTAACTTCAGCAGAAATACAATTGTTAGCGGACGCTAAAGCTCATATTGTGCATTGTCCAGAATCGAATTTGAAATTAGCCAGTGGATTTTGCCCGGTGACCGACTGTCTCGCGGCTGGCATTAATATTGCCTTAGGAACTGATGGTGCAGCGAGTAATAATGATTTAGATATGCTAGGCGAAATGCGCACCGCCGCTTTATTAGCTAAAGGCCTTTCTGGACAAGCTAATGTTGTTGATGCGATGACAGTATTGAAAATGGCAACCCTAAATGGAGCAAAAGCGTTGGGAATTGCTGATCGTTGTGGTTCTTTAGTAGTTAATAAAGCCGCCGACATGGTAGCAATTGAAATGGATCAATTAGAAACGCTACCGATTTATCATCCCATTTCTCATTTAGTTTATGCTTGTTCACGACATCAAATTACTGATGTATGGGTTAATGGAAAATTAATGCTGAACCAACGCCATTTAACCACTTTTGATGAATCTGATTTAAAACGACGCGTCTTAAAATGGCAACAACGATTAACTCCATTTAGTTAAATAACTTTTTTGATTTTAAAAATAACTTTTATTCAAATTTAACCTAGATTATGAATTCTCCTCATCGTCCACTTTCACCGCATTTACAAATTTATAAATTGCCATTAACCGGTTTTATTTCGATTAGTCATCGAATTTCAGGCGCGATTTTAGCCGCTAGTTTAGTGGTATTTGTTTACAGTTTTTATGCTATTGCCGTCGGTAATGAACTCTATTTACCTTTACAATCCGGATTAAAACATCCTATTGGACAAACTTTATTATGGTTATGGGTTTATTTATTATTTTTGCATCTTTGTCATGGAATTCGACATTTAATTTGGGATATAGGATTGAGTTTTGAAAAGTCAAAAATGAATCTATATGCAGCAATTGAAATCGCTATTTCAATTATTTTGACCTTAATTGCACGTTTTTTAATACGGTAATACTCAAATGAGTTATAAAACTTCTTTAGCAAAAGTACGCGGATTAGGCTCGGCTCATAATGGTGTTGAACATTGGTGGTTAATTCGACTCAGTGCGTTATTATTATTGCCGCTGATTTTTTGGCTATTATGTTATGTCAACCAATTATTATTTAGTTCTCGATTTGAAATTTTAAATTGGTTAGCTGAACCACAAAATACTTTTTGTGCCGTTGCATGGATTGTAGTCGTGTTTTATCACGCGCTCTCTGGATTACAAGTAATTATTGAGGATTATATTCCGGCATCCGGCTTAAAAATCGCCGTGATTTATATCACTAAAATCAGCGGCTGGATATTAGCTTTAGCCAGTATTTTAGTCGTATTAAAAATTTTCTTAGCTCGTTAATATTACTGAGTTTATTTTAATAAAGGATGTTTATTATTTATTTATCTGCAATTAAAATTTTACCACTTTGGCAAAAAGTAAAATCTTGTGTAGTCATTTGGTTAATGATAGCTGGTGCTTATGCTTTATTGGCTAAAATCATTTTAGATTTTATTACCAATGGCGGCGTGGTATCGATTATTTGGCCATCAAGTGGAGTTGCAGTGGCTGGATTATTAATTGGCGGACAAAGATTATGGACTGCAATTTATGTGGGTGAAGTATTAGGTAATTTTTTATCTGGTAGTTCTTTATCCTTATCATTATGGTTGGGAATTGGTAGTAGTATAGAAGCTTTAATTGCAGTTAAATTATTAAAAGGGTATCAAAATTTTGATTCCTATTTTAATCGATTCAATGATTATATTGCTTTATTATTAGTTGCAATGATTAGTGCTTGTAGCAGTACCATTTTAGGCACAATTGGCTTATGGCAATTTAATATTATTTCACCTGAAAAAATGATTGAAAACCTATGGTATTGGTGGCAAGGCGATCTGTTAGGTATTTTAATGGTCACGCCTTTCATTTTAGTTTGGCGACAATTACCTATTTTTTGGTGTACTGAATGTTGGTTTATTGAACCGATTATTATTTTAGGGGTCGGTGTTTTATCAGGACAAATTTTATTTATTGGTTATTTATTTCATTTTGTTGCCGCCACTGCGCACAGTTATTGGTTATTTTTATATATCGTTTGGAGTGCTATTCGTTTAGGACAACATGGCGTTTTATTATTACTGCACATTTTATTAATTCAAGCAATATGGGGAACGAAACATCATCAAGGTATTTTTTCTCGAAGCGATTTACAAATGGGATTAGAAAATATTTGGTTTTGTTTTCTCATTTTAAGTTTGGTTGGAATTGTTCTCGCAATTATTTTACAACAGCGCAAATTTATCGAAAAACAATTAATTCAACGCAGTGAAGCTTTATCTCATAGTTTAGCCTTAGCTCATGAAACGGAATCTCGTTTTCGAGAAATGGCTAATTCTGCTCCGGTATTAATTTGGGTTGCGGGTTTAGATAAAAAATGTTGTTGGTTTAATAAACCTTGGTTAGACTTTACTGGACGAAGTTTAGATCAAGAATTGGGTGACGGTTGGGCTGAAAATGTACATCCACAAGATTTTGAAAAATGCGTTGATTATTACGCTCAACATTTTGAATTACGTTTACCATTTAGAATGGAATATCGATTAAAACGTTATGACGGAGAGTATCGCTGGGTATTGGATTCTGGAATGCCGCGATTTGCTGATCAAGGTGAATTTCTAGGTTTTATTGGTTCTTGTATTGATATTACTGAACATAAACAATTAGAAACTCAATTATTACGTTCCAATAATGATTTATTAAGACTCAGTGAAATTTCAGCCCATCATTTAGCTGAACCGGTGCGGCGATTACAAAGTTATACGCAACATTTACAACTGAATTTACAACATTTTGGGGATATAAATCATGAAATTGAATCTACTATTGATTATTTAAAACGTGATGCAAAACGAATGCAACGTTTAATTAAAGATATACAATTGTATTTAAATGCGAATCAACCTAAAGGGCGAATTAAATTTTGGCAGACAGAAACTATCATTAAAGAATTAATTTCTACCCAATTTATGCCCAAATTACAAACTCGTCAAGCAATCGTTACCATTGAAACTTTGCCTGAAATAAAATTGGATCGTCCGCGTTTAGTTGAATTATTTAGTATACTGATTGATAATGCGATTCGTCATGCACAGCCGCCTCATTCACAATCTTTACAGATTCGCATTAGCGGTGAACAAAGTGAACAATTTTGTGTATTTCGGATTAGTGATAATGGTACGGGTTTAGATAAAATTTATCATGATCGCGCTTTTGAAATTTTTGAGCGATTATCGCATCAACACCCTGAAACAACTGGAGCAGGATTAGCTATTGCGCGTCGAATTGTTGAAAGTCTTGGGGGACGTATTTATTTTGAAAATCACCCCATAGGGACTACTGTTTCTTTTGATTTACCAGATAAACATTATGCTGTCAAATAATAACCTGCCTTCAGAAATTGATATTTTATTGATTGAAGATGATTTAGCTGATGCTAATTTATTACGTTTTGCTTTTAAACAAAATCAATTATCCCATAAATTGCATCATGTATTAGATGGCATTGAAGGATTAGATTTATTAAAACAATATCTTCATTTCACTTTACCTTTACCCAATCTGATTTTATTAGATATTAATATGCCCAGAATGAATGGGCGTGAATTCTTAGCTGTTTTAAAAGCCGATGAGCATTTACGACAAATTCCTGTTATTATGTTAACTACTTCCAGTTTTGATGCAGATATTCAATCTGCTTATCATCTTGGAGCGGCAGGATATATTACTAAACCTGCTGATTTAGATCAGTTTATTCAAGCGATTCATATTTTCAATCAATATTGGTTTTGTTTAGTACAATTACCAAAAAGAATGCTCTAATGGACACTCTTAATTATCAAGTATTACTGGTGGAAGATGAAGCCAGTGATGCTCATCTTGTGCGCATTGCTTTAAAAACTACTATAGAAATTCATTTTGAATTACGTTGGGTAACCACTTTAGGTTTGGCACAACAACAATTAACTGAACAATTACCCGATGTTTTATTATTAGATTTATCCTTACCCGATTCTTTGGGTTTAAATAGTTTAATTGTTTTACGTTCAGTAGCGAAATATTTACCGATTATTGTATTAACCGGTCATGATGATACGACTTTTGCTTTACAAGCTTTAGAAGCCGGGGCGCAAGATTATTTAGTTAAAGGTTCAACGGATAATTACAATTTAATTCGCGCTATTCGTTATGCAATTAGTCGCGCTAAATTAGAACGTAAATTACAAATTTCTGAACAACGAATGAGCTTGGCTTTAAGCGGTGGTCATTTAGGTTTATGGGATTGGCATATTCCTAGCGGAAAGGTTTTTTTTAATGAAATTTGGGCGCAAATGTTGGGTTATTCTTTAGAAGAAATTGACTCCAATATTTCAACTTGGGAACATTTAATTCATCCTGAAGATCGTGAGCAAGTTAGTCAAAAATTATCTGAACATATAGCCGGAAAAACCAAATATTATCAAGCTGAACATCGTTTATTACATAAAAATTCCGAATGGATTTGGATTAATGATGTGGGGCAAATTGTCGAACGTGATAATCAAGGTCAGCCGATTCGTGCGGTTGGGATTCATCAAAATATTAATCAACGTAAACAAGTCGAAACGAAAGATCGTTTATTAGTTTCTGCTTTAGAAGCGGTGGGTTTAGGAGTTGTGATTACCGATATTAGTGCGAAAATTATTTGGGTTAATCGCGCTTTTGAACAATTAACCGGTTACTCTTTTACCGAAGCGATTGGTCATAGACCTGCTGAATTAGTGAAATCTGGATTACAAGATGGTTATTTTTATCAACAAATGTGGAATACGGTTTTGCGGGGAGAGGTTTGGTGTGGCGAATTAGTTAATCGACGTAAAGATGGCAGTTTATATTACGAAGAATTAACCATTACTCCCGTCTTTGATGAACAGGGAAACATTTCACATTTTGTCGGAATTAAACAAGATATTAGTGATCGGAAACAATTACAAGAAAAATTATGGACAATGGCAACAATTGATGAATTAACCGGCTTAATTAATCGCCGTTATTTTATGATTCGTATTGCTGAAGAATTTAATCGATTTTGTACTTCAAATAATGAAAATGATTTTGTTGCAGTTTTAATGATTGATTTAGATCATTTTAAACGCATTAATGATAATTATGGTCATCAAGCGGGTGATGTTGCGCTAAAACATTTTGCAGATATTGTGCGCAGTTATTTACGAATTGGCGATATTGTTGGGCGTTTAGGAGGGGAGGAATTTGCCATCTTTCTGCCCAAAACTTCTTTAAAAGAAGCAGAAATTTTTGCTAATCAATTTGTTCACAAATTACATCAAACACCTTGTCATTATCAATTACACAGTTTTCAATTAAGTGTTAGTATTGGTATTACATTAATGCAACCCGATGATAGTGATTCTGGACAATCTTTAATTCGTGCGGATAAAGCATTGTATCAAGCTAAAGCTAGAGGACGTAATCAGACGGTTATTTATTCAACGGATTATGATATTTTTTCCGATTAATTATTTACATTTCTTAATTTTGAAAGTCTCAACCATTGATTAAATTTTTATGAATCATTCCGAATTAAACCGTATTTTTTATCATTATTCTAGTGATTATTCTTTATCTGCGGCACATGGATTAGCCAGCGCATTTTTATGTCATCCAAAATCAATTCATGCTGATCAATGGTTACAAGAAATATTTAGTGATAATGAATTAGAAATCACCGATCAAAAATTGTTAATGCAATGGTTTGAACAAATTCGCACTCAATTTAATCCCGAAACTCATTTTGCGTTTGATTTATATTTACCTGAAGACAATCAATGGTCAGAACAATTATCTGGATTACGCGAATGGTGCGAAGGCTTTTTAACCGGAATTGCTGAAATTCCATTCACTCAATCCCAAACGAAAACGCTTTATCCTTTATTGCACGATTTAGTTGAATTTACTAAAATTGATGAGCAAATTGATGCCGAAGATACTGAAGATAATCAGCAGGCTTTTATGGAAATTCATCAATATATCCGAATCGTGATTTTAACTTTATATGATGAATTACAATTGTCGCCGATAAAATGAAAGGAATAGAAAAAATCGTAGAGACGTTACAATTTAACTTTTCTACATTCTACATAACCTGAGCTCGGGATA
The DNA here is from genome assembly GCA_041169045.1 of Pseudomonadota bacterium. Taxonomy (GTDB): domain Bacteria; phylum Pseudomonadota; class Gammaproteobacteria; order Methylococcales; family Methylomonadaceae; genus CAIQWF01. The sequence continues at coordinate 11,293 of JBEEJU010000248.1, forward strand.
ACCTATTGCAGTAAAGGCAGTAAATTATCCCGAACTCAGGTTATCATAATTAAACCAATAAAAATGTTTTGAATTATAAATCAAAAATATTAGACATAAAAAAACCCGATTACATCTCTGCAATCAGGTTTTTATTTTAAGAACTTGGCGATTTCCTACTTTCACATGGCAAACTGCCACACTATCATCGGCACTAAAAGGTTTCACTTCCGAGTTCGGTATGGGATCGGGTGGTTCACTTTCGCTATGGTCACCAAGTAAACTGGTATTGCTGGCTAAATTAGCCAACTTAATAAAATAGGTAAAATCTAAAATTTATATCAAAATTGATTGGGTGTTATAGAATCAAGCCTCACGGGCAATTAGTACACGTTAGCTTCGTACATTACTGCACTTCCACACCGTGCCTATCAACGTCGTAG
>JBEEJU010000249.1:0-4426 GCA_041169045.1 Pseudomonadota bacterium
GGTATTGGGGCAATGTTTGTCAGAAGTTTAACCGTATTTTTAGTGAAAAAAGGCACTCTAGATCAATATATCTTTTTAGAACACGGTGCGCATTACGCAATCGGTGCATTAGCAGTTATTATGTTAGCCAGTATGTCTGTACATATTTCTGAAATCATTACCGGTTTAATTGGTGCCGCTTTTATTGGTTTATCTTTTTATTCTTCATTACGCTATAATCAATTACGAGCCGTCCAATAATTTTGATTTGGCTCCCTATTTTTATTATCATTATGGAATATCTATGTTAAATAAAGTGATGTTAATCGGTCATTTAGGCTCTGACCCTGATGTACGCTATATGTCCAGTGGAGAATCTGTGGCTACTGTTAGCATAGCTACTAATCGCAGTTGGAAAGATCGACAAACTGGCGAATCTCGAGAGGCAACTGAATGGCATAGAGTGGTTTTCTTCAATGTTGGCGGATATAAATTAGCCGAAATTGTGGCGCAATATTTAAAAAAAGGCAGTTTAGTTTATATTGAAGGACGTTTACAAACGCGAAAATGGCAAGATAAAGAGGGTAAAGATAATTATACGACCGAAATTGTCGCCGATAACATGCGGATGTTGGGCGGACGTGGTCCGACTGCCACCTCAACTACAACTTCAAATTATCAACCGGCTTATACCCCTCAAGCCACTCCCTCTCCCCCTTATACTCCAGCACCTCAATCGCCTTATCCAGACCATCCACCCGCAAATTATGCGACCAATCAAGCCGCAGGATCTGCCCCAGCCGCTAAACCGGTATCGCCTCCGGCCCCTGCCCCTGCTTATACCAGCTATGATGATTTTGATAACGACGTTCCTTTTTAAATTTGAGGTATGAATCCAAATCATTTTACGCTTGAAAATCAACGCCCCTTATCACGTCCACGACGATCCGCGTGGACGGTCACTTTGCAGACCTGGGAAGCTTTGTTTCTGCGCGAAGCCCAAAATCGCTTGAGTGGCGGTAAAGAATCGCTGTGGATTTTATTAGACCCAATTTGGAATATGAGTATTTTATTATTTGTCTTTACCGTTATTCGGGGGCGAGTTGTGATTGGTATGGATATTACGATTTGGATTATGACGGGAATTCTAACTTACGCGCTATTTAAAGGCACAATGATGCAAGGAATGAATGCCATTACCCCAAATCGTGGATTATTTATTTATCGACAAATTAAACCTATGGATTTAATTTTAATTCGCGGATTCATGGAAGCTTTTTTAACGATTATTATTACGCTTATTTTATTTAGTGGAGCAGGTTTATTAAGATTACCCATTATTCCAACAGACCCCTTAACGATATTATTATCTGGTTTTAGTTTATGGGCTATTGGTTTAGGCGCGGCGATGACTACGACTATTGCAACTCATTTTATTCCGGGAATGGGAAAAATAATTACTTTTTTAATGATGCCTTTATATGTTACTTCAGGAGTTATTTTTCCAGTAGCCACTTTACCTTTACCTTATCGGGAATGGATTTTAATTAATCCCATGTTACATGGTGTTGAATCTGCACGCCAAGCCTTTTCACCGTATTATCATGGAGTTTATGGTATCAATTTAGCGTATCCTTATACGATAGCCTTAATTTTTATCTTTTTAGGTTTAGGTTTACAACGACGTTTTGGTCAACATTTAACCGATAAACCATGATTATATTTAATCAAGTTGGAAAATATTATATTCAGCGTCATCCTGAATACCAATTTAAATCCGTATTAGAACAAGTTTCATTAACGATTGCCGCTAAACAATCGGTAGGTATTATTGGACAATCACATTCGGGTAGATCAACTTTATTAAAATTAATCGCTGGCATTGAATATCCTTCGAGTGGAAAAATTCAACGCGGTGGACGAATTTCTTGGCCAATTGGTGCAGCAATCAGTTTTAATCAAGCATTATCTGGCAGACAAAATGCACGTTTTATTATTCGTTTACAAGGTGGAGATAATCAATTAACTGATTATTTAACTCAGATTCATCAATTCAGTGAATTAGCAAGCGATTTTGATCGTCCATTAAAAAGTTATACTCCGAATATGCGGGCTAAATTACAATTAGCTTTATCTATGGCTTTTGAAATGGATTTTTATATTGCTGATGAATTGAATTTTCCGGTAGAAACCAAATTCAAACAAAAATTACACTGCGAAATTAAACAACGATTAGAAACAGCCGGATTCATTTTAATTTCACAAAATGAAACGCAATTAAAAACTTTTTGTCAGGCAGGAATTTGGTTACATCGCAAACAAGCTTATTGGTTTGATGAAATTGAAGAAGCCTTTAAATATTATACCGAAAGTCAAACCGTTTATGATTAAATTATTTTACTATCGCTATTATTCGATAGCTTTGATCATTTTATTAAATAGTGGTTTATTATCTTTAGCGATTGCTGATAATTTACCTCTCACTCCAACGACACCCCCGGCTATTTCGCCAATTGTACCTACCAGTAGTACAACGCCTCAACCAATTGATTATCAAGCAAATCTTACCAGCGAAGTTTTTGGAACACAATTATTTACAGGTCGTTTTGCTCAACCGGCAATTACGCAATTTAATCCTAATTATTTAATTACCATTGGTGATCAAATTCAAGTGCGATTATGGGGCGGATATAGTTTTGATGCGGTATTAACGGTTGATGCTCAAGGATATATTTTTTTACCACAAGTGGGTCCAATTCATGTTTTAGGCGTAAATAATCAAGCATTACAAACTGTAATCGAATCAGCGATTCGTCCTATCTTTCGCGCCAATGTTTCTTGTTATGCCAATTTAATTGCCGCCCATCCAGTTCGAGTATTTGTCGGCGGATTTGTGAAACGCCCCGGATTATATAATGGCACCAGTTTAGACAGTTTATTACATTATTTAGATATGGCTGGTGGTATTGATCCTGATCGCGGTAGTTTTTTAGATATTCAAATTAAACGTGATTCACAAATTCGTACACAAATTAATTTATATGATTTTTTATTATCCGGACATTTACCCTTAATTCAATTAACCGATGGCGATACGATTTTTGTAACTAATCGACATTACACCGTTAAAGTCAATGGCGCGGTGAGTAATGCTAAACGATTTGAATTTCAATCGCCTTTTTTATTGGTGAGTCAATTAGCGCAATGGGCAAAACCGAATCCAAAAGTCACTCATTTACGCATTACTCGAAATCGTGGCACGATTAAAAATATAGAATATTATTTATGGAATGCGTCACAATCAATTCGGTTACAAAATGGCGATGAAGTTGAATTTACTATTGATAAAAAACCCGGAACAATTACGGTTAGAGTAGAAGGTGAACATCAAAGTGCGCAAGAATATGTATTGCCATATGGCGCAACAATGGCGGATTTATTGCCAAAAATTCAATTATCGGAACGCTCTGATATTGAAAGTTTACAATTATTTCGTCAAAGTGTTCATGATCGACAAAAAGCTAAATTATTATTAGCTTTAAAACAATTAGAAACGGCTATTTTAACAGCGCGTAGTAATAATGCTGAAGAAGTACAATTGCGTAAAGAAGAAGCGGCTTTAATTTTACAATGGATTGATCGAGCAAAAAATATTGAACCAACCGGTCAAGTGATGTTGGCGCAAGCGCGTAATCGAAATCGCTTATTATTAGAAAATGGTGATAAATTTAAAATTCCTCCTAAAGATGGTTTAATTTTAATTAATGGCGAAGTTTTATTTCCGAATACAATTGCTTTTGATCCTGAATTAGAAATGGAAGATTATATTCATTTAACCGGTGGATATACGCAAAACGCCGATTCATCCAGAGTGTTAATTTTGCATCGTGATGGGAGTTTTGAAAATGCCGATGATGAACCCGAATTACGCGCCGGTGATAATATTATGGTGATGCCACAAATTTCAACTAAATATTGGCTAATCGGAAAAGAATTAATGCAAATTATGTTTCAAATTGCGGTTTCAGCATCGGTTTTATTAATGTTATGAAGGCAAGCTCTTATTCGGTTGATTTATCTGCAACTAAACCCAAAAATTCACCGCGTCATTACGCTCTATTATGGTGGTGCTTATTATCTTCAATGGCAATAGCTTATTGGAGCTATTTTGCTTCTGACCGATATATTTCTGAAGCGCATATTATTATTCAAAGCACCGATATTAATAGTGGACAAAGTATGGATTTCGGTTCGTTATTAACCGGAATGAATACCAGTAATAGTTCCGATCAAATGTTATTACGCGATCGTTTATTATCTATGGATATGTTAGCTATTTTAGAATCGCAATTACATTTACGACAACATTATGCCAATCCTAATATGGATAAAATTGCTCGGATGTGGTCAGAAACAGTGCCACAAGAATGGTTTTATGACTATTATC
>JBEEJU010000250.1:0-6859 GCA_041169045.1 Pseudomonadota bacterium
TTACGCGGAACAGGGCAATTACCGAAATTTGAAGCCGATTTATTTAAAATTAATCAAGAGCCAAATTTATATTTAATTCCAACCGCTGAAGTACCGGTAACGAATATTGTCAGAGATGTGATTATTGAGGCAAAACAATTACCGTTAAAATATGTTTGTCATTCGCCTTGTTTTCGCAGCGAAGCCGGCGCATATGGACGTGATGTACGCGGAATGATTCGACAACATCAATTTGAAAAAGTCGAATTGGTACAAATTGTGAGTGCTGAACATTCTGCCGCCGCGCATGAACAATTAACTCAAGATGCAGAAACGATTTTGCGTAAATTAAATTTACCTTATCGCAAAATGTTGTTGTGTGCAGCGGATACCGGTTTTTCCTCTGCGAAAACCTACGATTTGGAAGTTTGGCTACCCGGGCAAAATCAATATCGTGAAATTTCTTCTTGCAGTAATTTTAAGGATTTTCAAGCTAGACGTTTACAAGCGCGATGGCGAAATCCGCAAACGGATAAAGTGGAATTAGTGCATACGCTGAATGGTTCGGGATTAGCCGCTGGACGGACGTTGATTGCGGTGATGGAAAATTATCAGCAGGCTGATGGTCGAATTCAAATTCCTGAAGCATTACAGTCTTATATGGGAGGTTTGGCTGTCATTTGAGCCAAAGTTTGAACTGAGAGAAAGTAGGAGTACAAACCTAAAGTTTGCACTCCTTATTTTTTAAAATCAAATAGTTACATGCACATTTCCATACTAACATCCCACGTTTGACCCGCAGGGCAACTGTGTTCTGTGAGGACATCCGCTATGACCGGAAAAATAACTCCCAGCATAACATTAACTTTTAAGGTCACTAATTGAGTGTCTGACATGCCTTCACTGTTGGTGGCTTTCACTTGATAGAAGGTTTCACCATACCAAACAGTTCGAGCAAGCCAGGTCACAAACCCTGTTTTTGGATCAATCGTCATACCGTTGGGCGCATTGAGTAAACTATAAGTGATTGGCAAGTTTTTAGCATCTTTCGCAACGGCTATGAATGTATAAAGATGACCTGCAGTAATACTGGGAGTCGGTACTGATGTGAATCCAATCCCGTTGTCTGCGACACAAGACCCGCCGGTTAAATCCCACATTCCACCATTCCATCGCCACGATTTGCCCTCAGCGCATCTCAATCTAATGTTAATATTTTGAACGGCGTAACCTCCTTTGCCATCGCTAACATTAACCACAAGCGGGAAAATGAAGGGTGGTTTTTTATAAGCCGCAAACATCGTTTCTGTCCATTTGATAGTCAACAAGCCGGTGTTGCTAATCGACATCTCGCTTGGCACTTTACCATTACTATCTTTAATAAAAGCCCAGTTTACCCCGTCATACTGACCTTGTTTAAGTGGTAGCGAATAGGTTAATGAATCACCATCAGCATCATAGGCTTGCACTTGATAAGTCGTTGTTTCGCCCAGAGTTGCGGTGAATTTTTTGGGTTTTGAGATAATCACCGGATCATGATTCAAATTAGCGGTGATATTTTCAGAAGCAACGCCACATTGACCGCCTGCGGGTGAATTTTTGCAGGCTATTTCAATGCTATGACAACTATCACAACCGACGGGCGTTCCAGCAGCAACCTTAATCACGTTACTTTTGAAACCCATTTTGGTTAATTTAGCCGCATCCAAATAATTAAAATCAAAGGTTCTCTCCACGGGCGTTTTGGATAAGCGAGTACCTTTCAAATCGTTACCATGACAAGCGCTACATTGACTTTCACCATTTTTACCCGGCGTGGCGGCATAAACCGAATGCCAACCGGTATAAGCCGATTTATCGGTCATTTTCAAGGCATTTTTCGCGGATTTCCACCAATTCGGATCATTCACCGGGTGCATATTATGTGGGCCACCAAGAACGCCTGCTGTAGCCCCTTTCATAAAACGTCCAGCATCTAAATCTTGAACATTTTTAAACGCATCCGCCGTGTGACAAACACTACATTCCGAAATCGTTCCAACATGTCCTTGTAACTCTAAAGCCGTGAGGTTGTCATTCGCATTCGGATTACGATTCGCCCAAATTTCATGCGCTCCGCCGTGACAGGCGGCACAAGCTACGTCGCCATGAGTATCTTTACTAGTGCGATAAAGCGGTGTTGATACGGTTAAAACACTATGACGGGTACTGTATTCAGGGTCTACCCAATCATCTTTGGGGACTTCAATTGGCTGACTGGGTTGCACGGCAAAGCGGTCTAACAACGGTTTGCGAGGTGTCGCCGATAAATCTTTGCTATCAAATGCACGCCGCATTACACCTGCGCTAAAGGCTGCACTTGTACCGCTTTTTCCTGTTCCCGATTTTCCTAAATTGCCATCACCCATATGACAAGAACCGCAATCGGGTTGTTCAAGCCATTCAATCCGTTTAGCATTGCCTGCAAGCCCTGTTTTGGGTTTATGGAAAGCGTTACCAACCGCTTGCATATTGCCATGACAATCTGAGCAAGTTGTTCCTGCCGTAAGCATTCGATCACGATACAACTGTTCCCGATGTCCTGAATGACAACGCAAACAACTTTGTTCCATTGGCAAGGATTGACCTCTTGCATTAACGGTTGGAAATAAGGTATTGGGATTCGCGCCTTTGCTGTCATCCCATTGTAATGGGCGACCCGACGCTTGCCGCAGAATTTTGGTTTTATCGCTGGGGTCTAACTGAAGTCTGCCATGATATTTATGCAAGGCTTCTGAAAAAGAAGGGTAATACATCATATCGCCGGATTTTTTGCCGTGATTAGTATTAAATGCCCAGCCTTTTTCTAGGTTAGACATGGTGGCATGACAGCCGGTGCAGCTATTTACCATGTCCAAATTATGTTCACCGGTGGTTTCATTTTTATCGCCCTGTTCGATGAAATAATTGATACCAAAATTGTCATAAAAATCATGCAACGCCGCCGCATTTCTCACTGCTGCATATTCTCTATCGGCTAAAGTCGTGCTAGGTTTGCCATTTTTATCAACGGCATCGTAAAATTTAGGCACTGAAAATTCATGTGTTTTATCACAAGCCGGCAGTTTGCAGTGATAACCGTTGTTATATTCTGAACTGGAATGAAACGCTTGTTTAAATTGTGAAAAATCAATCGCCGGATTAGCCGCAATTTTGCCTTTTTCATGGCATTCGCTACAGTGAAAATCTTTTGCCGCCGAAACAACGGTATCAACGCTGGCAAGCGGAATAATTTTTTTCGTTGTATTATCAATCGCTTGCACACGCATTAACGGATAAGGATTGACACGACCCGCGTCATCAATGTCAGTAATTGGAATGTTTTGTACGGTAAAAGCGTGGTTAGCTTGATTATAAATGGCGAATTTTTGAAATGCGTTGATTATAAAAGGATTCGCAATCCCGGGCATGACGCTTTGAACATCTGTTTTTATGCCCCGGTCGGGTGTTTTAACATCACCCCAGGTTATTGAGGAAATCCAATTCATCGCCGTGTAATCTTTACTCAATAAATCCCCAGTACGAAGCGGACGTTCCCACATATCGGTTTTTTGAATTAACGCATTTTCAAACGGCGCGGCTTCGCCTTTTGCACCTAAGGGAAAATTTTGGCTGGTTGAATTAATTGAGTCGTTACTCACCGGATCATTTTTATTGGAAGCGGCGGCATAACGTAAGGTGATTTCATTTTGCGTTAAAACTTGTGGCAAACGACCTTTTAAATAAACCTGAGCGTTCAAGGTATTGAATGATCCCGGGGTTGCCGCGTTATACAAATTTCGTTGATACCGCGCGTCAGTTTGCGCCTGCATGGTCATTTCAGGATAAGGCAAAATGACAACATCACCTGCTTTACCATTCAATGATTTGCCAAATTTAGGCGCAGTGAATTGTGATTTTTTAACCATTGCCGAAACGCTTGGAGGCATCACAGGCGGCGTACCGACAATCACTTCAATAGTGGATTCACATCGGCGATTTTGCGCATCAATCGCGCTGAAATGCACCTGATAACGCGCATTATCGCGCACAAATTGCACAGTAGTTTTTAACCGCTCAGGACGTTTATAAGCGGGGGGATTTGAGTTGGAAATTAATTCACCGAAAACGCCACCGGAAAAATCCCATTCATATGTAAACGGATTAGCTGAGGGGTCTATCGAATCTACTTGAGCTATAAAGCTGACATCTTGATTCACATTCAAATGAATTCCGTTATTGGGTGTAAGAATTTTACACAACGGTTGAGCTGCAAAAGCGATTTGATGACTGGCAAAAAAACCAATCAAAATTAGGGTAACTAGGTTGGCTGATAAGCTGTCAAACAGTTTATATTTGTAAGGAGAAGGGTGCATTAAAGCCTCCGATTCGGATGATATGAAAACGTAGGTTGAACTCAGGAATTTAAGTTGACCTACAGAGTTATTTTTCGCATCAGCGAAACTATTAACGGCGGCATAATACATGCCAGTAGACAAACTTGATTATTAACTCTTTGAATTATCATCAAATTTTTGAAATTTGATGATAATTTACCTGAAAGTAAATAGGAAAAATTAGGGGATATGTCCTATTTTTTTGAAAAATGAGTGAAAACACTTTGTTCAAAAAGCTAAAAATCGATTTTAGAAACATTAAGCCATAAAAAAGCCCGAAGCGGTTATTCACTTCGGGCTTCTAATTCCTAGATAAAAATCAAAAATTTATTTTGCCATTGATTTTTTAAACATTCGGTCTAATTTGGTATTGACTTCTTCAGCGGTATTTGCCGCACGATTGGCAGCTGATTCAGCACTAGAAGCTTTTGAAGCCGCTTCAGTCGCCGCAGAATTGGCTGAAGAAGAAGCATCTTTAGCACTAGACACATCGCTTTTTAAGCTATTGATTTGACCTTGTAAGTTATCAACATCCGCAGTGCTGGCACAACCTACTGCGAAACTGGCAACCAGTGCAATTACCGACAATTTAACGAATTTCATTGAAAATTTCCTTTGTAATTTAACAACATTTGCGATTGACAAACATTCGTATGGTTAAGAAAATCGACTGCTTTTACAACAGTCAGTTAGATTTCATTTTAACATAATCTTTTGAAATCTTTAAGATGTTTACTTATTTTATTCAATTTTTACTCGAGTTCCGGGGACGACCCACCGACTTAATTCATCGACTTGCGCATTGGTCACGGCAATACAACCATGCGTCCAATTAACTAATTGGTGGATTTTTTCACTACGATTGCCCAAACCGTGCAAGCCAACTTGTCCACCTAAGGGGGTATTTTGCGGCGGCACTAAATGATGTTGTTGAGCATACAAAATCGCATCGTATTGAGATTGACTGATGGAGCCATTTTGAATCGCTTGTTTAGCATCTTCAACCGACGGATAAGTTAAACCATAAAATTTATGAAATTGACTGCGTGGATTAAACCAACCAATGCGATATTCCCCTAAAGGTGTAATATTATCGCCTCGATGCCGTTTAGCTCCAGCACCACTTTGCCCAATCGCAATATCACTCAAGGTAGCTATGGTTTGTTCGCCGCGTTTAACTTCGATTGACATTTTATGGGTGTCAATTAACAGCCAAATTTCATCAAAACTTTTGTCCAAAATGGTTAATGTTGTTGGATGAGCCATCGCAATATCTGCATTGCGCCAAGATTGACTGCTGTCATCCCAACAGGTTGAAGGCAGCATTTGTTCAACCACAAACTCATCTTCTGCCGCACTTTGTGAAACTGGCGGACAAGGATTTTTAACCGGTTCTATGGATTTTTCCTCAACCATAGACACCGGTGGAATAATCACTGCGGGCGGCAGAGTTGAGCTACAGCCATACACAGTTAAACTCAACAAGATGATTAAATAAAATCGTCGTGATAAAACTATCGGTAACATAAATCCACTATAATAAAAACAAAACTCAATTACTGTACCGTATTTATTTCTTTTTTGCATCAAGGCTTGATTTATGAATGTGATTACTGTTTCTAGCACTGCGTTTTCTGACCAAAAACCCGGAACTTCTGGATTACGAAAAAAGGTCAAAGTATTTCAACAACCGCATTATTTGGCCAATTTTGTTCAATCTGTTTTTGATTGTATTGGCGATTGTCATGGACAAACCTTAGTTTTAGGCGGAGATGGACGTTATTTTAATCGTCAAGCGATTCAAACGATTATTAAAATGGCAGCGGCAAATGGATTTACGCAATTATTAATTGGGCAACATGGTTGGTTATCCACGCCAGCGGCTTCGCATTTAATTCGTAAATATCAAGCTTTTGGCGGTTTAATTCTATCTGCCAGTCATAATCCTGGCGGAATTGATGAAGATTTTGGTATTAAATACAATATCAGTAATGGTGGGCCTGCTCCTGAAAATGATACCGAAGCTTTTTTTAAACGTAGCCAAATCATTAACCGTTATTATATTGCCGATTTTGCCGATATTGATTTAGATCAAATTGCAACAATTCAAATTGATCAATTAACCGTGACAATACTAGATTCTGTGGCTGATTATGCAGAATTAATGTCGAGTTTATTTGATTTTGATTTACTCAAAAGTCAATTAAGTTCCGGCAAAATTCGGTTTATTTTTGATGCCATGCACGCCATTACCGGACCATATGCGCAACGAATTTTAGAGCAACAATTAGGTGCGCCCGCCGGTTCAGTGATTAACGCTCAACCTTTAGAAGATTTTGGCGGAGGACATCCTGATCCGAATTTAGTTTATGCCAAAGAATTGGCTGATTTAATGTTTAGCGCGGACGCGCCTACTTTTGGTGCAGCTTCTGATGGTGACGGTGATCGAAATATGATTATTGGTG
>JBEEJU010000251.1:0-5021 GCA_041169045.1 Pseudomonadota bacterium
ACCACTGAAGCCGCGCCCGTTTTGCAACGTCTGCACGACGAATTCGCCGCCTTAGAAAACTGGCAAGCCGAACCATTGCATGACATCGTGGCAAAAATCACCGCTGAGTTGTCGGTTGGCATGGGCAAAGTCGCCCAACCGTTGCGCGTGGCGGTGTGTGGCTGTGGCGTATCGCCTGCGATTCAAGGCACGCTAGTGGTATTAGGCAAAGCAAAAACCCTCGCGCGTTTGCAACAAGCGATAAAATTCATAACTAATACTGGACTTGTCGCGTAAATCCTGTAAAATGCGCGGTCTTTACAGCGGGGCCATAGCTCAATTGGTAGAGCGCAACACTGGCAGTGTTGAGGTCAGCGGTTCGATCCCGCTTGGCTCCACCAAGTTTTATCAAGCTAGTCCCCATCGTCTAGCGGCCTAGGACACTGCCCTTTCACGGCGGTAACAGGGGTTCGAACCCCCTTGGGGACGCCACTTAAAAAATCATAATCCCAATTTGTTGAGATTATGATCTTTGTTGTTATTAACGGTGTTGTCGATAACGTTTGTCGGCTACTGTTAAAATTCCTCCAGCAGTCATTAAAATTCCTCCAAGCCACAACCAACGTACGAATGGTTTGTATTGAATTCGTACTGCCCACGCGCCGTTTTCCAAAGGTTCGCCTAAAGCCACATATAAATCCCGAAATAAACCCGGATCAATGGCGGCTTCAGTCATCATCGATTGTTTAACTGGGTAATGCCGTTTTTCAGGATGTAAATCGGTAACCCAATTTCCATTTTTGGTTACGCTAATTTGTGCTTGTTCGGTTTGATAATTTTCTCGTTGAAAATGTTGCGTGCCTTTAAATTCAAAATGATAGTCGGCTATATCTAGTTGATCGCCCTTTGCCATTCGAATATCTCGTTCTTGACTATAATGCGATACTAAAGTAATGCCAATTGCAACGATTGCAACGCCTAGATGCGCACTCATCATACCATAATAACTTAAAGGTAATTGTCGTAATTTAGCAAAAATAGAACGAGTATTGGCAAATTTTTTTACAAAATCATAACTGACGGTTGAGACTATCCACAAACTTAAACTCAAACCTAACCAAACTAACCATTCAAAATGATCACAAAACAAAGTTAATATCAATCCACTTAAGAGGCTGAATAAAGCGGGTAATCGTAAGATTTTACTCCAAACTTCGTGTCGAGTATCACGCCACCGAACTCCGATAGAAAATCCTAAAGCCAGAGTCATCAAACTCATGATCGGTACAAACATGGCGTTGAAATAAGGCGGACCTACTGAGATTTTTCCACCGCCTAAAGCATCTAACAATAAAGGATATAAAGTACCAATTAATACCGTGAGTGCCATGACGGTTAAAAATAAATTATTGATTAATAATAAAGTTTCTCTTGAAATAGCCGAAAAATTGATCGGGGTATGTACGGTATTTGCGCGAAAGGCGTATAAAGTGAGCGAGCCACCCACGGTTAATGCCAGCAACACTAAAATAAATAATCCGCGTTTGGGATCTGAAGCAAAAGCATGTACTGAGGTTAATACTCCCGAGCGAACTAAAAATGTGCCTAATAAACTTAAAGAAAAGGCAAAAATCGCTAGTAATACCGTCCAGCTTTTGAATACGCCACGCTTTTCAGTGACGGCTAAGGAGTGAATTAAAGCGGTACCGACTAACCAAGGCATTAATGAGGCATTTTCTACCGGATCCCAAAACCACCAGCCGCCCCAGCCGAGTTCATAATAAGCCCACCAACTTCCTAAGGTAATTCCCATTCCTAAAAATGCCCAAGCAATATTAGTCCAAGGACGTGACCAGCGCGCCCAAGTTGTATCTAAGCGTCCTGAAAGTAATGCAGCAATCGCAAATGCAAAGGCTACGGAAAATCCAACATATCCCATATATAACATAGGGGGATGAATAATTAAGCCAACATCTTGGAGTAAAGGATTTAAATCGATTCCATCTTCAGGTGGAGTCGGCAGAAGTCGTAAAAATGGGCTTGAGGTTTCTAATAAAAATAGAATAAAACCCACTGCAATCATGCCCATCACCGCTTGCACTCGGGCTAATAAAGTGGCGGGTAAACTTTGGCTAAATAAAGTGACTGCTACCGTCCAGCCGCTGAGAATCAATGCCCATAATAATAATGATCCTTCATGTCCGCCCCAAATGGCACTGAGTTTATAAACAAAAGGTAAATGACTGTTAGAATGTTCAGCAACATATTGCACGCTGAAATCGTCATGAGCAAAGGCATAACCTAAACAGCTAAAACTGATCAGCAAAAATAAAAATTGTCCATAAACCAAAGGCTTGGCGTAATTCATCCACAAAGTTTGATTAACCGTTGCACCATATAAGGGGATAATTGCTAATAATGTGGACAATGCAAACGCTAAGATCAACGCAAATTCACCCCATTCTGCACTCATAAACCACCTTTAGGTTGCGTTTTTAAACTGTCTTTAATTTCTGGAGGCATATATTTTTCATCATGTTTGGCTAATACCTCATCAGCTTGAAAAGTACCATTCGCGGCTAATTGTCCTTGGGCAATAATGCCTTGTCCTTCGCGGAATAAATCTGGCAAAATACCGGTAAATTCAACGGTTAAAGGATGCGCATAATCGGTAATTTGAAATTCAACATGTAGCGATTGAGAAGAACGTTTAACACTTCCCTTAACAACCATGCCACCAACTCGAATTCGAGTTTGCTGCGGAGCTTGACCTTGCGCAACCTGAGTAGTGGAATAAAACAAATTAATATTTTGGTTTAAAGCGTACAGGGTTAATCCAACCGCTGCGGCAGAGCCAATCACAATGGCTAAAATAATATATAAGCGTTTTTGACGTTTTGGATTCATCATATTTTTTGTTCACGACGTAAATGACGTTTAGCTTGAGTAAAGAAACGATGTTTTTTTAAAATGACAGCCACAATATTGTAAATAAAAATGGCGAGTGCAATCGCATAACTGAGCCATACATATAAACCATGTTGTCCCATTTGTAAAAAATCACTAAAAGTGGCGAATTGTCCCATTAAAATAGATTCCTCTAAATATAAAATAAATGAAATGTAAATCATTATTAAATAAAATAATGATTCAGTTAAGATAAATACCTTTCCCAATCGGTTTAAAATACGTTTATAATTCTCACTCTTTGTGATAATTATTTTTTTAATTGATTAACCTGATTACTATGCACCAAACCGCTGATATTTTACAAACTATTTTAACCACTAAAGCCGAAGAAGTAGCCCGTCGTAAATTAAATTTATCAATCACTAATTTGGAAGAATTAGCGACCCAACAACAATCGCCTCGTGGATTTGCCGCCGCGATTCAGCAACGAGTTAGGCAACAAAAACCAGCGATTATTGCGGAAATCAAAAAAGCCTCACCGAGTAAAGGTGTGATTCGTGAAAATTTCCAACCCTTAACCATTGCGCAAGATTATGCTTTGAATGGTGCCACTTGCTTATCGATATTAACCGATAAAACCTATTTTCAAGGTTCAGAAGCGAATTTGCAAATGGTACATCAACGTTGCCCATTGCCCATTTTACGCAAAGATTTTATGATTGATCCGTATCAACTCTATGAATCACGCGCTTTAGGCGCGGATGCGATTTTATTAATTGTCGCCGCTTTAGCCCAATCGCAAATGTTGGAATTAGCGCAAGTAGCACAAAGTTTAAAATTGGATATTTTAGTAGAAGTTCATAATGCTGATGAATTAGAACGCGCTTTGGCAATTAATACGCCTTTAATGGGCATTAATAATCGTAATTTACGAACTTTTGAAACCACTTTGCAAACCAGTTTTGATTTAAAAGCGATTATGCCCGCCGATCGAATTTTAGTGACTGAAAGTGGTATTACGACTCGTGAAGAGGTCAATGTTTTAATCAATCAAAACATTTATGCTTTTTTAGTTGGAGAAAGTTTTATGCGGGCTGAATCTCCAGGACAACAATTACGCGCTTTATTTTTTTAAATCATTTCGCAAAATTAATTATGAATATCGATGCTCAAGCTGTTTTACAATTTCGTCGTGTAGGATTATGGACAATTGCGGCGGTTTATTTTGTCATTTTAATTGGCAGTAGTGTTCGAGCCTCGGGCGCGGGAATGGGCTGTCCGGATTGGCCAACTTGTTTCGGACAATGGATTCCGCCTACTGATGAATCCCAATTACCTATTAATTATCACGAAATTTATGCGCAACGCGGTTATCAAAATACCGATTTTAATCCATTAAAAACATGGACTGAATATTGCAATCGTTTAGTAGGCGTAACTACCGGTATTTTAATTATATTAACGGCATGGAAATCTCGAATTTATTTGCCTCAAGATAAAGCGATTTTTTATTTAGCTTTATGGGTATTAGGATTAGTAGGATTTCAAGGTTGGTTAGGATCATTGGTTGTTGCCAGCCAATTAAAGCCGATGATGATCACATTACATATGTTATTAGCAATGATGATTGTTTTATTATTAATTTATGTAGTCAGCCGATCGCAACGTCAATTTATTGGGCAATTTAATGATCAGCAATTACCGAATTTTGCTTTATTAATGATCAAAATATTAATGGCTATGACGGTTATTCAAATTGCAATGGGAACACAAGTGCGTGAAACGGTAGATAGTTTATCGCAAGGCATTTATACTTTAGAACGACAATATTGGCGAGATCATTTTCCGATTATTTTTTATATCCATCGTTCTTTTTCATCCATTATTTTATTCAGCAATGCGTGGTTAAGTTGGAAAATTTATCGGGCAACTGAATTAACCCAGCCTATACGATTGGCGGTGATTGGATTAATGATAGCAATTGTGACCGGTATTATTGCGGGGATTATTTTAGATCGTTTGCAAATGCCGGCATTTATTCAACCGTTACATTTACTAATGGCTAATTTAATTTTGGGATTACAATTCTTTATTAGTTTATGTTTAAATGCAGCAAAACATTCTCGAATGGC
>JBEEJU010000252.1:0-5798 GCA_041169045.1 Pseudomonadota bacterium
ATGCTCATTTTCGTGGACATTTATCGGGGGACGGATTTTATACTAAACAATGTCATCATTGGTTAGAAAATCATTTAAAAACCAATAAAGCTTTATTAACTCATTCTTGTACCGCTGCTTTAGAAATGGCTGCGATATTAATTGATTTACAACCTGGCGATGAAGTGATTATGCCGTCTTATACTTTTGTATCGACGGCAAATGCGTTTGTTTTACGCGGAGCTATTCCAGTATTTATCGATATTCGTAGCGATACTTTAAATATAGATGAAAATAAAATAGCTGCTGCAATTACTGAAAAAACCAAAGCGATTGTCGTTGTACATTATGCAGGTGTAGCTTGTGAAATGGAAACGATTTTAGCCATTGCCAAAAAATATCAATTATGGGTAATTGAAGATGCAGCTCAAGCAATTTTATCAACTTATTTTCAACGCCCATTAGGTTCAATTGGACATTTGGGTTGTTTAAGTTTTCATGAAACTAAAAATATTATTTCGGGTGAAGGTGGAGCTTTATTAATTAATAATCCAGAATTAATTCAACGGGCTGAGATTATTCGTGAAAAAGGCACTAATCGCTCACAATTCTTTCGCGGACAAGTAGATAAATATACTTGGTGCGATTTGGGATCAAGTTATTTACCTAGTGAATTAATTGCGGCTTTTTTAGCTGCCCAATTAGAAGCAGCTTACGAAATTCATCAACGGCGATTAGCTATTTGGCAAGATTATCATCAAGCATTTGCTGAATTAGAACAACAGCAATTAATTCGTCGTCCGATTATTCCGGCTAATTGTGAACATAATGCCCATATGTATTATTTATTATTAGCGGATTTGGCGACTCGTTCACAATTCATTACTCACTTAAAACAACAACAAATTTTAGCCGTATTTCATTATGTACCTTTACATACTGCGCCGGCTGGAATTCGTTATGGACGAGCGGACGGAGAATTAGCTAATACTTTGAATTATTCTGAACGTTTAGTTAGATTACCTTTATGGTTAGGATTAGAATCACAATTACCTCAAGTAATTAATAGCGTGATTCAAACTTTGACCACAATGATTTAATTTTTGATTTATTTTCATTTTCTAGGAGTGTCCCATGCGTATTCATTATTATTTGTCCAGTGGTGCATGGCTTTTAACCTCGGTGATTTTTAATCCAATAGCTTTTGCTAAGTCTGTCGCTTTACCCGATCAATTTCCAATTCCAATGGCTTTTAAAGCTGTGCAAAAAGTCGATGATAAAAAAGAAATGATTAAACGGATTGAAGCGCATGAACCTTTCCCCGTGATTCAGGTCAATGCTTTTGATTTACAACAAGCTAATCCTGTTTCTAAACGTTTACGGGATCGATGGCCTGATAAATTATTAATTGTGCAGCGTGCATATGGAGGAGTTGGTGCTGAACATACTGATGTCATTTGGCCTGGACATTTATTGTATAAAACGGGTACTTTATTAACTCAAGATATTAATCCAAATGATACGCAAATTTCGGTTAAAGAATTACATCGTTTAATTAATGATAAACAAGCTGATAAATTATTAACTCAATCTGAAGGCAAATATGCTCTGACGATTTACGCTCTAAATGCAGCGGGAAAACCGGATTGGTCGCAAGCAGAACATGTCGTTTTACAATCAGTTAATAAAGACAGTGCCGTGATTCAACGCGGACAATGGGGAACTAAACCTTTAGCTTTTAAAGCGGGTAAAGCAGTCGTTGCCGCGCATATGATGTTTTGGTCAGGACAATGGCAAGTGAATTTTAGTTTACATTGTCCACGTGGTGGTAAAGAAAATCTCACAGGTGCAGAATGGTATGCACGCGAAATGGCAAAAGTCGTTCAACAAACCAGAGCGAATGGAATTCAATTTGACGTAGGTCGGTGGATTTGGGGTGCGCCGAAAAATAATCATATGGACGCTAACAATGATTTAATACCGGATTATGGTTATATCGAGGGCGTGAATTCTTTTGGTTTGGGTGGACAAGTGTTTTTCAAAGAATTACGCCGTGTAGTCGGTCCTGATATTTTTATCCAAACCGATAGCAACGACGCAATTGGTGGCGTTCGTGGATGGAATTATTTAAATGGCGTGCAGTTGGAATCTTTCCCCGCTACGAATGATTTTGAACGATTTTCTACGGCGTTTAATCACTTACGTTCATGGACAGAAAATGTCCAAAGTTCGCCTAAATTTAGCTATCCGTTTACTAAAGTTCCAACTTCCACATATGCTCAGGCGTATGCTCCTGACGGTAGTTCTACCGATTTTCGTTTTAGATTAGGGTTAGCCGCCGCTTCGATGGTGGGAATGCCGCATCCGTTTGCTCAGGCAAATGAAGCCAAATTAGCCAGTGATGTGAATCATGGAAAAGTCAAACTTCGCGCAGATTTGTTTCCTTGGGATGAATATCATGGCGGCGATTTAAATGATTGGAAATGGTTGGGCAAAGCTTTAGCTCCGGCACAACAAGAATTGGGCGATTTGGATAAAACCAATTTATTGGCAAAAACCGAATGGCAATGGGTTATGGATAAAGATTTTGTTGCTGATGCGCAACAAACTGCTGAAGGAGCTTCGGTAAATGTACAAGCGATTCCGGCGGGAATTTTTCCAGAAAAAATGTGGTTTGGGGTCAGTTTATTGCCAAAAAATCCAGTGCCGTTAGTGGCTAATACCGAATACACTTTGGAATTTGACGCACGAGGCGGAGATTTTTGGCATTATGCCGGACAAGATTTTGATCATATGCCACGAGCATTAATGATTAATGGTGCTGTCACTACCGCTAATACTAAAGCTCCGTTATCCCTGTTAATCGATTCAGAATGGCGGACTTATCGCTTAAGTTTTGTCGCTGATGGTTCTACAAATGCTACGCCTATTTTTGGCGTTTCTGAACAAATTGGTAGCACCGAAATTCGTAATATTAAGTTATACCAAGGCGGCGCAGAACGCTGGTCTCGGGAATTTGAAAAAGGCGTAGTCCTGCTCAATGGCACTCATCGATCTTGGACAGTATCGCTGGCTAAAAATAAATATCGCTACCTAAAAGGCAGTCAAAATCCCACTCTCAATAACGGTCAAGCCATTGATTCACAAGTGACTGTACCGGCAATGGACGCGCTATTTTTAGTCAAACGTCAGCCATAATCCTTATTTAACTGATTTTTTTATTCACGGGAACTACGGATTTATCAACTGTAGTTCCCGTTTTTTTTACTCATTATGGAGCTTTTTAAATGGCATTATTGCGCGATTACATCAGAGATATTCCCGATTTTCCCCAACAAGGAATTGTGTTTAAAGATATTACGCCTTTATTGAAAAATCCAGATTGTTTGCAACAGGTTGTTACTGAATTAATACAGCCATTTCGCCAACAAAATATTACGGCTGTGGTGGGTATCGAGGCGAGAGGCTTTATTTTTGCAGCAATGGCGGCTTGGGTTTTACAAGTTGGCTTTGTTCCGCTACGCAAAGCCGGTAAATTGCCTTACCACGTTCTCAAAAAAGCATACACTTTGGAATATGCCCAAGCTCAATTAGAGATACATAGTGACGCGCTGACTGCGGTTGACCGCGTATTATTAATCGATGACGTTCTAGCTACCGGTGGAACTGCAAAAGCCGGATGTGACCTAGTTCACAGTTTGGGGGCAAGCATTATAGGATGTGCTTTTGTGATTGAATTAGATGATTTACAAGGCAAAATTCAATTAAAAGATTATGTCGTTCATTCTCTATTACATTATTGAAACCGATAGCCAGCGTTTTATCAACATTGTAGCAAATGCCAATTCATTAGACTTTGTTACACCTAATTCTACAAATTATCTTTTTTTAATGTACTTACCTATTGAAGATTTTTAAAATTACGTTATCATAGCAAGCCTAATCGTTTTTCAGCAGTAATAATAAACCCAATTATATTTCTGTGAATAAACGATAAACAAAAGAAACGATCTAGTATCTGGTTAACCGCTGCTAGATTAAACAAATTGTGTGTTTTAACTAATTTTATAGGATAAAAAATGACCGCTTTAAATTTAAGTTCAATTACCGTAGAAGATTTGTTATCAGTACCTTCTAAAGAATTACAAGCATTTCAAGCTACATTAAACGAAGCTATTGAACAACGCAAAGAACAAGATAAAAGTGAATTATTAGATAAAATTGCTTCATTAACCACCGAATCAGGCTTTTCTTGGGATGAAGTTTTAGGTGGCAGCACCCCTAAAAAAGTCAAAGCGGTTAAATATAGAAATCCAAATAATGCTAAACAAATGTGGGCAGGTCGCGGCAGAAAACCTAACTGGTTGTTAGACTTATTGTCTAGCGGCAGACGCATTGAAGAATTTAGAGTTTAATCTCTCTATTGTTTGAATAAGCAATCCTCATTTAATTGGGGATTGCTTTTTTATTGGGATGGTTTCAGCGATTAATCTTCAGCAGATTCCGCTACATATACGCTTTCATTGTTGACCAACACCGGAAAACAACTAATATTTTCGTAGGCAGGCGGCGAGCGATATTGTCCGGTTTTCAAACAAAATCGCGCTCCGTGACGAGGACAAATAATTTCACCCGCTTCAATTTGCCCTTGTGCAATTGAACCATTATCATGACTACAACGATCTTCAATGGCATAAAATTGATTATCGTGTTTGAATAACACAATTTCTTGTCCTTTCAACTCGACAATTAGATGTTCACCATTCGCTAACTGTTGACAATTAGCCACTTTAATCCATTCAGACATTATCTACTCTATTGTTAAAATGAAAAGAAAAATCATTCATATCCATTTGGATTTAATGATTGCCAATGCCAGCTATCGGCGCACATTTTTTTTAGATCATAACGTGCTTGCCAATTCAGTAATTGTTGTGCCAAATCGACGTTTGCATAACAGCTCGCAATATCTCCGGCTCTCCTGCCGACTATTCGATAAGGAATTTTTTGACCACTGGCTAATTCAAACGCTTTGACCATTTCTAGCACCGATACACCGCAACCGTTGCCTAAATTAACGGTCAATAATGGCGCAGATTGCGCAAATAAATATTCTAAAGCTGCCAAATGTCCTAAAGCTAAATCGACCACATGAATGTAATCTCGTACCCCAGTGCCGTCGATCGTGGGGTAATCATTGCCAAAAATAGACAAATATTGCCGTCGTCCACAAGCTACTTGGCTGATGAAAGGCATCAAATTATTCGGAATCCCTTTAGGGTCTTCGCCTATTAACCCTGAAGGATGGGCGCCTACTGGATTAAAATAACGCAAGCGGGCAATTTTCCATTGTGAATCTGAGATGGATAAATCCGCTAACATTTGCTCAATAATTAATTTACTGCGTCCATATGGATTGGTTGCGGATAAAGCGGCAGTTTCTCGAATCGGCACAGTTTGCGGATCACCATAAACCGTCGCTGATGACGAAAATACTAAAGTTTTCAAGTTCACCGTTTGCATTGCTCGCAATAAACTCAGCGTACCCGCGATGTTGTGATCAAAATAACGCAAAGGTTGCGCGACTGATTCTCCAACCGCTTTTAATCCGGCAAAATGAATTACTGCATCAAACTGATAGTGTTGCAATAAAGTCACTAAGGTCGAAAAATCTCGCACATCTGCTTGAATAAAAGTTAAAGATTTACCGCTAATTTGTTGCACGCGCTGTAGCGACAGTTCACAACTATTCGATAAATTATCGATCACGGTTAATTGATAGCCCTGAGTTAATAATTCAACACAAGTATGTGAACCGA
>JBEEJU010000253.1:0-2582 GCA_041169045.1 Pseudomonadota bacterium
TAAAAGCTCAAAAATTTTGAGAGCAATTTTAAAACTTAAACGCAGTTCTTAACATAAAAAAATCACTAGAAAGCAGGTTCGTGTTGTATTCGTGTACCCATTTGGCGGAAAAGTACACTGAACGTTCTCCAATTTTAGTGGTATAACTGACTACAGGGCCAATGCTGCTGGCTTCGCCGCGCAAAGCAGTAGCTGCGTCAGGATTACTGCCACTATCTTGTAAAAGCTGTCGATAATATGAACCAAACACACCAATGTTGATACTGTCTGTTAGTGCGTAACCCACTAAATAATTTAGATGAATTTCATCACCGGTACGATAATGTGTGGCAGGATTTTCTAAATTGATCGCATAGCCAAAATCGAAAGAAATTTGATAACCGCCTTTAGGATACCAAGTAAATACAGCGTTATTATCAAATGTCCAATAATTACGCCCGGTATTTAAACTTGCGCCTTTATGGTAAGCTCCGGTTGGAGTCACAATTCCGGTAAAAATTCCAAAACCTACGTTGTCCCAGTTCCATGACAGTTTTACAGGTACGGCATACATATCGCCTGCTCCACCGTGCGCTGTACCGTTTAAATCATGATACAGAACAGTAGGATAAAAAGCGTAAGTGTATTTCGTACCGGCGATTTTGGTATCAATAATACCCACTAATCCGGGTAATTCAAATACTAAATTATAATTAGTGCCGTTTGAAGTAATATTTTTATAGCCTAAATAATTATCTAAATAATAACCTTCAGGTGAAGTAAGTCCCATCCCAAAATCACCGTAAAAAGCGGGTAAATAACGGCTTGCCCCGCCTTCTGTGGCATAAACTGAATGGATTAGTGAAAAACAGAGTGCTGTTAAACCAGTGGTAATTTTTAATGACATTTTTTTAACCTATCATTTCGTTGCTAAAATATGACGGCAATTGATCAAAAAAATCAACCAGCCTTTTTTGTTTCTGTACAAAATAAGCGTAGTTTAAAAAATACGATTTTAAAATCAAAACAACATTAAAATATCAACCTCAGTTTATCCTTTTTTAAAAGTTATGATCTAATGTTTAGGTTGTGGCTAAAAACCAAGTAATCGAATATACTGATAGCTCATTTGTCTATTTTGCATTAGATCGTCGTATTACAAAATATAATAGCTAAAATGTCTTTAATATTGTATTAAAAAAGATATTAAACACAAGCAACGATTATAATTTAGGTAAACTCAAAATGGAAGAATGGTTATTTGTTATTTAACGAATTTATTGCAATTGCTTAAAATTTATTGAAGGATAATAGTATGAAAAATTATTTTAAAATAATGGGAATGATGTCTTGGCTTTTATTATTTTTTGCTAAAACAAGCAGTGCCGCAACACCTGTTTTAGTGCCTTTTAATTCTGGACAATGGGAATTTAACGGTACAACTTCAGCACATAAAATTGTTAATTATGCAGGAAAAACCGCTGTTTTAGCCGGAATGGCGGATAAAGAATTTGCGACTTTAAAAAATGTTTCTTTTAAAAATGGCGTTTTTGAAACAGATGCGATTTTTCAACGTAAAGATATTATAGCCGGTTATGTTGAAATTCGGTGGCATTGTCAAGAAGGCGTTAGACAATGTGACAAATTGTATTTACGTCCGAATAAATCCGCATTTCCTAATTCAGTACAATATGCACCAATTATTAATGGCATTAGTAATTGGCAACTTTATGATGCGCCTTACAATATCGCTACAGTCAGTTTTCCTTTTGGTAAATGGTTTCATATTAAAATTGTTTCAGTAGGGCGATATGCTGAAATTTATGTTGTAGATATGACTAAACCGATTTTAAATGTTAATTTATTGAGTAGCAGTTCTGCGGGTGATATTGTGTTAGAAAGCCAAGGAGCGCATCTTGCCAATCCAAGTTATACGCTGGATGATAATCCGGCGTTAATGAAAACGCCTCCGGTATTGGCTGATGAACCCACCGCTATAAAAAATTGGACGGTTTCTGAACCTGTTAATGAAAATGTCATTCAAGATAAAATGTTTATAGAAACGCATTATCTGAATTCATTGAAATGGCAACCTGTAAATACCGCTGCTGATGGACTCGCTAATTTAGCGCAAGTGCAAGATGCTAATAATATTATTGCCGGTAAAAATACCGTTTTTGCTAAAGCGATTATTTCTTCTACTCAAAATCAAGTGAAATTAATGAAATTTGGTTTTAGCGATAAAGTAAAACTGTATTTAAATGGGCGAATTATTTATCAAGAAGACCAATCTTTTCATAGCAGAAATGCGTGGTTTTTAGGCAATATAGGTTATTTCAACGAAATTTATTTACCATTAAAAGCGGGCAATAATGAAATTGTTATGGCAGTAACAGAGTCTTTAAAAATGAATGGCGTTGGCGTAGAAGCGAAATTTGCTGATTTAAATGGACTCACTTTATTGCATCCTTAAATTTATCAATAATTTGTAATGGTAAGGTGCAATAACGATAATTTATTGCACCGCCTTTTAAAAAAGGCGTTAGATATAAAAATGAAAGGTAGTTATGTAATAAGAGAGATAAAAAACCTTACATAGCTCA
>JBEEJU010000254.1:0-6319 GCA_041169045.1 Pseudomonadota bacterium
GCAATTGCATTAACTAAATTATCCATGCTGGTAGCAATTGAAATCCGAATATGTCCGGGACAACCAAAAGCGGATCCCGGAACTAAAGCCACTCCCGCTTTTTCAATTAAAAATTCAGCAAAATCCAAATCATTTTCTATGCCTAATCGAGTTAATAATTTTTCGACATTAGGAAAAACATAAAAAGTACCATCAGTCGCAATACATTCAATCCCTTCAATTTGATTCAATAATTCCACCACTACATCATGACGTTGTTTAAACGCAATCATCATTTCATCAATACAACTTTGATCGCCATTTAATGCGGATTCAGCGGCGACTTGTGAAATGGAGGTAGGATTAGAAGTGCTTTGAGATTGCACTTTACTCATGGCTTCAATTAATTCAAGATTGCCAGCAGCATATCCAATTCGCCATCCGGTCATTGAATAGGCTTTAGAAACGCCATTTAAAACCATTGTCCGATCATATAATTCAGGCGCGACATTTAAAATATTCACAAAACTGCCTTTTTGCCACACAATATGTTCATACATATCATCGGTCGCAATAATGATATTCGGAAACGATTTTAAAACGTCAGCTAATGCAGCTAATTCGGTCGCGGAATAAGTCATTCCTGTGGGATTCGATGGACTATTAATCACAAATAAGCGGGTTTTTGGCGTAATCGCTGCACGCAATTGTTCTGCGGTAATTTTAAATTGCTGATCTTGTCCAGCCTCCACAATCACCGGCACCCCGTCGGCTAATAACACTATATCAGGATAGGATACCCAATAAGGCGCGGGAATAATCACTTCATCGCCATGATTTAATAAGGCTTGGGTCAAATTAAAAAAGCTTTGTTTGCCACCAGATGACACTAAAATTTGTTTAGCTTGATAAGTTAACCCATTATCACGTTGAAATTTAGCCACAATCGCTTTGCGCAAACTTAAAGTCCCTTCGACAGCGGTATATTTAGTAAATCCTTGATTAATCGCTTGAATCGCCGCGGCTTTAATCGATTGTGGTGTATCAAAATCCGGTTCACCTACTCCCAAACCAATAATATCCTTACCCTCAGCACGCATTTGTGCGGCGCGTGCTGTAATTTGTAAAGTGGGCGAAGGTTTAACTGCATTGACACGGTCTGCAAGGATAACACTCATAAAAACTCCTCATTTAACGATAAAAATAATAGCGTATTATAACCGATGTCGTTTTTTGCCTTCAGTAATTCATTCACGAAGTAATTATAACGATAGTTAAATAAGGTTTGCATTAAGCCTAAGCTTAGTTATCATGCGATTTTTTATTCTCAACCTTAGACTCAAACATGACTCTGTTATCGTCGCAAACGTGGATTCTGATTAATTTACTTTCCGGTTTATTATTCACCTTAGGATTTGCTCCTTTTCATTATTCGCCATTAGCTATTGTTTCCTTAGCGATTCTTTTTAGTTCATGGTTATCTATATCACCAAAAAAAGCTTTTATTTATGGATATAGTTATGGATTTGGGGTATTTGGCTTAGGAATTAGCTGGGCATTTGTGAGTATTTATTTTTATGGACAAACGCATTTTTTAATTGCGGCTTTATTAACAATTGGATTGGTAGGATTTTTTGCTTTATTTCCAGCAATTGCAGCTTATATTACGGTATGGTTAGCCAAAAAAAATCCATTGAGTTTATTGATTTTAGCTCCAATTATTTGGATAGAGATTGAATATCTACGCGGAGAATGGTTTTTAAACGGATTTCCTTGGTTACAAATTGCTTATAGTCAAATTGATACGGTATATATTGGATTTATGCCGATTTTGGGGGTTTATGGCAGTGGTTTTTTAATTGCGATAACGGCTAGTTTAATCAGTTATTTAACCTATTATCAACGACAGTATTTAATCTTTGCGAATATCATTAGTTTAATTTTAGTGATCGGAGCTTTATTAGCTAAAATTGAATGGACATATCCGTTAGAAAATAAACCGATTACCGCAACCTTAATTCAAGGCAATATTAGTCAAGAAGATAAATGGCGACCGGAATCTTTTTTAATGACTTTATTCACTTATCAGCAATTAACTTATTTAAATTGGCGGTCAGATTTAATTATTTGGCCCGAAACCTCAATTCCAACGGCAAAATTTAAAGTAGATGTGCCTTTTTTACAACCTTTAGCCCAAAAAGCGAGAGAATATCATAGTAATGTTTTAGTCAGTTTAATTGATTATCAACCAGAAACCAATCGTTTATATAATGCGGCTTTTTTATTAGGTAATAATAGCGGTCTTTATCATAAACAACATTTATTACCTTTTGGGGAATATTTACCTTTACAACCTTTATCGGGGTGGATATTAAAGGCGACAGGAATGCGGTTAGATGATTTTGATTCTGGTGAACTTAATCAAGCTTTATTACATGCGGCGGATTATAGTTTTGGCACTTCTATTTGTTATGAAGATGCTTTTGGCGAGCAATCGATTCGAGATTTAAATAAAAAAGCTTTTTTAGTGAATTTAACTAATGATGCTTGGTTTGGCATTTCTTTAGAACCCTATCAACATTTACAAATGGCACAAATGCGGGCTGTTGAAACCGGTCGTTATCTATTAAGATCAACCAATACCGGTTTAAGCGCAATTATTGCGCCAAATGGCAAAATTTTATCTCAAACGGAATTATTTACTACCGCGACATTAACCGGAAAGATTTTGCCAATGACCGGATTAACTCCATATGCAAAAATCGGCAATTTACCGATTATTCTCTTTATCTTTTTATTAGGAATAACTGAGCTAATTCGACGGTATTTCTGCTTTAATTAAATTCCCTATTTTAATTAATCATCGAGTTTATCGTATTTGAACATTTGCTGTTATAATAAAAAATCTCTATTTTTCATTTCATTCTATTTCGGAGCTTTCTTTGAAAACCCTGTTAGTCACCGGCGGTGCCGGATTTATTGGTGCTAATTTTGTGCATTACCAAATTCAAACCACAGAACATCGAATTATCAACGTGGATAAACTGACATACGCCGGTAATTTGGAAAATTTAGCCAGTTTAAATCAAAATCCGCGACATATTTTTGTGCGTGGAGATATTGGCGATCGCAGTTTGATCAATCAATTATTAGAACAATATCAACCCGATGCGATCATCAATTTCGCCGCCGAAAGCCACGTTGACCGTTCTATTCACGGCCCCGAAGATTTTATCCAAACCAATGTGTTAGGCACTTTTCACTTATTAGATTCCACTCGCGCTTATTGGAAGGGTTTAACTGCTGCACGTCAAGCGGAATTTCGCTTTTTACATGTTTCTACTGACGAAGTTTATGGGTCTTTAGAACTCAGCGATCCAGCATTTACCGAAACTCATCCCTACGCGCCAAACAGTCCTTATTCCGCCTCTAAAGCGGCTTCCGATCATTTAGTACGCGCGTATCATCATACTTACGGTTTGCCTACTTTAACCACCAATTGCTCTAATAATTACGGTCCTTATCAGTTTCCAGAAAAACTCATTCCCTTATTAATTAAAAATGCCTTACAAGGCAAAGCGTTACCGATTTATGGTGATGGCAAAAACATTCGGGATTGGTTATATGTCGAAGATCATTGTTCAGCGATTCACACTGTTTTGACTCGTGGACAAGTGGGCGAAGTGTATAACATTGGTGGTAATCACGAAAAAACCAATTTGGAAATCGTACATACCGTCTGCGCAATTTTAGATGAGTTGCGTCCTGAAGCTGCGCCGCATCATCGCTTGATTACCTATGTTAGAGATCGTCCGGGTCATGATCGCCGTTATGCGATTGATGCCAGCAAAATTGCCCAAGATTTAGACTGGCAACCGGCTTATACTTTTGAAAGCGGCATTCGTCAAACCATAAATTGGTATTTAACCCATAGCGAATGGGTTGAGCATGTTAGTAGTGGTCAATATCAACAATGGATTCAACAAAATTATGGAGTACGTTCATGAATCGTAAAGGAATTATTTTAGCCGGAGGTTCTGGCACTCGTTTATATCCGGTCACTAAAGCGGTTTCAAAACAATTGTTACCAATTTATGATAAACCGATGATTTACTATCCCTTAAGCAGTTTAATGTTAGCGGGAATTCGCGATATTTTAATCATTTCTACGCCACAAGATTTGCCATTGTTTCAAGCTTTGTTAGAAACTGGCGAACAATGGGGACTCAATCTCAGTTATGCTGCTCAACCTTCACCTGATGGTTTAGCGCAAGCCTTTATTATCGGACGCGATTTTATTGGCAATCATCCTAGTGCCTTGATTTTAGGTGATAATATTTTTCATGGTCATGATTTATCGCAATTATTGCTGTCGGCAACGCAGAAAAAAATGGGCGCGACCGTGTTTGCTTATCAAGTTCAAGACCCAGAACGTTATGGCGTTGTCGAATTCGACCCGCAATTGCGTGCTTTAAGTTTAGAAGAAAAACCTAAACACCCTAAATCCAATTATGCCGTGACTGGATTATATTTTTATGATCAACAAGTGGTCGATATTGCAGCAAATATCAAACCTTCTTGGCGCGGCGAATTAGAAATTACCGATGTCAATAAAAAATATTTGGAATATCAACAATTAGACGTATCCCTTATGGGACGCGGTTATGCGTGGTTAGATACCGGTACTCACGAATCTTTATTAGAAGCGTCGCAATTTGTTGAAGTTTTAGAACGTCGTCAAGGATTAAAAATCGCTTGTTTAGAAGAAATTGCCTGGCGCATGAATTACATCAATGATGAACAATTACATGCCTTAGCACAACCGTTAGCAAAAAACGGTTACGGGCAGTATTTATTTAAAATTTTAGCGCAAGGAATATCATGCAAATAATCGAAACTGCGATTGCCGATATTAAAGTTTTTATTCCCAAAATATGGGGAGATGATCGCGGCTATTTTTATGAAAGTTTTAATCAACAACTTTTTAATCAAGCGGTCGGAAGAGAAGTGATTTTTGTACAAGATAATCATTCATTATCTAAACGCGGCGTATTGCGCGGATTACATTATCAAATTCAACATACGCAAGGAAAATTAGTGCGAGTGATTGAAGGAGAAGTGTTTGATGTTGGCGTAGATTTACGCAAAAATTCTCCGACTTTTAGGCAATGGGTTGGCGAAATTTTATCCGCGGAGAATAAAAAACAATTATGGATTCCCGAGGGATTTGCACATGGTTTTATTGTTTTAAGTGAAACCGCGCAATTTTTATATAAAACTACCGATTATTATGCACCGAATTATGATCGTTGTATTATTTGGAATGATCCCACTTTAGCAATTAATTGGCAATTTTCAGGTCAACCTGAATTATCGGCAAAAGATCAAATGGGTAAATTATTTGTTGAGGCGGATATTTTTAATTAAGTAGAAATACTTAAGTTATCAGATATTCCCATTTTAAAATCCCCCAACCCTCCTTTAAGCAAAGGAGGCTGTTCCCCCTTTATTAAAGGGGTTAGGGGATTTAACAATACCCGATAATTTTCGATTAATTACTTATTAAATACAACAAGTTATGTAAACAAACTGCGTTAGTTTTATTTTCACAAATTACAATCCGTATCTTCCTTTCAATGCGTTGTAATTCTGTAATACTTCATCAGCCGATAACTCTTTGCTGTAACAACTAATTTGACTAATTTTGCCATTGGCAAATTCATTACCATTTGTTTGACGACCTATACTCATAATGCCTTTTATCGTATTCCAATTAAATTGCCCTGTAGCAACCAATTGTCCATTAACATAAACTTTAGCGGTTGTTCCAGAATATGTGCCACACAAATATAGCCATTGACCCGCCCAAACTGTAGCACTTGGCTTAGTGAAAAGTAAATCACCGCCATATCCACTAAAACAAACTTGTGTCATGTCACGGGTAAATCCCAAACACATTGTTTGCCCTCCAGCTGCTACACCGTAGGTAAAAAGCCATTGCCAATTATTTGTGGGTTGCACATTGATCCAACCTGATAATGTTCTTGGATTATTGCCCGTTCCATAAACCATAGTTTCTTGATTAAGCACATCAAAATATTGACTATTGGCAGACTCAAAAACGAAATAACTCGCATTATTAGGTTGAGAAACAAATTTAGGATTGCGTGCTATCGCTAAATTTTGCGCATGATGATGATTGCCAGATTGATCTAACCAATTACCGAAACCTTGATAAGAAGCCGCATCAAGATATAACAGCATATTATCAGTCACCACACCATTATTCAGATATTTATCCCCACCAAGTACAATTGGGGACTCTGCTGAACAGCACTTC
>JBEEJU010000255.1:0-3528 GCA_041169045.1 Pseudomonadota bacterium
TTCATAATTGCCCGTTCAATGGTTTGTCGAATCCACCAAGTTGCATAGGTTGAAAAGCGAAATCCGCGATCTGGATCAAATTTTTCAACGGCTCGAATTAAGCCTAAATTTCCTTCTTCAATTAAATCTAATAAAGGTAAACCACGATTTAAATATCGCCTAGCAATTTTCACCACTAAACGCAAATTACTTTCGATCATTCTTTGTCTAGCAGCAAGATTACCAGCCATTGCTTGTTTACCAAATAATTTTTCTTGTTCAGCGGATAATAAGCTAGATTTTGCCAATTGATTTAAATAAATTCGCGTGGCATCTAAAGCATGATCTGGATGTAGATTATCAAATTCATTAAATCTAGTCAGCGTAAAACTCAAATCTGAATCTTCATGTTCTACAATCTCTGGTAAAACCTCTATATCAAATACGCTATCTTCAAATAACGATTCGGTTTTAATATGTGTTATCTCAACTAATTCTTTACTCATTATTTTCTTCCCAATTCTGATTTAATCACTGATTGATTCGATAAAAACGTTAATGGATTAATTATTCGTCCTTGATGACGAATTTCAATTTCAACAGAGGGCGGCTGTTGCCCAAGTCGCCCCATTTGTGCGATTACCTGACCTGCTTTGACCCGTTGTCCGACGCTGACAGACACTTTTTGGGTATAAGCATAACTACTCAAATACTCATCTGGATGTTGCACGACCACAAATTGACCATGCCCATAAATCGCGTCGGTGACGGCGACCACTTTACCACTGGCGATAGCTCTGATATTTTGACCTAAATTACCACTAATTTCGATGCCTTTGTAACTAGTTTGAGCAAAATTTCTGACTATTTTTCCTTGACTAGGCCAGTGCGTGTAAAACTTTAACATGTTTTGATTATTATTTGAAATACTTAAAGTTTTATTATCCAAAAACGCACTTATAGAAGAAGCTATTTTAGGATTTTGTTGAGTTTGCATCGCAATTTTTAAAGATTGTCCAGCATGTAATTGTTGCGGTTGAGATAACTGATTCCATAACATTAGCGATTTTACCGATACGCCAAATCGGCGACTCAATTTGTATAAGGTATCATTCGTTTGTACCAAATAATCGATAAATGCCGGCGAAGCTGGTGGCGGAACGGTTGAACGATTTGATTGGGTTGAGGAATGTGAAGATTGAAGCGATTTTTTAACCTGAGTAAACAAAACTAACCGTTGTCCAATCGCTAAAATAAAAGGCGGTTTTAACTGATTCCATTCGGCAATTTGTTGATAATCGTATCCATATTTTAAACCAATACGATATAACGTATCGCCAGATTTAACTTGATGATAAAACACTGAAGGCTGACTGACAGCCGCGACCTTAATGGTTGAAACTGGAGTGATGGCTTGGTCTTCACAGCCTTGAATAAGCAGTAGTAATAAAAATAATCGGTAACGCTCGCGCCAATCCATTCGTAAGCATAAAAAACGGGAAAGATTATGGTAAATCTAAGGAGTGCAATAATACTTTTTTAGCTTGGTTGATTTTACTGGCTAAATAATCTGAACCGCCATGATCAGGGTGATTTTTTTGGATTAAGCGACGGTGTGCGGCAATAATTTGTTCACGAGTTGCCACCGGAGTTAATCCCAAAATTGCGTAGGCTTCTGCAACATCAAGCTTAAATTCCGCATTAGACTGGGGATGAATAAATCGCATCAGCCGCTGACGTAATCGGGGCAACCACCATTTATTGCTCAAAAAAAGTCCTAATATTAACCACAAAATCAAGCGCATTATTTTTGTTCCTAAGCGTAAATTCGCACTCTGTTTGCACTAGAGTGATTACAGTGGATTAAAGAATAGCTTACAATGTGAGGTTTGATAAAGTGATATTCAAACGCTATGATAACGAATGCACAAGTACCTATCATTGGATTTGTTGCCGCGAGTGGAAGTGGTAAAACCACTTTGTTGACCGAATTGTTACCTATACTTACAGCGCGAGGGTGGCGAGTGGGCGTAATCAAACACAGTCATCATGCGTTTGAAATTGATTATCCACGCAAAGACAGTTTTCGTTTACGCACGGCGGGAGCTTCGCCGGTCATGATTGTATCGCCACATAGACGTGCGATTATTAGCGAATTAAATCAATTGCATATCGAATTATCTGAACAACTGGCTTATTTTCCGCAACATGAAGTAGATTTGATTTTAGTTGAAGGTTTTAAGTCGGCATCGATCCCTAAAATCGAAATTTATCGCCAGGAATTCAATAGCCATTTTGAATATTTAACGGATTCAGAGATTATCGCGCTCGCAACGGACGCGCCGCTCAGTCTACAATGTTCAATCACTCAACTACCACTCAATCAGCCTTCACAAATTGCTGATTACCTTCTGAACTTTTTTAACTTAATGAAATGATGACTCATATCTGTGATTTACCCTCAGAAATGCTAACCATGACTGATGCCTTAGACAATATTAAAAATCACATCGTCGCGGTTGAAGGCGATGAAAATATAGTCTTATCTCAAGCACTAGGACGAGTTTTAAGTCAATCCATTTGTTCCGCAATTAATCTTCCACCACATCGTAATTCGGCGGTTGATGGTTATGCGTTTCGTAGTCAAGATTTACATCGAGGACAGGTGTTTAGTTTAACAAGGGTTGGAACTTCATGGGCAGGATGTCCTTTTAAAGAGGAATTAAAAGCCGGAGAATGTGTACGAATTCTGACTGGTGCTGTCGTTCCCGAAGCGGCTGACAGTGTGATTATGCAAGAATTTGTGATGGTATCGGGAAATAAAATTCATTTTCCTAGTGATTGCCGTCCGCGTTTAAATGTACGCGAAATAGGTGAGGATATTCAACAGCAAGCCGAACTATTGACTGCGGGCAAAAAATTAACTGCCACTGATTTAGCTTTGTTGGCAGCGGCGGGTATCGAGCAAGTCAGGGTAAAACGGCGGATAAAAATTGGTTTTTTTTCTACCGGAGATGAATTAGTCCCTTTAGGACAACCTTTAACAACTGGGCAAATTTATGACAGTAATCGTTATGCGCTGATTGGATTATTAACCGATCCCAGCTTTGAATTATTAGATAAGGGGATTATTACGGATGATAAAACTTTATTGCAACAAACCTTGATTGAGCTGGCGGCGGAATGTGATGCGATTATTACCACTGGCAGTGTATCGGTAGGTGACGCGGATTACATTGAAGAAATTTTAGAACAAACTGGTCAAATCTATTTTTGGAAAGTCGCTATTAAACCCGGGAAACCTTTAATTTTTGGTAAAATAGGTCACTGTTTCTTTTTTGGGTTACCAGGAAATCCAGT
Source organism: Pseudomonadota bacterium (assembly GCA_041169045.1). Taxonomy (GTDB): domain Bacteria; phylum Pseudomonadota; class Gammaproteobacteria; order Methylococcales; family Methylomonadaceae; genus CAIQWF01. The sequence continues at coordinate 3,340 of JBEEJU010000255.1, forward strand.
CGCAGTGATTACCACTTTTGATAAAATCGTTAAATTAGGTTTAAGACAATTAAGTGGGTGTCATCAATTCAGCAAACCTTTCAGAATCAAAGCGGTTTGTAATAGTGTTTTAAAAAAATCCCCAGGTCGCCAAGATTATCAGCGCGGATTATTATATCAACAATTTGATGGCACATTGGTTGTCGAATC
>JBEEJU010000256.1:0-9378 GCA_041169045.1 Pseudomonadota bacterium
TTGCGTATTTTGCAAAAAAACAGATCAAAAATTTAAAACAGTAAATAATAAATTAGATAAGATTACTGAATGATAATCTACAATAAATTTGGAGAAATAATAGAATGAAAAAAATTAAATTGCTCATGATCGATAATTATGATTCGTTTACTTATAATTTAGTACAATATTTCGGTGAATTAGGTGTGGAAGTTATTGTAAAACGCAATGATGAAATAAGTATTAGCGATATTGAACAATTGTGTCCTGATAAATTAGTAGTTTCGCCCGGTCCTTGTTCGCCCAAAGAAGCCGGAATTTCGGTAGAAAGTATTTTATATTTCGCCGGTAAATTGCCGATTTTGGGCGTTTGTTTAGGACATCAAAGTATTGGTTTTGCATTTGGCGGCGATATTATTCATGCTAAACAAGTAATGCACGGAAAAACATCGCGGATTTTTCATCATAATAGCAGCGTATTTCAAGGATTAAATAATCCTTTTATTGCGACACGTTATCATTCTTTAGTAATTGCACAAAATACACTACCTGATTGTTTAGAAATAACCGCATGGACAGAAAATGAACAGGGGGAAATAGACGAAATTATGGGGGTTAAACATAAACAAATGGCTATTGAAGGGGTACAATTTCATCCTGAATCCATTTTGACTGAACATGGACATGATATATTGCACAATTTTTTAATCAATTCATAAAATATTTAAATTGGATTATTTCACTTTATCAAAAAACTATTTTACAATTTGTATTAAATAAATCAGCGAAATACCAATTGCATAAAATGTATGCGGATGATGAAATAACTACTGCATTTTTATTTCCGAATTTATCTATTGATTTAACTGAAATTTTTGAATGAATTTTATTAAATTTAACCGCTTGAAAAATAAAAAATCGCGATTTTAATGAAGCACATTTTCTCGACTTTTATTTTGATAATCTCGATACAGATGCTTTCCAATCCGCTTCTATATCCGTTCCTATAATATTATTGGACTGAGATTGAAGATAAATTAATAATTCAGACTTTATTTCTTGAGAAACTTCTGCAAGAGAAATATTACCGTCCTCCTTTAAAAGAAAAGTCAATGACTTATTCATTTCAGCTTTTGTCTCTATACTAGGAGAGGATTGTAATAATGTTTTTAAAGCAAATTCAGAATTTTGCGATTGAGATAGCATATTTCGCAATGCTATATCATAAAACACTCCGCTATATTGAGGAGAACGACTAATAGTTGCCTGTAAATCAGATATTAATGTTTCTGTTTCTTTTTTATTAGCATTGGCTAAATAAAGATTAACTGAATTGGCAGTTAAGCCTTTTATTTCTTCAATAGAAATTTCAGTACTGCCAATTTGCATTAACAAAAGTTCTTTAATATAACCTACTTTCTGATTATATTCAGTTTTTTCCTGTGTTGAGATATTTTTATTCAGCCTTAAAATAGCATCCGCTATTTCCAAAAAATCTTGGCGGGTATTCATAGATTTTTCACCCTGAGAAATCAAATCTTGATAAGCATAAAGAATTTCTTGTGATAATTCAAAAGGCGCAATACTGGCTAAATAATCTTGAACGATTGCCTTTAAAGCATTATCTTCTCCCAACCAGTTCGTATTTAAAAATATTTCCCATAAAATTTGACCTTTTTCATTATGAGAAAGCTTTTTATTATTAATAATATGATTTCTGATATTCCGATCGAATTTTGACAACGCATTAACGATTTCCGGTGGATTACTGCTTAAAATAGAATGCGTTTTTTCTTGTGGAAAAGGAAAATCAGCAATCCATTGCAGCATTGCTTTAACCCATTCCGTCGTATTACTGTTATTAGTTTTATTTTGTGATAACCTAGCTGATTGAAAAGAAGAGGCAGTCACTTTTCCATGATTTCCTATTTTAAATTGAGAAAACATTTGATTGTGCGTTATTTTAGACAAAATTGCTTGATCAGTGGTAAACATTATTTCCAAACCAAGTAAAATCATTCCCACTGCAAAGAAAGGCGGAAATTTTTTAAACATTCCCCTTCTCCAAAAACTCATAACGTTGCATTATTAACGAAAATATCCTTGAGGACGATAAACATAAAAAGCAGATTTGTAACCATAATTCCACCATATATCACCTAATCCAACATTAGTCTTATTGGTACTCTGATAAATTAATCTAACTTGAGTTCGGGATAAACAAGCAGGCAACCTTAGATTATTCCGAACTCAGGTTATTTTTACTTATTAAATAATTTTAACTCAATATTTTTCTACCATAATTAATTTAGGACTAGAAATACTAGCGAATGGATTTTCAATCATTTGCCAATTGAATTGGCTAATTGGTAAAGATTGACACCAATTTAATACCGCTTCAGTTTCAAGATTACCATTTTCATGTGCGGGATAAGCGATAAGGGTTAAATAACTTTTATGGGCTAACCATTCTAATGAATGATTTAAAGCAGTAATCGTTGAATTAGTTAAGGTAATAATTTGTTTATTACCTTTAGGTAAATAGCCTAAATTAAACATCATTGCCCGAATCTTTTGATAATGATTAGCCGAAATATATTGATTTAAATTTGCATGATTAGCGTGAATTAATTGTATGCGATTGATTAATCCGGCATCAATTAATCGTTGTTGAGTATTATTTAAGGCTTCTTTTTGAATATCAAAACTATAAACCAAACCTTCAGAACCAATATGCTGCGCAAGAAATAAAGTATCAAAACCATTCCCCGCCGTTGCATCAATCACAATATCTCCATTACGCAAATAATTTTGTAGCCAACTATGGGCTTGTTGAGTTAAAGAAAATCGTTGCAATTTAAATAATCCTGATATGTCGAATCAAAAATAACTCATTATGCTCGATTTTATGGATTTTTATATCAATCATTTTGATCGAATATCGTTATTTTTCATTAGATAAGCTTAAGATGACGCATTGAGCAATCAGTCATTTTATGGTGTAATACTCAAGTTTTATGTCTTAAAAGTGCCTTTTAAATTCATTAACCCATTTAAAAGGATTGTCGCCACCCGTTGCTTGGAGAAATAGGCTATTCACTATGCAATTTACGATCAAAAAAGGTTTAGATTTACCCATTTCCGGTAAACCTGAACAAAAAATTTCTCAGGGTCAACCGAGCAAATCGGTGGCTCTGTTAGGGCGGGATTATGTCGGTTTAAAACCGAAAATGTGGGTCAGCGAAGGTGACACGGTCAAATTAGGTCAAGTGTTATTTTCTGATAAACAAAATCCCGAATGTGTTTTTACCTCTCCAGCCTCTGGAATTGTTAAAGCGATTCATCGCGGAGAAAAACGAGTTTTACAAGCGGTAGTTGTTGAAATTCAAGGAGAAGCGGAACAAACTTTTACCGCTTATTCCGCAACTGAATTAGCCAATTTAACCGGTGAGCAAGTTAAACAACATTTGATCGCTTCGGGATTATGGACCAGTTTAAGAGCGCGTCCATATGGCAAAATTCCTGCGACTGAAGCGAGTCCAGCGGCGATTTTTGTCACGGCGGTGGATACCCGTCCATTAGCCGCTGATCCTAGTGTAATTATTGCGGAACGCAGTGAAGATTTTGTCAATGGTTTAACCGTAATTCAAAAATTATCGGCGGGTAAAACTTATTTGTGCAAGGCTACTGGTGCGAATGTTCCCACTGCGAATGGAATTCAAGTCGCTGAATTTTCCGGTCCTCATCCTGCGGGTTTACCCAGTACGCATATTCATTTTATTCAACCGGTGAATGCGCACAAATCCGTTTGGTATTTGGATTATCAAGCGGTGATCGCCATCGGTGCTTTATTTACCACGGGTCGGTTAAATGTTGAGCGAGTCGTTGCATTAGCAGGTCCATCGGTAAAAAATCCGCGTTTAGTGCGTACTCGTGTTGGGGCAAATATTGACGATTTGGTGGTCGGTGAATTAACCGAAGTCGAAAATCGAGTGGTTTCTGGTTCTGTGTTATACGGACATCAAGCTATTGATTGGTCAGCTTATTTAGGTGCTTATCATTTACAAGTATCGGTGTTAGTAGAAGGGCGGCAACGGGAATTGTTCGGTTGGATCGTTCCGGGACAAAATAAATATTCCGCAATGAATGTTTATGTGTCTAGTCGAGATCGCCAAAGCGGACGTTTATTTCCATTAACCACCGATAAAAATGGCAGTAATCGGGCGATTGTTCCAGTAGGCGTTTATGAAACCGTAATGCCTATGGATATTTTATCAACGCCGTTACTGAAATCGTTGGTGATTGGTGACACCGATCAAGCGCAATTGTTAGGTTGTTTAGAATTAGATGAAGAAGATATGGGGTTATTTACTTTTGTTGACCCCGGAAAACATGATTTCGCGCCCGTATTGCGCGCAAATTTAACCAAAATTGAGAAGGAAGGCTAAATGTCGGCTAGAGATTTTTTAGATAGCATAGAGCCGCATTTTACCAAAGGGGGAAAACTTGAAAAGTATTACGGCTTATATGAAATGGTCGATACTTTCATTTATACCCCTTCTGCGGTCACTCGCGGAACAACTCATGTCCGTGATGGTAATGATTTAAAACGCACCATGACTTTTGTCGTGATTGCGACCTTTTTTTGTATTTTAATGGCAATGTACAACACCGGTTATCAAGCAAATCTGGCGATTACCAGCATGGGCTTGGCTAAAACCGAAGGATGGCGCGCCATTCCGATGATGATTTTTGGCTATAACCCCATGAATCCCTTATCGTGTTTAGTTCACGGTGCCTTATTTTTCTTGCCGGTATATATTGTCACCTTAGCGGTTGGCGGTGTTTGGGAAGTGTTATTTGCCGTGGTACGCGGTCATGAAGTCAACGAAGGTTTCTTGGTTTCATCGATGTTGTACAGTTTGATTCTTCCTCCGGAAATTCCATTATGGCAAGTGGCTTTGGGGATTTCTTTTGGAATCGTGATTGGTAAAGAAGTCTTTGGTGGAACAGGTAAAAATTTCTTAAATCCAGCTTTAACTGCCAGAGCCTTTTTATTCTTCGCTTATCCAGCTTCCATGTCAGGTGATTCAGCTTGGGTCGGAGTTGATGGCTTTACCGCTGCAACGCCTTTAAGTTTGGCTTCAGCCGGTGGGATTGAGGCGATTAAAGCGCAATACAGTTGGCTTCAAACCTTTTTAGGATTTATTCCTGGTTCAATGGGTGAAACCTCAACTTTAGCGATTTTAATCGGAGCAGCGTTTTTACTCTACACCCGTGTAGCTTCCTATCGCATTATTGCTGGCGTATTCATAGGTATGGTCGCCATGTCATCGCTGTTAAATGTAATCGGCAGCGAAACTAATCCCATGTTTGCTATGCCTTGGTATTGGCATTTAACCTTAGGCGGATTTGCATTCGGTATGGTTTATATGGCAACCGATCCCGTCACTGCGGCAACAACCGATACTGGACGCTGGCTATACGGATTATTAATCGGGGTAATGGTGGTGATTATTCGAGTGATTAATCCGGCTTTCCCTGAAGGTATGATGTTAGCCATTTTATTTTCTAATATGTTTGCGCCGATTATTGATTATTTAGTCGTTCAAGCAAATATCAGCAGAAGGATGAAACGTCATGGCTAATGAATTGAAATTTCCGTATTGTCGATACTTAAAAGAAAAACTGGATCGTTGTGAACAGTATCAAAAATTTGTCGTGTATCGCGATAAAATTTTAGCATTAAGCAATGACAGTTTAGAAAAAACCATAGCGATTGCATTGTGGTTATGTTTTGCTTGTGCGATTTTAGTCTCATTAGCAGCGGTAGCGTTAAAACCTTTCCAAGTTGAAAATAAAGCCTTTGACATTAAACAAAACATTTTGGATGTCGCTGGCTTATTAACTCCAGAAACGAATGTTGATCAAGCATTTGCTGAAAAAATTGAAGCTAAATTGGTGGATATGGAAACTGGCGATTATGTCGATAATCAAGAAGTTGACAGTTACGATCAACGTAAAGCAGCTAAAGACCCAGCACTTAGTATTGATATTCCGGCTAAAAAAGATATCGCCAGTATCAAACGTAAAGCCAAAATCGCCAAAATTTATTTGGTTAAAGAAGGCGATAAAATTAAATCCATTATTTTACCCGTACATGGTTACGGTTTATGGTCAACCATGTATGGCTTTTTGGCGTTAGAGCCGGACGGACAAACCGTACAAAGTATTAACTTTTATGACCAAGCCGAAACCCCCGGATTAGGCGGTGAAGTTGTCAATCCCCATTGGCGGGCTTTATGGAAGGGTAAACAAGTTTACTCCTCTTCAGGTACAGTAGCATTAAGCTTAGTCAAAGGTGGGGTTGAAACTGGAAAACCCGGCTCTGAATTTAAAGTGGATGGTTTGGCTGGAGCGACTTTAACCAGTACCGGTGTAACCAATTTAATTCGGTATTGGATGAGCGAAGAAGGTTTCGCGCCGTATTTAGCTAAAGTTAGAACAGGGAGCTAATCATGAGTAATGAAACTAAAAAAGTATTAACCGAACCTTTAGTGCATAACAACCCTATTACTTTGCAAATTTTAGGGATTTGTTCGGCATTAGCGGTCACTTCTAAAATGTCAACCTCGCTGATTATGGCGATTGCATTAACCTTGGTAACGGCTTTTTCGAGTGCGGCAATTAGCGCGATTCGGCATCATATTCCTAGCAGTATTCGGATTATTGTGCAGATGACGATTATTGCTTCATTAGTGATTGTGGTTGATCAAATTTTAAAAGCCTTTGCATATGAAATTAGCAAACAATTATCGGTATTTGTGGGATTAATTATTACCAACTGTATCGTAATGGGACGTGCTGAAGCATATGCAATGAAAAATCCACCCTTAGCCAGTTTTATGGACGGTATTGGAAATGGATTAGGCTACAGTTTGATTTTAATTCTGGTTTCATTTTTCAGAGAATTATTAGGTTCTGGCAAATTATTAGGCATTGAAATTTTACCGTTAATTAAAGATGGCGGCTGGTATCAACCGAATGGATTAATGTTATTACCACCGAGTGCATTTTTTATTATTGGTTTAATTATTTGGACAATTCGCCAATTAAAACCCAATCAACGTGAAAAAGCCGAATTTAAAATCATGGATATTGCTCACGGTGAAGGAGGGCATCATTAATGGAAGGCTATATTAGTTTATTTGTCAAAGCGGTTTTTATTGAAAATTTAGCTTTGTCATTCTTTTTGGGAATGTGTACTTTCCTCGCGGTTTCAAAAAAGATTTCAACCGCAATGGGATTGGGAATTGCAGTAATGTTAGTGCAAACTATTACCGTCCCAGCAAATAACATGATTTATCATGCTTTATTAAAAGAAGATGCGTTATCTTGGATAGGATTAAAAGGCGTTGATTTAAGCTTTTTATCTTTATTAAGCTGTATTGGTATGATTGCCGCATTGGTACAAATTTTGGAAATGATTTTAGATAAATTCTTTCCGGTTTTATATCATGCTTTAGGTATTTTCTTACCTTTAATTACGGTAAATTGCGCGATTTTAGGCGGTAGTTTATTTATGATCGAACGCGATTATAATTTAACGGAAAGCGCGGTTTATGGTGTAGGTAGTGGTTTTGGATGGGCATTAGCGATTACGGTCATGGCTGGTGTACGCGAAAAACTTAAATACAGCGATATTCCTAAAGGTTTAGAAGGCATAGGCATTACTTTTATCAGTGCCGGATTAATGTCTTTAGGCTTTATGGCGTTCTCTGGAATCCAATTATAAGGAAAGCACTATGTTGGAGATTATTTTAGGGATTTTGATTTTCACCGGCATTGTTATTGCATTGGTGTTTGTCATTATTGGTGCAAAAAATAAATTAGTCGCTTCCGGTGATTTGGAAGTGCTAATTAATGATGAAAAGAAAATTCATGTACCGGTCGGTTCAAAACTATTAACCGCTTTAGCTGATAATGGTTTATTTGTACCTTCAGCTTGTGGTGGTGGCGGTACTTGCGGGCAATGTCGAGTGAAAATCCATTCAGGTGGCGGAGAAATTTTACCCACAGAATTGTCTCATATTACCAAACGTGAAGCGGCACACGGTGAGCGTTTATCCTGTCAAGTAAGCATCAAACAAGACATGAGCATCGAAGTCGAAGATCATGTTTTTGGTGTGAAAAAATGGGAATGTACGGTTAAATCAAATGATAACGTTGCCACTTTCATTAAGGAATTAGTTTTAGAATTGCCTGAAGGTGAAGTGATTAACTATCGTGCCGGTGGATATATTCAAATTGAATGTCCAGAACATGTGGTGAAATATAGCGATTTTCAGGTTGCTGAACGCTTCCGTGATGATTGGGATAAATTCAATTTATGGCGTTATGTTTCTGAGGTGAAAGAGCCAGTATTGCGAGCATATTCAATGGCTTCTTATCCCGAAGAAAAAGAAATTATGCTCAACGTGCGGATTGCTACCCCTCCGCCGCGTGCGCCAGAAACAGTGCCGCCCGGAAAAATGTCCTCCTTTATCTTCAGCTTAAAACCCGGAGATAAAGTTTTTGTTTCAGGTCCATATGGTGAATTTTTCGCCAAAGAAACTGATGCAGAAATGGTGTTTGTCGGTGGTGGTGCGGGAATGGCTCCAATGCGTTCCCACATTTTCGATCAATTACGTCGCCTAAAATCCAAACGCAAAATGACTTTTTGGTATGGCGCGCGCAGTAAACGCGAAATGTTCTATGTCGAAGATTTCGATATGCTGGCTAGAGAAAATGACAATTTTACTTGGCAGGTGGCTTTATCCGATCCATTGCCTGAAGATAACTGGACAGGTTATACGGGATTTATTCATAACGTATTGTTTGAAAATTATATTAAAAATCATCCCGCTCCAGAAGATTGTGAATTTTACATGTGCGGACCTCCAATGATGAATGCCGCTGTGATTAAAATGTTACAAGATAATGGCGTTCCACCTGAAAATATCTTATTAGACGATTTTGGTGGTTAAGCTTTAAAATAATAAAGGGAGAGTCATTCATTTGGCTCTCCTTTTTATTTTTCAATTGATTATAAAAATCACATATGTCAATACTCATAGATGAGCATCCGTTTGCAGAATTTATTAAAATTTTAGGAAAAGGCAAAAAAGGCGCGCGTAATTTAACTCAACAAGAAGCTTATCGTGCCATGACTATGATTGTGACTGAAGAACAAGTTGAACCGGAACAATTGGGTGCGTTTTTAATGTTGATGCGAATCAAAGAAGAAACTCCTGAGGAATTGGCTGGTTTTGTTCAAGCCGCAAGAGATTCATTAAACGCAGCACCGCCGATTCGAGTAGATTTAGATTGGTCTTCATATGCGGGTAAACGACGACATTT
>JBEEJU010000257.1:0-13181 GCA_041169045.1 Pseudomonadota bacterium
ACATTTATTAATTACTTGGTTAGTCGCATTAGGCTCTAATTTATCCGCATTATGGATTTTAGTCTCAAATGTTTGGATGCAAAATCAGGTCGGTTCAGAATTTAATTTTAAAACTTTACTCATGGAATTAACGAGTTTTGCCGATTTATTATTTAATCCCGCCGCCCAAGTTAAATTTGTTCATACAGTTGCCGCCGGATATACCACCGCTTCCGCATTTGTTTTAGGCATTAGTGCTTATTATATGCTTAAAGGACGCGATGCCGCATTTGCTCAACGTTCATTTACTATTGCCGCCGGTTTTGGATTAGCTGCGAGTTTATCCGTTATTGTTTTAGGCGACGAAAGTGGATATACCAGTGGTGAAGTGCAAAAAACTAAATTAGCCGCGATTGAAGCAGAATGGCATACGGAAACGCCGCCCGCTTCATTTACGGTAATCGGCTTTCCCAATCAAGAAAAAATGACTACGGATTATGCCATTAAAATTCCTTGGGTATTAGGATTAATAGCGACTCGTTCTATTGATGAACCGGTGATTGGATTAAATGAAATATTAATTAAAAATCGCCAAAGAGTTCGTAATGGCATTCAAGCTTATCGTTTATTAGAACAATTACGCGATGAATCGCCTACTCCACAATTAATTAATCAATTTAATCATTATAAAGCGGATTTAGGTTATGGTTTATTATTAAAACAATATACTGAAAAAGTGGTTGATGCCACTGATCATCAAATCGAACAAGCCGCGCAAAATTCAATTCCTAAAGTTGAACCTTTATTCTGGAGTTTTAGAGTGATGGTCGCTTGTGGATTTACTTCATTAACGGTTTTTATTTTAGCTTTTATTGCCAGTTCAATTCGTAAATGTCGGCAGGATTGGTTGTTAAAATTAAGCTTATATACGCTCCCTTTACCTTGGATTGCGTGCGAAATGGGATGGTTTGTTGCCGAATTTGGCAGACAGCCTTGGGCAATTGCAGAAGTGTTACCGACCTTTTTAGGCGTTTCTCAATTATCGGAAAGTTCATTAATAATAACAATTATGGGTTATGTGTGTTTTTATAGTCTATTTTTGATCATTGAATTATTTTTGTTATTAAAATTCATTAAACAAGGACCTAGCAGTTTACATCAAGGACGTTATCATTTTGAAGTCACTGAAACTTCATCTTATTAGGAGCATCATTATGATATTTGATTACGATACATTACGTTTTATTTGGTGGGCATTTTTAGGCGTATTATTAATTGGCTTTGCCATTAGTGGCGGATATGATTGTGGCGTAGCTATTTTATTACCGTATTTAGGCAAAACCGATCAACAACGCCGCGTGATTTTAAATACAATTGGCTCAACTTGGGAAGGTAATCAAGTCTGGTTAATTACTGCTGGAGGAGCTTTGTTTGCCGCCTGGCCAATGGCATATGCGGTAGCTTTTTCAAGTTTTTATTTAGCATTATTTTTAACTTTATTAGCTTTATGGTTACGACCTTTAGGCTTTGATTATCGCAGTAAATTAACCAATCCAAATTGGCGATCTTATTGGGATAGTGCTTTATTTATTGGCGGATTAGTTCCAGCCTTGATTTTTGGGGTCGCTTTTGGAAATTTATTACGCGGCATTCCTTTTCATTTAGAAAATGATATGCAAATTCGTTATTTAGGCGATTTTTTCGGCTTGTTAAATCCTTTTGCTTTATTAGCCGGAATAGTTAGTTTATTTATGTTAGTCATGCACGCTGGGATTTTTTTACAAATTAAAACCGAAGGAGAAATTCAACAACGGGCTAAATCGGCAGTAATTATTGCAGGTAGTGTTTTTTTATCGGCTTTTTTATTAGCCGGATTATGGATTACCCGCTTAGAAGGTTATCATATTAATACGCCTATTTTATCGAATGCGGTTTCTAATCCATTAACCAAATTAGTTAAACGCGGCGAAGGTTTATGGTTAGATAATTATGAACATTTTCCCATTTTATGGAGTATTCCGATTAGCGTATTTATAACTGCGCTTTTAGCAATGTGGTTATCAAAACGTAATTATTCTGGATGGGCATTTATTAGCAGCGCAATCGCTTTAGCAGGAGTGATTTTAACGGCTGGCGTTTCTATGTTTCCTTTTTTAATTCCTTCTAATATTTCATTACACAGTTCATTAACGATTTGGGATGCGAGTTCTAGTCAAAGAACTTTGCATATTATGTTTTGGGTAACGATTTTCTTTTTACCGATTATTTTATTATATACTCGTTGGGTATTTCGGGTATTACGCGGTAAAATGACTGAAGAAATGATTGAACAACATTCACATCAATTATATTAGGAGTTTAAGATGTGGTATTTCAGTTGGATATTAGGTTTATTACTCGCTTGTAGCTTGGGAATTATTAACGTATTGCGTTTAGAAGCTCAAGAGGCTTTAGCTAAAGAAGCGATTATTTTAGACCCCTTAACTCAATTATTAACTAAAGCAAGTATTTTGCCGAGATTACGCGAAAAAGTGGATAATTCTAAACGAAATGGCTCGCCTTTTTCATTGGTTTTTATTAGTTTAAAACCTTTTTTACAACAGCATCCCTTAATGCAAACCGAATTAGATTCTATTTTGCGCGAAATTGTCGATATTTTGAAAAAAGATATTCGGATTGGTTTAGATTTAGCCGCGCGTTTTGATCAGGCTTGTTTTTTACTCACCTTAACCGGCGCGCCTTTACATAAAGCCGAAGAGGTGGCAACGAAAATTCAACAAGATGTTTTAAATCAAGTGCTTACTTTATCAAAAATTCCGGTGCAAGTTCAAAGTGGAGCGGCTGAGTATTCGGTTCATACCCCAGAATTTAACGCGACAATTCAAAATTTAGATCAACAAGTACACGCTTTAATTGAAATTGCACAGAAAAATTGTTGTGTGCGTCATTCGATATAAATGAAGAAAATAATGAGTCAATGGAATAGCAAATTAACCCAAATTGGCGATCATTTAGTGGAGGGTTTTCATTATTTGGCGTTATTTGGTATTGGTGCAATGGTAATATGGTCGGCAATTTATGATTATGCGGTGATGATTCGTGCTGGACATGCCACTTTAGAAGATATTTTATTATTATTCATTTATTTAGAATTAGGCTCAATGATCGGTATTTATTTTAAAACTAAACGTTTACCGGTGCAGTTTTTAATTTACATTGCGATTACGGCATTATCACGACATTTAGTGATTGATGTGCGTAAAGTAGCTGATGAATTTCAATTATATTTATTATTGGCAATTACGATGGCAATTGTCTTATTAAGCTGTGCTATTTTTATTTTATCCTATACCGCCAAGACCTGTGGTTGTCCTGAAGATCAGAATTAATTAAAAGATTGATATAAATCGTGTAGATTGGTCGCAGGACATATTTCAATTATTAATCAGTATGTCTTCAAATATTGGGTAATAAAAAAACCGCCTTTGGTTTTGCCGATGGCGGTTTTGTTTTTAAACGTTACTAATGCGCTTCCTTACCGGTCAGCACATCCTATAGTTTTGGATTTAAAATTGATCCGCTCGGTAATGAGATAGGTATTTTGCAACCTGTATAACGAACAATCGCATTACTTACAGCAATTAAATTATCAGCTATTCCACTTTTAAAATACAACCTATTTTTTGTCAAAAACTTTATCATTTCAATTTTTAGGAATTTTACTATTTGACTGAGATAATTCCAGCAATTTTAGATATTTATAATAAGTGGTTTCAGCAGCAGAAAAAGCTAACATTAATCCATAACGACCATCTAAAAAACCCGCTCTAAAAAAATAAATACGGATAAATGTCCAACAAGTTCTCAATAATAAATTAGTAAAAGAAGTGGTTTTTCCTTGATCATACAATTTTTTTGCTGATAATGAAGAATATTGATTGATTTTATTTAATACATCAGTTAAATCAACCATAGATTCATGTTTTAAAGGGCGTTTTAATTTAGCCGTATTTCCTTGAATAATTACCCGTTCATGAATAATATCGTTTGAAAAATAACCTTGTTGGCGTTTAAATAAACGTAATACATAATCAGGATGCCAACCGCTATGATAAATATTTTGTCCGCAGTAACTAGATAATCTGGGAATATAAAAGCCATTTATTTGGCTATTATGAATAATGGCTTGTTGAATTTCGGTTTTTAATTCCGTAGTCACATATTCATCCGCATCAATGGATAAGATCCAATTTCCATTTGCTAAAGATAATGCGCGTTGTTTTTGTACACCGAATCCGCGCCAATCGGTTTGAAAAACTTTCTCCGTATAACGCCGGCAAATTTCGACGGTATTGTCTTCACTGCCGGAATCTAATACGATAATTTCATCTGCCCAATTAACCGATTGTAAACAACGTTCAATCATGGCGGATTCATTTTTAGTAATAATAATGACGCTTAACATTATGTTAATCATGGATTAAAAATGACTATTTTAATCGAGTTGATTCTTCAACCGTTAAAAAAGACAATTTAGTAATACCCACTGCTTGCGCTCTCGCAATAATTTGCATTACTTCACCGTGTTTTGCTTGACTATCTGCGCTAAAAGCTAAAATTAAATCTTTATCTTGTGCGAATAATTGTTTAAAAATAGCGGTGATTTGAGAGGGATTGTTTAGCGAAACCATTTGGGTTTGTTGATGATAAGTTAAACTCAATTCACCCTGAATATTTAATTCAACATTGAGTAAATGGGATTGTGAATCATTGGCTGGTGGATTTTTAACCGTTTCGGGTAAATGCACATGAATAGATTGGGTTAATAATGGTGCGGTGACGATAAAAATAATCAGTAATACCAACATCACATCCACTAATGGCGTAACGTTAATTTCACTTAATGCATTATCTTCATTTTTATGATTAAATGCCATTATTGATTCACCGCTTCTGAAGAATCTAATTTAAATTCAGCTTGAATCGCCAAGCGTAAAAAATCATTAGCGAAATTTTCTAATTCGGCTTCAGATAATTTAACTTGACGTAAAAAAAAGTTATAAGCCAATACTGCTGGAATCGCTACCGCAATTCCAATCGCAGTGGCAATTAAAGCTTCGCCTACTGGGCCTGCAACGGCATCAATACTCGCAGAATGTTTTGCCGTAATTTCTTTTAAAGCGTGCATAATTCCCAATACCGTACCAAATAATCCGACAAATGGAGCGGTACTGCCAATACTCGCTAATACGGTTAATCCACGCTCTAATTGATGACGTTGTTGTTGAATTTCTAAACGTAAACAATGTTCTAAAATATCTTGTTTACTTCCGGCATAAAATAAATTTTTTTGGGCAGAATGCGAACAATCTTTGACTAAAAATTGTAAGCCTTGTTGCGCCACTTGATTTAATGGACAATCAATCTTTATTTCTAAAACATTAGCTAATGAAGCTGCATTCCAAAAAGCCAAAGTGTATTGTTTATTGGCTGATCCTTTTTGCCATTGTTGAATAATTTTTAAAACAATAATACTCCAAGTCACAATCGAAAATATAATTAACAACCATAAAGCCGCATCAACAATCATTGATGACGAAAAATTAAACATTTTCAAAACTCCTCTCTATTTATTCAGCATAAGTTAATCCAATTTAAATCGAATCGGAATAATCACCGTACTTGCCACAGATTCCCCATCTTTAGTGGCTGGCTCTAAATGACAACTTTGGGCATTTTCTAATGCGGCATCATCCAAAATAGCTTCACCGCTACTTTTAACCACACTGGCACTAATCACGCTGCCATCAGCCGCAACTTTAACTTTAATTTTCACTAATCCCTCTAAACCTTGTTCACGCGCCGCTTCTGGATAATGATTTAAGGCAGAACGACAACCGCCATAACTGGCTTTGGTCATCACCGATTCGTGTTTAGACTCGCCTTTGGATTCCTCTTGGGATTCCGATTTGGACTCCTCTTTGGGCTGCTCGACACTTTCTTTTTGAGTTTCGGTAGAGTCGTGTTCTGGTTGCGGTTTAACTTCTGGTTCAGATTTAACTTCCGGTTGCGGTTTTTCGATTACTGACCCAGGTTTAAATTCAACCTCAGGTTTAGACGGTTCTTTGATTTCTGGTATTTCCACAGGCGGGATAGGCTCTTCAATCACTGGCTTTTGCACCACTTCTTCTGCTTGAATTTGCACTTGACTCACCTGTTGATCTAAAGGTTTTTCTACGACTCTTTTTTTAGGAGGCGCAGAGAATTTAACTACTTTTTCTACCTTCTCTACCACTTTCTTCTCTACCACTTTATGTGGCTTTGATTTTTCTATTTGCAACTTAGGTTTAGGTACAGATTTAACGATTGGTGGTTTAGATATTTTCGCCACCGGAGCGAAAGTTTGTTTAGGAGTTGGCGATGGAACCGGCGCAGGTTTAGGCTCAGATTTAGGTTTTGGAGGCGGTGGTGGCGGACGGACTAATTCGATAATCAACGGCGGCGATTCTATTAACGGCATTGTTGATAAGTGCGTAAAGTGTTGATACAACCCCAAATGAAATAAAGTCAAAAAACTGACAACGACGATTTCTTCTAAACGTAATTTCGACATGGAAAAAGTTGGCAGATAGGTGATCTATTTTTTAAAATTCAATGAATAGCATTTCACTGAAATGTTGATGAATTAAATTCACTCATTAGCGCGTAAATCACACCCTATTAAATTGATTTATGTGAATGAGAAAATATATTTAATCCTAAAATCTTATTCTAATCATGTAAAATAAATATAGAAATGGATTCTAGTTCTGTTATTAAATGGGATACATCAGCGGATAATCAAAAATTTACGCTGATTTTTATGGGTTAATTGATAATCTAAAGCAAACTATTGATCAAAGAATGCCTGATATTATTTTAGACTTTTTTCCATTCTGAATAGGGATGATAATTTAAATAATGATTATAATATTTTTGCTCATTGGTAACTTCTTCACCTACCCACTCCGGTTTAATAAAAGATTCATCTTGAGAGGCTAATTCAATTTCTGCAATAATTAAGCCTTGATTTGCGCCCCAAAATTCATCAATTTCCCAAATATGCCAACCGTCATTAATAAAATAACGGGTTTTCTCAATTAAAGGTTGATGACATAAAGTGGTTAAAATTTCTTCAGCATCTGCAATCGGAATTTCATATTCGTATTCTTGTCGCTGATTGCCTAAAGTTGCACTTTTAATATTAATCCAAGCCCACTGATCAGCGGTTCGAATGCGAATTGAATTGTTAATTTCACTGGTTAAATACCCTTGTTTATAATTAACCTGATGATTTACTAATGATCGCCAATTCTCATTCACTAATAAAAATTTATGTTCAATTTCAATAGCCATACTAATCAAGAATTAAATTGTTTTAATAATACGCAGATTTATTTTTCTAATTTCGCTTTAAAGGTTAAAAGATTAAGCACGCGCACTAAATTTACCTGTGACGGTATTGACTTTAACGATTTCACCAGTTTCGATATATTCTGGCACTTGAATTTCAATACCGGTATTTAATCGAGCTGGTTTAGTTCTGCCGGTGGCGGTCGCGCCTTTAATGCTAGGTGCAGTGTCAATAATGGCTAAATGAACCGCTGCTGGCAATTCAACACCAATTAACGTTTCATCAATTAATAAACCAACAATGCCTTCTAAACCTTCGGTTAAAAATCCTAATTGTTCAGTTAAATCATTTTTCGATAATTGATATTGGCTATAATCTTCAATATTCATAAAAACATATTGATCGCCATCGATATAGGAAAATTGTAATTTAATTCGAGTACAATCGATTTCTTTCAAAAAATCATCACTTTTAAAAGACTCGTCTAATTTTTGTCCCGTTTTTAAATGATTAAACCGAATTTTATATAACGTAGAAGCACCGCGTGCTGAAGGACTTTTGGCTTCAACTTGATTCACAATATAAGCCGTTTCATTAATTTCAACAACCATTCCTTTTTTTAATTCATTCGCTTTAGGCATTTTATTGATTCCGTGATTCATATTTTGGACAATTCATTTTAGCTATTTTATCGCAATTAATTCGATTGTGCTAGTAATAATTGTTGGCAATCTAACACGATAGCCAATTCTTCATCAGTAGGTATCACTAAAATTGCTAACGGATTCGATTCAATATGAATTCGACCGTTAAAAGTAGCTGGCGATTGATTTTTGTTTTTATCAATTGCAATTCCTAAATGAATTAACGATTCACAACATAATAAACGTAAATCCGCATCATGTTCTCCAATTCCGCCACTGAAAATAATCGCGTCAACTGGCGCGTTCATAATTGCTAGATAAGAACCGATTATTTTTTTAATTCGATAAGCAAATATTTGTCTAGCTAATTGCGCTTGAGGATGTCCTAAAGCGGCGAAACGCGCTATCATTCGCATATCATTACTCGCAGCAATTCCTTTTAAACCACTATGATGATTTAACCATTGATTAATCGTTTCTATAGACCAGCCTTTGATTCGATTTAAATAGGGATAAATCGCCGGATCAATATCTCCTGAACGTGTCCCCATCATTAAACCTTCTAACGGCGTTAATCCCATTGAGGTATCAATACTTTTACCTTGTTGAATCGCACAAGCACTCGCGCCATTTCCTAAATGTAAACTAATTAAATTCAAATTGATTAACGGTTTATTTAATAATAATGCCGCTTGTTGCGCTAAATAACGATGTGAAGTTCCATGAAATCCATAACGTCTTAATTGCAATTCACGATACCATTCTATAGGCACTGCATAATGATACGCATAATCCGGTAAAGTTTGGTGAAATGCGGTATCAAATATTGCAATTTGTTGAGCATCAGGGGCTAATTGTTGAGCTAATTCAATTCCTAATAAATTTGCTGGATTATGTAAAGGAGCTAATGGAATTAAATTCCGAATTTCATGAATCACTTTATCCGTAATTATACAAGGTTCGGTAAAGCTTTCTCCACCATGAACTACACGATGACCAATTGCCGCTATTTGTGAAAAAGAAAAACCCACGCATTCCAAAATGGTTTTTAAAGAATGAAACGCTTGTTGATGATCGGCTAAAGGCTGCGAATATTGCTGCGATTGTTGTCCTTGATCGGTTTGATAATGATATTGATGTGAACTTAATCCTTCGCCAATTCGCTCAATCATTCCCCATAATAATCGCCGTGATTCAGGAATAGCAAATAACGCATATTTAATTGATGAACTTCCTGCATTTAATACTAAAATATATTGACTAGACATCTATATTAATCCTAAATCAAGCTAAAATTTATTTTTGATTCATTAATATTCGCTTTGTTTCAAATACCGATTTAGCAAAACCCATTCCCTCAAAACGTAATAAGCGTTTTAAAGCAAAATCGAATAATAACGGATGATAATGTTGTAATTCTTTGAATAAAGGCTGATATTTTGCAGCCAATAATTGTTGTTCTATTAAATCTTCTACACTAAATAAAGGCGGAATTCCCACTAATGGATAATCCGATCCATTTAATAAACGCGAATGCCAATCTGGACGTTGTAATAAAGGTTTAATTACCCAAGCGTGATGTCTAATTGTGATTGCCGAAATATCGCCATATAATAAAGTTTGATAATTTTTTTCATCCATTAAACGCGAAAATAATGCAAAACTTTTTATCGGTTTTTGTCCGCGATTATCCAAATCTATATCTTCGCCATCACTCGCACAATGTGCCAAAATAATTTTCACGCCTTGATCTAACGCACGGCGAAAACGTAATGGATTACCTAAACTTTGATCGCCACCAGGCACCGCATTTTCTCGTCCACTATGGCTAATAATCGGCAATTTCAAAGCGGCTAAAGTTTGATAAAAGCGGTCACATTTGGCTGAAGCCGCATCAATATTCATTGCTGAAGGTAGCCATTTTATCGCTCTTGCACCTTGAGCATGAACTTGATGTAAAACTTCAATTGAATCAGCACGATAGGGGTGAATCGACGCTGCCCATTCAAAACGTTGCGGATACCTTTTCGCAATTTTTTCGGCGTAACTATTAGGAATATGAAAGATCGATTGTTCGGGTTGAGACTGACCTTGAGCATTATGATACCAATCAAAAGCTAAAATTAATGCCTTATATCCCGTGGGGAATTGTGACAATAACTGATATAAATGTTCAACATAACTGTTGTCAATTTGATTCTCATCCACACAGCTACCGTTGATATATAATTGTTTTTGCAAGCTTAATTGGGGATGCAACCAATTAGATAAACGCGGACTAATCCAAGGTAATGCTTCAGAAGTATGACTAGAATCGCCAATTCCCACAAGATGAACATGACTATCCCATACTTGAGTAGGGTCTAAATCCTGCCAAATTTCGCTTAATAAAGCCGTAAATTCAGAGCCTTGTGGCAAACCGGATAAACATTGATTCAGCAAATTAGGCACATTTTGACAAGCAGTCACGCTTCCTGCCATCAAAGCGGTAAGAAATCGACGACGATTCATCGCAAATTCCTATATTGAGGCTAAAGTCGCTCGTGCCTCGGCAATCGCCGCGCGTACCGTATCCGGCGCAGTGCCGCCAAAATGCGAACGTGCCGCTACCGCCCCTTCTAAAGTCAATACTTGAAAAACATCGGCTTCAATTTGAGCAGAAAATTGTTGTAATTCGGTTAATGATAATTCCGATAAATCGCGTTGCGTTTCCAATCCTAAACGTACTGCTGCACCGACAATTTCATGTGCATCCCGAAAAGCCAACCCTTTTTTCACTAAATAATCGGCTAAATCAGTTGCGGTTGCAAATCCTTGTTTCGCGGCTTGATACATATTGGTTTTTTTCGCTTGAATATGTGGAATCATATCGGCAAATGCGCGTAAACTATTTTGTAAAGTATCTACAATATCAAATAAAGGTTCTTTATCTTCCTGATTATCTTTATTATAAGCTAAAGGTTGGCTTTTCATTAACATTAATAAACTAATTAAATGTCCACTAACCCGCGCTGATTTACCACGAATTAATTCGGCAACATCAGGATTCTTTTTTTGTGGCATAATCGAAGAACCAGTACAAAATGCGTCCGAAATCTCAATAAAATTAAATTGCGCACTAGTCCATAAAATTAATTCTTCACAACAACGCGATAAATGAATCATTATTAAACTCGCAGCAGCGGCAAATTCAATGGCAAAATCCCGATCACTTACTGCATCTAAAGAATTAGCACAAGGGCGAGCAAAATTTAATAAATTTGCGGTTAAAAATCGATCAATTGGATAACTGGTTCCGGCTAAAGCGGCAGCTCCTAAAGGCATGATATTTAATCGTTGGCGACAATCCATTAATCGTTGATAATCGCGCGATAACATTTCAAACCAAGCCATTAAATGATGTCCAAAAGTCACCGGTTGAGCCACTTGTAAATGGGTAAATCCCGGCATAATGGTATCGGCATATAATTCCGCTTGATTTAATAAAACGAATTGTAAATGTTTAATGCGTTGCATTAATTGATCAATTTCATCGCGTAAATATAAACGAATATCGGTAGCAACCTGATCATTTCTTGAACGAGCGGTATGCAATTTTTTTCCGGCAATGCCAATTAATTGGGTTAATCTAGCTTCGATATTCATATGGACATCTTCTTGTTTAACGTTCCATATAAATTCGCCACGTTGAATTTCATCACCAATTTGAGTTAATCCATTAACAATTTGTTGATATTCTATTTCAGTTAATAAATGAATTTGATATAACATTTGCGCATGGGCTAATGATCCTTGAATATCATGAAAAGCTAATCGTTGATCAAACGTTACTGAAGCGGTAAAGATTTCAACAAAAGCATCCGTGGCTTCGGCAAAACGCGCACTCGATAATTTTTCGCTATTAACAGAATTCATAACTATTATTTTTTTAAATAAGATTTATTTAGATGATTACTTACGATTTAATGAAACCACTAAATCCCATAAATGCCATTGACATTAAACCAATCGTAATTAAGCCAATGGCTTGTCCTTGAAAAGGTTTAGGAATATCTGCACTGGCTAATCGTTCACGCAATTCAGCTAATAAAACCAATATTAACGTAAATCCCAAAGCAGTTCCTAAACCTAATACCGCAGAGTCGATAAAATGATTGAATTGCCGACTGTTAATTAATACCAAACCCAATACCGCGCAATTACTGGTAATTAACGGTAAAAATAGGCCTAAAACTTGATACAGTAATGGGCTAACTTTAGCGACCATTAATTCGGTAAATTGTACAATACAAGCAATTAAAACAATAAATGCAATCGTACGTAAATATTCAATTTTAAACGGAATTAATAAATAATGATCTAACCAATAACTGCAAATACAGGCTAAAGTTAAGACAAAAGTTAACGCTAATCCCATTCCTAATGCCGTTGAAGATTGACGCGATACGCCAATGACTGGACATAATCCGAGAAATTGAGTTAATACCACATTATTTACAAAAATAGTGCTGATTAAAGTTACGACAATTACATTCATTTTTTATTGAATTTATAAATAATGTTCCGCAACGGTTTTTAACGTTTGCTCTAATTTTTTATCCGCAGTCGGTTCACCAAAAGCAGTAAATTTCCATTGTTGCTGATAACGATATAATTTTCCCATCACCATCGATACATTACCTTTAAAAGCTTCATTATTCGCAATTTCAAATTTCGCTAAAATTTGCTCTACTTTTTGCGGTGTCCATTCATAAATCCGAATCGACGCATAGGGAATATCGGCGAAATCTTGTCCGCGAAAAGAATTTAATACAAACACAATTTGCTCGATATGATTAGGAACTTTAGTTAAATCGACATTAATCACTTCATTATCAACTTCGTCGTTTTTTTCAATATCTCCGATTAAATCATCACCTGAATGTTTTATTGAACCGCATTTTGAACGTAATTGTCTAAAATAAACTATATCAACCAGTTTTTTGGTTGCATCAAATAATCCTACTGAAGCATCTAAATCGACGGCTTCGGTTTTCGTACCAAACAAGCCTTTTTTCTTAATTGCTCCCCAATTGACTCCAACGCAGACTTTTTCAATATTTTGTCCTTGTTTTTCTAAACTAATTCGCTGACCTTTTTGTAAATTAATTGCCATAATATGCTCT
>JBEEJU010000258.1:0-3673 GCA_041169045.1 Pseudomonadota bacterium
CGAATGCGAGCTTAATTCCTGGGTATCGTGAGGGTTTACAAGGCGTGGCACGATCTATGCCTACTAGTCAAGCGGTAGATCGCGTTGCTAAAGCCTATCAATTACCCTGTTTTGAAACGCCCACCGGTTGGAAATTTTTTGGCAATTTATTAGATGCGAATCGAATTACTTTATGTGGCGAAGAAAGTTTCGGTACCGGTTCAAATCACGTTCGTGAAAAAGACGGTTTATGGGCAGTTTTATTTTGGTTAAATTTAATTGCGGTTAAACAACAATCGGTCGCTGATATTGTGCAACAACATTGGCAACAATTTGGACGCGATATTTATAGTCGTCACGATTATGAAGCGATAGAAAGTGAAATTGCCAATGCAATGATGAATGATTTGCGTGCTTTATTACCAACTTTAATTGGACAACGTTTTGGCGATTATCAAATCAATTATGCTGATGAATTTAGTTATCAAGACCCGATTGATGGCAGTATTAGTCAACAACAAGGAATACGAATTGGTTTTGAAAATGGTTCTCGAATCGTATTTCGTTTATCAGGGACTGGAACGGTAGGCGCGACTTTACGAATTTATATTGAACGTTTTGAAGCCGATTCCAGTCAGCATTTACAAGAGACTCAATTGGCATTAGCTGCTTTAATTACTTTAGCGGAACAATTCTGTCAAATTAAACAACGTACTGGACGTACCGAACCGACGGTTATTACTTAAATTTTTAAATAGTCGTTAATTCCAAGAAAAGCCTACTAGATTTTAAAAATTTAGTAGGTTTTTATTTTAAAAAATTATATAGAGTTTTTAATTCGATATAATTGACTGCACGATATTGAAATTGTGTAGAGATGTTGTAATACAACGTCCCTACTTTCATTAAAACTATTCCCTTTACTTAAAAACGTTATATTTATTTTATTTTTCAAATTTATTTAATTTATCATTATTATGAAAACTTTAATTCTTGCCGCTGGTGCGGGAACGAGAATGTACTCTCAATTACCCAAAGTATTACATCAAATTGCTGGACGTTCTTTATTAAAACATGTTTATGATACCAGTTGCCAATTAATCGATAATGACATTTTTGTTATTATTGGACATGGTGCAGAACAAGTCAAACAACAGTGTGCTGAATTAACCGTGACTTGGATTGAACAATCTCAACAATTAGGTACGGGTCATGCGGTTCAACAAGCTCAAACTTATTTAAATGATAATGAAGTCATATTGATTTTATATGGCGATGTTCCTTTATTACAAATTGAAACTTTAAATCAATTACTCACAGAAGTGCGTCATAATTCAATGGCATTATTAACCGTTATTTTAGAAGACCCAACCGGTTATGGCCGAATTGTGCGCGATTCCGAACGAAAAGTAATTAAAATTGTTGAACAAAAAGATGCAACTGTTGTTGAAGCGCGAATTACTGAAGTGAATACGGGGATTTTGGCGGTTTATGCTTGCCATTTAACAAAATGGTTAGCCCAATTACAAAATCAAAATGCGCAAGGTGAATATTATTTAACCGATATTATTGAAATGGCGGTGAACGATGAAATTGAAATTCATACTTTACAACCAAAAAATAATCACGAAGTTTTAGGCGTAAATACACGCAAACAATTAGCTGATTTAGAGCGAATTTATCAATTGTCTCAAGCGCAAAAATTAATGGAAACTGGAGGAGTGAGTTTAGCCGATCCTAATCGAATTGATATTCGCGGAGAATTAATTGTCGAGGGACAAGATATTGAAATTGATGTCAATGTGATTTTTTTAGGGCAAAATAAATTAGGTCATCACATTAAAATTGGGGCAAATTGTATTATTAAAGATTCTATGATTGAAGATGGTGTTGAAATTTTACCGAATTCCATTATTGAAAATGCAAAAATCGGTCAAGAGTGTCGAATTGGCCCCTTCGCTAGAATTAGACCCGAAACTGAATTAGCGCACCAAGTTCATATCGGCAATTTTGTTGAAATTAAAAAATCAAATATTGCCGCTTTTACTAAAATTAATCATTTAAGTTATATTGGCGATAGTATTATTGGACAACAAGTAAATATTGGTGCAGGCACGATTACTTGTAATTATGATGGCATTAATAAATTCCAAACGATTATCGAGGATGGAGCGTTTATTGGCTCGGATAGTCAATTAATTGCACCGGTTATTATTGGTAAAAATGCGACGATTGGAGCGGGTTCTACCATTAGTCAAAACGCGCCCGCAGAACAATTAACTTTAGCGAGAAGTAAACAAACTAGTATTGGGAATTGGCAACGTCCAATTAAAAAAAACAATTAAAAGCTAAGGATGGTATTTCAATTTAATTAAAGGATTTTTTAAGGATGATTTATGACGGCTTTTGCTAATAATTCATTTGTAGATGAACAATATATGCAACGAGCTTTGGAATTAGCGAAACGTGGACTTTATACTACTGATCCCAATCCGCGCGTGGGCTGTGTGATTGTTAAAAACGGACAAATCATTGCCGAAGGCTGGCATGTTCGCGCTGGGGAGGCTCATGCTGAAATTCATGCTTTAAATCAATTACAAACTTCATCAGAAGGCGCGACGGTTTATGTCAGTTTAGAACCTTGCAGTCATTATGGAAAAACCCCGCCATGTTGTGAGGCTTTGATTCGCGCCCGAGTTGCTAGAGTCGTCGTCGCTATGCAAGACCCAAATCCTTTAGTCTCAGGTCAAGGTTTACAGTGTTTAGAAAAAGCTGGAATTTCAATTAGTTGTGGTATTTTACAAGCTCAAGCTCAACAGTTAAATCGTGGATTTATTCAGCGAATGACCTTAAATCGACCTTGGATGTGTAGTAAAGCGGCAATCAGTTTGGACGGTCGCACGGCTTTAGCCAACGGCGAAAGTCAGTGGATTAGTTGCGCTGAATCCCGCGCTGATGTACAAAAATTACGCGCCCAATCTTCAGCAATTCTGACCGGAATCGGCACGGTTTTAGCGGACGATCCTCGTTTAACCGTACGCTTAGAAACCGATTTTGTCGCGCCGATAAGAATTATTTTAGATAGCCAATTACGCATTTCGCCTCAAGCGAAATTATTTTCTACTGCTGAAACAATTTGGATTCTAACCGGAATAAATCAGATAGAAAAAATCGCTCAATTAACTGATAAAGGTGCGAAAGTTATTTTATTACCGCTAATTAATCAACGTTTAGATTTACAAGCGGTGGTTAATTATTTAGCGAATCAACAAATTAATCAGGTTTTAATTGAAGCCGGTGCGCAATTAAATGGAGCTTTATTAAATGCGGATTTGATTGACGAATGGATTATTTATATGGCAGCCTGCTTTTTAGGTGATCAAGGACGGGGATTAGTACAATTACCTGATTTAACGCAATTAACCGATCGAAAAATTTTTCAATGGCAACATTATGAATCGATAGGGATTGATTTAAAATTAACTTTAAGCCGCTTATTTTTTTAAAATGTCAAATCATTTACCTTCTTTTTTAAAACAAGCTTGTTATTTTGAAGCCAGCTTAATTATCGTTGCTTATTTAATTGGTTTATTTGCAAATATTGATCCTTTTGAATGGGTAATTTTTTCCGAAACCGCGATTTTTAATGGAATGATAGCCACTTTACCCTTATTATTATTATTTTTCGCAATTG
>JBEEJU010000259.1:0-4199 GCA_041169045.1 Pseudomonadota bacterium
TGAAACGGCACGAATTTTTGCCGGAGTCGATGTGACTAAACAGCCGATTCCGATTTTGCCCACTGTGCATTACAACATGGGCGGCATTCCAACCAATTATCGAACTGAAATCGTGACTTTAAAAGACGGTAATCCCGAAACGGTTGTCCAGGGATTAATGGCAATTGGCGAAGCGGCTTGCGTATCGGTGCATGGAGCCAATCGTTTAGGCTCTAACTCTTTGTTAGATTTAGTCGTTTTTGGACGCGCGGCGGCGATTCGTTGTGCAGAACTTATCCAGCCTAGCACTAAACATCCTTTGTTGCCTAAAGACGCGACTGATATAGCTTTGAGTCGATTTGATCGCATTCGACAAAGTAAAGGTTTTCGTAAAACAGCCGCAGTCCGTTTAGATATGCAAACGATTATGCAAAATCATGCTGCTGTTTTTAGAACCGGTACAGTCTTAGCTGAAGGAATGCAAAAATTACGGCAAACTCGAGAACAATTTTCACAAATTCGACTAGAAGATAACTCGCTGATTTGGAATACGGATTTGGTCGAAGCTTTAGAATTGGATAATTTATTATCTCAAGCGAGCGTCACCATTGCCGCTGCTGCGAATCGTACTGAAAGTCGCGGCAGTCATGCGCGAGAGGATTTTCCTGAACGCGACGATCAACAATGGTTAAAACATTCATTACTATGGTTAAATGACCAACAGCAAGTGGCGATCGATTATCGCCCCGTGCATTTATATACCTTGACAGCGGAAGTTGAGACTGTTGCCCCTAAAAAGAGAGTTTATTAATGGCTAAATTTTCCTTACCTAAATCATCGATTCCCGTTGCCGGTGAAGAATTTTTGTGTGCTGAATTGGATGCACAAGTCAAACGTGTTGAGATTTATCGTTTTAACCCAGATCATCCAAATAATCCGCGCATTGATGTTTATCATCTTAATTTAAACCGATGCGGACCTATGGTTTTAGATGCGTTGTTAAAAATCAAAAATGAAACCGATAGCACTTTAACTTTTAGACGCTCTTGTCGTGAAGGAGTTTGTGGTTCTTGTGCGATGAATATTAATGGCAAAAATACGTTAGCTTGTACGCAGGCAATCAGTGATTATCCAGAAACCATCAAAATTTTTCCTTTACCGCATATGTCAGTGATTAAGGATTTGGTCGTGGACATGAGCCATTTTTATGCGCAATACGCTTCGATTAAACCTTGGATCGAAACCCAAACGCCTGCTCCTGCGGATAGAGAACGTTTACAAAGTCATGAAGATCGGCAAAAACTCGATGGTTTGTACGAATGTGTATTATGTGCTTGTTGTTCAACAAGTTGTCCAAGTTATTGGTGGAATAGCGAGCGTTATTTAGGTCCGGCAATTTTATTACAAGCTTATCGTTGGCTGGCGGACAGTCGTGATGAAAATCAAGGCGAACGCTTGGATGAGTTAGATGACAGTTTTAAAGTTTATCGTTGCCATACGATTATGAATTGCACTGATACTTGTCCCAAAGGATTAAATCCTGCAAAAGCGATTGCTGAAATCAAAAAATTATTACTCATTCGCCAGAAAGGTTGATTTTCTGAAATGAAATAAAAATAAATCCCTCCAAATTATCAAAATTTGGAGGGGTGAAGTTATTTAGTGAATTTTGGGTAGGTAAAGTTTTTCATCATTTGCATTGCAGGATTATCCAATAAAATAACAAATTGTTTCGGATATTTTAAAGAAAATTTTTTTGATTATATTACGCTTGAAATTGGTCTTTTAATTGTCTTAATTGGGTGAAAATTTCGATGGGAGATTGAGTCGTATTTTTTAAATTATGCTGCAAATTCAGATGATGTTCACGCAAAAAAGGATTGGTAGCTAATTCTTCTGCTAAAGTGCTAGGAACGGTAGGTTGTTTAATCGCATATTGTTGCTGAATTAGGGATAATCGTTTCTGCAATTGCACATTATTAGGTTCAACAGTTAAGGCAAATAACGCATTGGTTAAACTATATTCATGTGCGCAATAAATTCGAGTTGTAGTAGGTAATGCTTTTAATTTTTGTAATGACTGCCATAGCTGTATCATAGTGCCTTCAAATAAACGACCACATCCCATAATAAATAAAGTGTCACCAGTAAATAAATCGCCACTATAGGGAAAATAATACACTAAATGTCCATGAGTATGTCCTGGCGTTGCGATAACCCTTAATAATTGATTGCCAAACGCAAATTGATCACCATCGTTTAAACCAATATCTAATCCCGGAATAGAATGGCGTTCAATTAAAGATCCTATAATTTTGCATCCATAATAAGCTTGTAACGCTAAATTTCCGCCAACATGATCAGGATGATGATGCGTATTAAAAATATAATCTAATTTCCATTGACGATGTTGTAATTTTGCTAATATCGGTTCAATAGCAGCCGGATCAATAACGGCTGTTTTATCACTATCCGTATCATGAATTAAATAACTATAGTTATCCTTTAATATTGGAATGGTATCAACAATTAACATATTTAGATTCTTGAAGGATATTGAGATTTTAAGCAAAAAAGGGTATTTAATCATTTTGGATCAAATACCCTGATTTCAGGATAAATTAAGCCCGAACACTATCGGCAATTTGATTAAAAGCCTCGACTTTAGCTTTACCGGAATTGACTAAATCAATTCCGGTATCAATAACCATTTTAGTTAATAAAGGAATTTTGTAAACCATTAATGCCAGATAACTGACAATTGGAATGGCAATTAAACAAGCAATTAATGAATTAACTCCAAATAAGCCAAAGAATTTAATCAATAGCGCGACAGCATCTAGCGGCAATAAAATCATCGCTGAAAAATAAATCAGCACCGTAAAAGTAAATACGACGAATACCACAAATTGTAATAATCTAACAAGAGCAAGATTAATTTTTTTCATATCATTTCTCTAAAAAATATATAGCGAATAGCTAATTGGTTTATTTTCAAAGCGATATTATAACGTAAATCACTGCTTACATTGATATTTTTAATCTACGTCAAATCATAACCCCGCTCATTTATTGAGCTATAATCAATGGGTAAACGACGCGTAAAAACACATTCCTGACCGCTAGATACCCACTCATTTAGCAAATTTTTTAATTTTATTGAGGTTAATAGTTGACTGCATTTCTAGGTTTATTTATAGTAAGGTTATCATTATTATCAATTTTCTAGGGAGGGTTTTATGCGAATTACCACTAAAGGTCGATATGCGGTCACAGCGATGTTAGATTTAGCCTATCACAGTCAACACAATCCGGTGACTTTGAACGATATTGCGACCAGACAAACCATATCGATTTCTTATTTAGAACAATTGTTTGCCAGATTGCGCCGTGCTGATTTGGTCACTGGTGTGCGAGGGCCAGGCGGCGGTTATCAACTCAGTCGTGATCCTAAAGAAATCAGTGTTGCTCAAATCATTTTTGCGGTCGACGAGCCTTTGGATTCAACTCAATGTCGCGGCGAAGGCAATTGTGACAAAAAAAATAATCAGCCTTGTTTAACTCATGATTTATGGATGGGCTTGAGTCACCAAATCCATCAGTATTTGGAAGGAATTAGTTTGGCGGAAATTTTAGCTCGCCGTCCGGAGGCTCAGACTGAACAAACCGTTGATGTACGTTCAGTGGCGAAAAATGTGTAGTTAAACCATGATTTATTTTGATCACAACGCGACCACCGCGATTGATCAGCGAGTACTAGAAGCGATGTTGCCATTTTTACACACGTTTTATGGTAACGCTTCTAGTCTATATCGTTTGGGAAGACTGGCTAGAAGTGCGATAGAAACCGCGAGAGAACAAGTAGCCTCCTTGGTGAGTGTCTCGCCCAATCAAGTTATTTTTACCAGCGGTGGAACAGAAGCGAATGCTTTGGGGTTACATTTTCCCCAGTGTTCTCAATGGATAGTCTCGGCAATCGAACATCCGTCTGTCATGGAAACCGTATTTCAGCATCAACATCAAGCATCAATCAAAACCATTCCGGTGAATTCTGAAGGTATCGTTGAGGTGGCTCAAATGAATGAACTTTCACTGAATTCATCGACGATGGTATCGATCATGTTGGCTAATAATGAAACCGGTTGTATTCAACCTGTGGCTGATTATGCGCAAAACTGTCGGGCTTTTGGCGCGATAGTTCATACAGACGCGGTACACGC
>JBEEJU010000260.1:0-10737 GCA_041169045.1 Pseudomonadota bacterium
TTTTTTAACCGATCAAACCGTAATTCAAACGATTATTCACAGCTTATCCTTGCAATCTGGGCAACATTGGGTAGAAATTGGCCCGGGATTGGGCGCACTCACGCGACATTTGTTAGCTGCGCCGATACGATTGGATGTTATTGAATTAGATAGAGATTTAGTCGCATGGTTAAAGCAAACTTTTGTCAATCAGCCACAGCTCACGATTCACAGTGCAGACGCATTAAATTTTGATTTTCAGTCATTAAGTCAAGCTAAATCTTTGCATATTGTAGGAAATTTACCCTACAACATTTCCACACCGTTGTTATTTCATTTACTGACAGCGGCTGAACAAATTACAGAAATGTATCTGATGCTACAGAAAGAAGTGGCGCAGAGAATTTGTGCATCAGCGGGAAGTGGTCATTACGGTAAGCTGAGTGTAATGGCACAATATCACACCCAAGCTGAGTGTTTATTTGACATTGAGGCGCAGAGTTTTGATCCGATACCAAAAGTACAATCGACCTTTATTCGTTTAGCTCCATATGCAACTTTACCGGTACAAGTGACTGATTTTAAAGCTTTTCAAGCTATAGTTACTCAAGCTTTTTCTCAACGACGTAAAACGCTGCGCAATACTTTAAAAGGTTATTTAAACAGTGAACAAATCGAATCTTTAGAGATAGACAGTCAACAACGCGCCGAAAATTTAACCGTTGCTCAATTTGCTACTTTAAGTAAATTGTGGAGTTCAATCAACCGTTAGACCTGCGACAATTTGACTCGCGGCAATTTGCCACATTCCCAAGCTTATGTAATCCAGTTACACTGTCAACAACATTCAACGCTCGCCTAACCTCCTAAATTTTTTTAAGCTTGTGTTTTACGTTTTGATAGCTTCCTAAATATCCCCTCTATGCGGCTTGTGCCGCATTTTTTTTGCGTGTCAATAATAACGATTTTGATTATTTTTACAGCTAATCATGATTAACATACTGATTTTAAAAGCCTAATCCATGAAACCAGTTTTAATTTTAGGCTATGGCAATCTTAGTCGTGGTGACGATGCGGTTGCGCCTTTATGTTTAACTCAATTACAAGCTACAGAATCTGATTGTCTGCAATGTGCGGAATTTTTAACCGATTTTCAATTACAAATTGAACATATATTTGATTTGCAACAACGAGAATTGGTACTGTTTATCGATGCCTCAATGGAGCATGTTGCGCCATTAAAATTCACTCAACTTTTGCCACAAACAGATTACAGTTATACCACTCACGCTATGACCCCAACAGCGTTGATGGCAGTGTATCAGCAAACATTGAGGGATAACTTACCTGATTGTTTTTTATTAACTTTAAAAGCGATTACCTTTGAATTAGGTGAGCCGTTAACCGAAGTTGCTCAACAAAGTTTACAACAAGCTTTGGGTTTTATTCTCCAATTGTTAGATAATCCTAAACTTGAGCAATGGCAATCCTATTGCTCAAATCAATTATCTTAAATTATAAATTGAGGAATAAAATAATGAATTACCGTTTACTGAGTTTATTTGGCTTATGGATATTACCTATGATTGCAGATGCACATAGTAATATGAATCATGTGACTGGATTTATGAGTGGATTTATTCATCCATTAAGCGGTTTAGATCACATTGTAGCGATGGTGGCAGTAGGAATTTTGGCGCAACAAAAATCGAATTATCAGCGTTATTTATTACCTAGTATTTTTATAATATTAATGACTTTTTCTGCGTTATTGGCGATGAATCAGCTAATCATTCCTTATAGTGAAATTGCTATTATAATATCGGATGTTATTTTGATAACTTTAATCGTAATAGGTTATCATTTTGCGGCAATAACTAATGCTATGCTAGTCGGTTTTTTCGCCATTTTTCACGGCTTTAGTCACGGAATTGAAATGCCTTTAAACGAGAATAGTTTGGAATATATCAGCGGATTTATCGTCGCAACTGCGGGTTTACATATTTTGGGATTATTAACGCCTTTGTACGTTATCAAAAACGCTATTAGGTATTTTAAGTTTAGTTAATACCTGTTGTAATTCTACGGAATGTCTGCGCCATTTATTTTGTGCTGGATTAGATAAAGTTAAACGCGAAATCGGTAGTTTTTCAACGAATAATTGATCGATAGTCTTATCTAATGCTAATCCAGCAAAATCAGCTAATCGATTCAAAGTTAATTGAGGGTGATTAATCAATTCTTGATAAGAAATAGCACACCAATCGTTAGTTGATAAATGGTATAAATCATTAACAATGATATCATTACAATATTGCCATTGATAAGCGGCAATTTCGACCAATGCAGCACTGTGTAAAGTTTGCCAATTTTCAGGCAAAAAGAAACTCCATTGTTGATGTTGCCATTGTGGTAATTGTCTATAAGCAATGAATTGTAATGAACGCCAGCCTTCTAATAAACTGCTAATATTTTCTTCAGGATCACGATATAAATAAATAAATAATGCATCAGGAAAAATCGCTTTGAAAAAAGGAATTCTTAATGCGTTTTTAGGCGTTTTTTCTAAAAAACGAATCGACAATGGACGTTTATTTTTGTCCAATTTAAGATAATTTTCGCCATCACGATTTTGTAATTGCCGGACAAATCGTTGTTTTAATTCATTGACAATCGATTCATTCACATCATCAGCAGTTAATCGATTTGATTTAAAATCATGCGCACTGGGATGCAAGCTTGCGATATCTTCAATCAATTCATGATTTTCCTCGCCAGTTGTCCACAATTGTGGAAATTGAGCTAAAGTTTCAAATAATAAAGTGCTACCTGCTCTGGGCGTAGAAACAATAAAAATCGGTTTATTAAATAAAGGACAATCATTAACGGTCGGTAATGGTAAACGTTTGGCAAATAAATAACGACTAAAATGTCTACGAGTTTTACCACGATTAACCGTTTTGAACATGGATTCAATAATTGTTACCGTTTGTTTACCGATTTCGGATAAATAATTAACATAATCATTAAATGTACGACTGATTTGTAAAATAATATCTTGATAATATAATTCGCTATTCCAACTATTGCCAAAATTTACAAAAACAGTTTCCCAATCTTGAATAAGTTTTTCTATAACAATCGTAAGTTGTTGGATTTTATCTAAAGCTAATGGACTATTATTCAGATCATCTTTAAGCGTTATTAATAATGAGCTAAATAATTTTGGCGTTAATATATCTAAATAATAAGGTTCTAAATATTGAGCGTTATCAGTTATTGTTAATGACAATTCAATTTGTAAATAAAAGGCATAATTTAAGCTGGTATTATGAATTGAATGCGATAATTTTCCTGAAAATGAATAAGGTGTTAAGGCAGATAAAACAACAGATTCAGTCTCAATTTCTAAAACACTGGATTCGGCTTGTAAAGCTAAATAGACTAATTGCCGGCGAAAGCGGTGAAAACTGTTTTCAGTTAATAAGTGTTTCCCCGAAGCTAAACGAATTAAACGACAACGAGATAAAGGGTGAGAGAAAGTTTTTAATAAAGATTTAAAGATAGGATATTCGATCAATAACGGCGTTTCAGCCATTTGTCCAGCTAAAGCAAAATCATAATTTATACTACCGCCCGCCGAAATTAAAATGAGGGATTCCACGTTTTGAATCATGACCCATTGATTATCTGGAATCGATTGAATGATTGAGTTTAAGCTGAATAAATTCATGAATCAAAATTTAAAAATTAAACAATAAATTCTGATTCAGTTTCAGAAACTTTTACTGAATCTTCCATTGGGTCAATATCCGTGATTTCCTCTGTTTTAATTGCCGCTGATTTAGGCAGAATTTCAGGCTCTTGAATCACGATTTTAGGATGTAATGCGTTATTTACCCCTAAAGCTAAACCAGCCAAATTAAGTAATAAGGTTTGCGATAAACCAAATCCTAATAAAAATATACCACCGAGTCCAATAATCGATGGCGTAATCATATAATTTAAAGATTTATCCATATTTCGATTAAAATCAGTCGCTAAATCAAATAGAATATTTAAATGTACTAATCCTTTATCCATTAACACAATTTGAGCGGTATCAGTAGCAATCGTAGAAGCTCCACTTAAAGAAATCGAAACATGAGATTTTTTTAAAGCAATTGAATCATTAATCCCATCTCCAATATAACAAACAAATTTGCCCTCGGCTTTTAATTGATCAATTAAATCGGCTTTTTGAGTCGGTAATACGCCAGCAAAATAATGATCAATACCTAATTCTGTCGCTAATTTTTGTGTAGGAATTTCGTGATCTCCAGAAATAATATAAGTCGAAGTAATTTTTTCTCTTGCTTTTAAATCAATAATTAATTGTTTCGCTTCAGCTCGAATGGTTGGATATAATTCAATTGCGCCAATTAATTGTTGATTGACTGCAACCATTACTAAAGAATGTCCTAATTGATGGGCATTAGTTAATTGCACAATCATATCTGCTGGAATAACAATGTTTGACATTTCCATAAATCGCGCACTACCGACCGCAATAATTTGTTCTTCGGTATGAACTAATACACCATAACCCATTCGACATTCACTATCAATTGTGGGTAATAAAGATAATTGTCTATTTTCAGCTTCTTTTAAAATAGCGCGTGCTAAAGGATGTTTTTGTTTATATTCAGCGGTTGCGGCATAACGCAAAATAGTATTTCGATCTTCATTCGCACAACAATAAATTGCTCCGACATGCGGTTGTTCTTCAGTTAAAGTACCTGTTTTATCAAAAACAATCGTATCAATTTGATTAAGTAATTCTAATGAGCGTCCATCTTTAATTAAAATGCCATGTTTAGCGGCTAAATTTAAATAGCTTAATATAGTTAATGGCGCGAGAATCATAATTTTATTTTTTGGATGCGCATTAATTACGGCTAATGATCCAGCAAATCCTAAAAAGGGAAAAGCCAAACCGCTCACAATTAAAGTCGGTTTCACTAAATTTTTAGAAAATCTTTCCGCGCGTAATTGCGTAGAAGATTTGAAATCGACGGTTTGATTTAAAATATTGGCAATTTTAGCAACGGTACATTCTTCACCGGCTTTTTCAACCCGAATATAAATTTTGCCGGATAAAACTATGGTTGAAGCAAAAACGCTGTCGCCGATTTCGCGTTCTACCGGATTCGCTTCACCGGTTAATACATGTTGATCAACGCTAGCCATGCCTTCAATTACTATACCATCAGCCGGAATCGCCTCGCCCGATTGTACAATCACAATATCATCAACTTTTAATTGATCAAATGAAATTTGAGTTTCAACTTCATTAATTAATACCCATACTTGATCCATATGTTGTTCAAACATACTGTTTAAATGGGCGCGAGAATCATCGGTAATTTGACTGGTTAAACGATTCGCATAACGTACTGCTAAACAAATTAAACTGCCGATAAAAAATCGACTAATAATAACGGCACCTAATAAAGTAATACTGATTAAGGTTTCGGTACTGACTTTTCCTTCTTTTAATAATTTAAAAGTGCGTTTATGGGTATCTTGAGTGCTATAAATTAATAAAGGCGCGCTTAATAAACCTAATGGCGGATAAAATAAGGCACTGACTGAAGCCAAGGCTAAAGAAGCTGATGCAGATAACATTTCTTCTTTATTTTTTTGTTTAAAAGCCTCACGTTGTTGCGTATTGCCCAATATTTTTTGAGTACGTTCTTCAACTAAAGATTTTAATTCTGCATTCGGATTTTCAGTTTTAGCTTCTACAGTAGATTCAGTCGCTGCTTTTTTAGCTAATTTTTTTGAACGAGAATATAAAAATCCACTGAGCAATAAGACTTCAACAAGCATAATTTTGGACGATTTAATCTAAACGAAGTAATTGTTGCCGGTCGATTTTACCATTAGCTAATAAAGGTAAAGTGGGCAGTAAACAAATTTTGTCAGGTACTGCGCGACGTGGGAGAGAAGCAAAACACAAACTGCGAATTTCAGTTTCAGTCAAGGGATGGTTGTCGTTGATTACACAATAAGCCCATAATCCTTTGCCACGTAAGCTTTCGCCTTTAGCAACGACGGCGACTGCTTCAATCCCTTCAATCGCTTGTAAAACGCTTTCCACTTCACTGAATAAAACCAATAAACCATCACGTTTTAAACTATGATCGCATCGACCTAACACTTCTACATAGCCTTGATCAGAAATTCGACCCAAATCACGAGTGCCAAACCAACCTTGTTTATCCTCTTGATCTAAATGAACTTTTTGCCCATGAATATCGATACAATTTTCAAAACCGTAGCGTCTGCGACACCATAATTCACCGCTATCAATTTGATTATCAATTAATTCAGCAGTGTTTGGATCAACCCGAATTTCCACATCAGGCATAGGTAAACCAATTTTTTGTGAGCGTAACAAAGAATCACCATTTGGATTACCGACGGCGATTGCGCCCATTTCAGTGCTGCCATACACTTGCACCAAGCTGCCAAATAAAGCTTCATATCGTTCAAATACGCCAGAACGTAAGCGGTCGCCAGCGGTAACGGTTAATTGATAAGGTCTAGCGGATTTACGTCCTTTGAGTAAAGTTTCGCAGAATATCGGAGTCATTAACGCGATATTTGGATTGAATTCTTTTTCGCGTTGTAGAAACCGCAAAATATTGGCACTTTTTTGTAAATCAATTGAAGCACCCACCGCAATTGCGGGTAAAAAACCAACGCCTAAACCAAATAAATGAGAAATCGGTACCGTTAAAGCGAATCGATGATCCGCCGTAAATCCTAAACGTTCAATACACAGACGCATATTGTGTTGTAAATTTTGGTGGCTATGAGCAATAATTTTGGGTTCGCCGGTACTACCTGAAGTGCGTAAATACAATTTAGCGGTTTCATGCTCAGAAATCATTACCGAATGGGAATTATTAGGAATAATCGTTAAATATTGATTAACTTCTAAACTATCGGATTGAATTTGAAATTGATAACGACAAAAATCTGGAATAGGTTTATCACGATTTTCGGATTTGGATAATAAAAAATGATAACCCTTTTCTAATAAAAATAATAAAACTAACGCACTAGGTAAAGAGTTTTCACATTCAAAAACAATTCCATCTTGGGGTCGAATACTATAGGCTAATAAATAATTCTCTAATTCAGAAAATAAATCATTTATTTCTTGATAATCAATTTGCAATTGACCATCAGTTAATACACCATCAGCCTGTTCACAAATAAATTTCATCATTTAAAATTGATAACCAAAATACGTTAAATCACGATGAAAACGGTGAGTCACCAGTTGTTGAGTTGCTATACTATAAGCTTTTTGATAATCCATATCGCGTATCGATTGATTAACCATAGGTAAAGTCAAATCATAATGTAAACATTGCATGAATAATTGGAAATCCTTTTCTAATTGTTCAAAACGTAAAATGACATCGACCGCAATTTGATTATTAATGGTTAAATAATCCGATTGGTTAATATAAAACCGTTGTAATAATCCTTGATTAGGCATGGATACGAATTGTTCAAAGGATTCTAAATAAGGCTCAACAGCCATTTCAACCGCATTTCCCAAATCAACAGTACGCGCTACGCCGCCAGCTATTTCCGATTTAGCAATCGTACGATGTTTAAACATGGAATACCAAGAAAATAATCGATCAAATGGATTACGCACAATTGAAAATTTGGTATAACGATTAAAAATATCTTCATCAATTGCGGAATGAATATCGGAAATATAACAATGTTTAAAACGATTAATTCCTGAATTTAAAGGTAATTGTTGGATAACATCAGGATCAGCTTGATTCAATAATTGTCGAATAGAATTACCACCGGTACGTTGAATATGAACAAAAATGATTTGATAACGATGGGAAATGAGCATGATAATTAAGGATGAACAAAATAATGCGCTGGAAATTTTTCAGTCAACATCATAATCGGTTGGTGATTAGAAAAAACGCGATAAGTGCGACCTAACAATAAATCATTAGGCGTTAAATTAAAATGTACGGCTAATTCGGCGGCAATTTCTATAAAAGGCGGTAATAATTCCTTAAAAGTTTCAACGCGATGTTTTGCCCATAATTTACCAATTGGAATTTTTGAATTTAATAAATCTTCACGAAATGAAACATCTAAACGTTGTAATACAATTTTAGATTCGGCATAAAGCCAATGAGTGCCTGTAGTTTGTCCTTGTAAACAAATTTTACGTTCAATTAATAATTCACCTGCGGCAATATTTAAATATTCAATGGCTTCAGTGGCAGGTTGAAGTATTTCCGATAATTTAATCACCATTAATTGTTCGCTTAATAAATGTTCCAATAACTTAGTTAAAGTACCATTAGAAATCAAAATGATGCGTTGGTAGGGACTAAGATCGGATAAATTAACCGGAGATTGTGTATTCATTAGCCGTGTCTTTGTAAATAAGGAGCGGTATTATGATAACTGTCAAATTCATAACCAAATAAACGAATATCCTCACTAAAATGTTCAGCAATTAATTCACGAGTGGCTTGATGATAATAATCGGTATATTGTCGATGTTGACTTTGATTTAAATAAGGCATTTGTGTAGTTAAATTTAATTGTTGACACAAATAAGCAAAATCACTATTTAAATTTTCATAACGTCCAATAAAATCGACTAATATTTTTCCTTGTTGATCGCAAAGCATTTGATGTTGAAATTTAGTCGCGCCTTTAGTAAAAGGCTTACGAGTTGCAATAACCCAATTAATATATTCATCAAATCCAGACATTGCTTTAACATGTTGATGATAAATGTGTTCAGGTTCTTTTAAAATGAAATGGTACATTGATACTTGCCAATCCCAAGGATTGCGCACAAAAGCAAATTTGAAATAGTGATTAAATAATTCACCATATTCCTTTTGCGTATCTAATGCGGTTGCATGAGTTAATGCTGAATCCCAAAGTACATAAAGCGGATTAAGTTGACCGTTAATAAATTTAATAGGTCTTCTAATTTTAAATTTTTCCGGTTCGGTAATATAGGGCATAAGAGCTTGCCTTATACTTAAACCCGCAACTTTAGCGACATGAAAAAAAATAAAACGATGACTGTGAGAAATCAGCATAAATCAGAAAAACTATAAGAATAGAAAATTATGGATATAAATTTAGTAAATGTTGTCCTAAACTTTTACCTACATAATCGCCATGTAAGATGCCTTTTTGAGTCATGACTATTTCGCCATTTGTCAAAATAATAAAATTATCTTTAATCAATTGTTCAATTACGGGAGCGCAAATTTTTTCTAATTGAAAACCAAAACGTTCTTCAAACAAAGCAGTACGATAACGCATTAATTTTAAACTTAATACTAATTCGCGTACCATTAAATCTAATGAAGTTAAAATATGTCCGCGAGCAATGGGTAATTTTTTAGCTTCAATTTGAGCAATGTATTTAGGAATATCATTACTATTTTGAAATAACCAATTTCCCATACGACCAAATGCCGAAGTGCCAAATGGATAATAATCTTCACCTTTCCAAATGCTAGGCGCGTGAATATGTGGATATAAACCTTCACGAGTAAAAGTAATAAATCCCCAAGGTAAATAATTAGCAGCAGCAAATTGATCCATACCATATTGCATAAAAGCTAATTCTTCTTCATCAGTTGGTAAGACCAATTTATCATTACGAATATCTTTAAAATATTCGGTATTAGCATACAATTCGGTTTTATAAATGGTAATACTTTCAACTTTACTTTCTAAAGCACGTCGAATACTATATGCCCAAGTTTCTGGAGTTTCACCCGCCAAACCACTCATTAAATCAATATTAACTACTGCGCCGGTACTTTGAGCAATTTCAATCGCTTTTAATACTTTTTGTTCAGTATCTTTACGATTTGATAATTTAATAATATCGTCGCATAAAGATTGCACGCCTAAACTAATCCGATTTACTTTTAATTCTTTTAAAGCATCTGCTTTTCGCTGAGTTAAAGTAACTGGTTCTGCTTCAACAGTAAATTCAATATTGTCTGAAATAACTAAATTGCGTCGCAAAGTTTCGACCACTTGTGCTAAATTAGCCTCACTCAACAAAGTTGGCGTACCTCCGCCAAAATAGACAGAGCGAATTGGGCGTTCATTCAAATGAAAATGTTGAGTGGCTAATTCAATTTCCTGACACAAAGTATCAACATATTGATCAACTTCAGATTTACGACTTCCTTGTACCGTTTTGTAATAACAATAGGAACATTGTTGCGCACAAAAAGGCATATGGACATAAATGTTTAACGGTTCTGGAGCTAAAACCTCTTCGGCAGTGGCTTTTTTCCAATGTTGAAAATTAGGATAATTGGTAATAAAACCCCGTCTAGCCGGTTTTAATTGAGTCAAATATCCGCGTCTAGTGGTTTGCGCAGCCGCTGCTTCTTTAGTGCTGGATTCAAGATTTTCCATAAATATGCTCGATAAACAATGAAAATTAGGCGGCTAGTTTTTGCTCAACAAATTCAGCCAAAGTGTTTAAATCTTTGAATTGTTGAAAATCTAATTCTTCATCAGAAAATTGAATTGAAAATTTGGATTCAATTAAACTAATAAATTCCATAATAGTCACAGAATCGAGTCCAATTCCTTCTTCAAATAAAGAAGCGGATTCGTTAATTTCGTCTTGTTTTAAATTAACATCCAATTCATTGGCAATAATTC
>JBEEJU010000261.1:0-3118 GCA_041169045.1 Pseudomonadota bacterium
GGTAGTTTAGGATTGGATTTAGGGGTTTATGGCGCGCCGGAAACCTATTTAATTGATGCTAAAGGGATTATTCAATATCGCCATATTGGTGCGATTAATGCTGAAGATGCTCAAAAATTAATTCAACTATTACAGAATCAGGCACGCTGAATTAATCCAGAGACTTAATTATTTTTAATACCTATTTTATGAATTCTATTTTTTTAAGTATCGTTCAATATTTATCGAAATCATTTATCAAAATCAAGATTAATTACTTTTTTTTGCTGCTGATTTTTTTATTCAGTATTCCCGTTTTAGCCGCGATTGATACTTATCAATTTAGCGATAATGAAACTCAACAACGTTTTCAAAAATTAACCCATGAATTACGTTGTCCCAAATGTCAAAATCAAAATTTAGCCGATTCAAATGCTGAAATTGCTGCTGATTTACGCGAGAAAATTCAT
The DNA here is from genome assembly GCA_041169045.1 of Pseudomonadota bacterium. Classification (GTDB taxonomy): domain Bacteria; phylum Pseudomonadota; class Gammaproteobacteria; order Methylococcales; family Methylomonadaceae; genus CAIQWF01. Next base: position 450 of record JBEEJU010000261.1, read on the forward strand.
TTTATGTTAGAACAGCATCAATCTGATCAACAAATTATTGAATATATGTTAGCGCGTTATGGCGATTTTGTTTTATATCAACCGCGATTTTCTGCTAAAACTATGTGGCTATGGTTAGTGCCATTTTTATTATTATTAACCGGAGCAATTGTTATTATGGCATTCATTCGATGGCGAATTAAAACCACCCATTCTGAATCATTGACCAAAGAACTTTCTATAGAGCAACAACAAAAATTACACACTTTATTAACCGATACTGTTGAGAAACATAAATGACTGATTTATGGATAGGAATTAGCGGTTTATTATTCATCGCTTTTGTGATTGTATTGCTACCTTTATGGTTACAAAACCGTTTTGGTTCTAAAATTCTTAATCAACAATCCAATATTGCGATTTTTAAACAGCGGTTGCAGGAACTGGAATTAGAATATCAACAAAATGAATGGTCTGCTGAACAATTTGCCCTTTTAAAAACCGAATTACAGCACAATTTATTAACCGATACAGAGGGTATTATTGTTGACGATATTCAGTTTACCGACATTAAATCTTATCACTGGATCATTGGATTGAGTTTAGGCGTATTGGTTATCTTAATCAGTTTGGCAATGTATGCTGATTTAGGCCATAGTCAACAATATCAGCAATATTTGATTGTGCAAAATCAAGCTAAAATTCAAGCACAAGAAAATGAAAAATTGCATCAACAAATAGCACAATTGATTACAAATTTACAAAAACAATTAGCGGCAAATCCTAAATTAATTGATAGATGGCTTTTATTAGCCAATAGTTATGCAGCTCTTGAACGATATGCTGAAGCTGTGAATGCTTATCGTCAGGCTAATGCGCAAATGAATATTCATGATCCTAATTATGCAGCGGTTAAAGGGGCAACAGCGCGATTATTATTTCAAGCTTCGGGCGAAAAAATTACCGATGAAGTTCGACAATTAGTGACAGAAACTTTAAGCTTTGATCCTTTAGAATCCTCCGCTTTAATTCTCAAAGGAATTGATACTTATAATCAGCGTAATTTACCGTTGGCTATTCAATATTGGCAGCAAGCAAAAACTAAAGCTGATGCTAATTTACTTTCAGGTTTTATTGAACCGGTATTACAACAAGCGCAGCAACAATTGGCGCAAATGAATCCTATCAAATCGGTTAATCCTTCTTCAGTACAATTAAAAATTCATTTAACAATTTCTAATAACCTTATTGCACAATTAAATCCTGAACAAACCGTATTTATTTTTGCTAAATCGCCTGAAAGTAGAATGCCTTTAGCGGTCGAAAAATTACAAGTTAAAGATTTACCCGCTACCATTACTCTCGATGATAGCAAATCGCCTATGCCAACCGCAACGTTATCCTCTGCTAAACTGGTTGATATTACGGCAAGAATTACTTTATCCGGTCAAGTACAAGCCAATAAAGGCGATTGGTTTGGTGAATTAAAACAAATTGATTTACTAAAACAGTCCTCAGTTTTAGAACTTCAAATTAATCAACAGGTCAATTAAATACCTGTATTTTTATTCAATTTTATAATTAAAAATAAGGAAATCATCATGATTGATTTAACCAGTAATTATTTAGGATTATCATTAAAAAATCCTTTAGTACCTTCTGCCTCGCCATTAAGCAAATCTTTAGACAGTGCGCGTCGATTAGAAGATGCTGGAGCCGCCGCAATTGTTATGTCTTCATTATTTGAAGAGAAAATTCTTGCAGAAACCGAACATTTCAATCGTTTTTTATATCAACAAGATTTAGGATATGGCGAAGCTAATTCTTTTTATCCTGTATTAGATAATCTAAAAACTTATCAAGAAAGTTATTTAGAACATTTGCATCAATTAAAATCTCATTTATCAATTCCAATTATTGCCAGTTTAAATGGCATTTCTAAAGGTGGTTGGATTGATTATGCTTTGGCATTACAACAATCCGGGGCTGATGCGCTAGAATTAAATATGTATTATATCGCTGCAGATATTCATCTCAGTAGTGAACAAATAGAACATCATTATTTGGATATTTTACAAGCTATTAAAGCTCAAATTACGATTCCAATTACCTTAAAATTATCTCCGCAATTCAGTTCCCCTTTGCATTTTATTCAGCAATTAAAACAAAAAGGCGCGAATGGTGTTGCTTTATTTAATCGTTTTTATCAGCCAGATATTGATTTAGATCAATTACAAGTCATGCCAAAATTAGAATTATCGAATTCTAGTGAAGCTTTATTAAGAATTCGCTGGGCGGCTTTATTATATGGTCGAGTGGATTTATCTTTAGCCGTTACTGGTGGATTTCATCAAGTAAACGATATTATTAAAGCGTTATTAGTCGGTGCTGATGTTGTACATTTATGCAGTGTATTATTAGCCAAAGGGACAAATCATTTAACCCTTTTATTACAACAATTAACCGAATGGTTAATCGAACATGAATATCAATCAATTCAGCAATTAAAAGGCAGTTTAAGTCAACAACATGCGATTGATCCTAGTGCATTTGAACGCACGAATTACATACAGGTGTTAGATAGTTATACACCAGCCAGCGGTGTTCGTTGGTAATTCTTTTTAACATTTCATTTAAAAATGATTTCAATGCTATTTGAAATGTTTATCCTTTTGCATTTACTCATAAAC
>JBEEJU010000262.1:0-19488 GCA_041169045.1 Pseudomonadota bacterium
GATTTTGATAAATAACTGGGCGTTGATACCAACTAAATAAATCACATAATTCATTAATCGAATGTTGATAATTATTCATACTACCAATATACATAAAATGCTCGGCAATATTTTTTAATGCAATTTCTAAATGGGTGTGATTAATAGCAGTTTCTAAATCAACATTAGTTAATATTTTAACAATGTGATTACTCATTTGCGAATAAGTCGCCAATTGTAAAAATTGGCTTAAAGACAATCCACGCTTATGAATTAAATCATATTCTAAAGTACCTGAATGACGCGCAAAATGTTTATATAAAGAAATTACTCGTTCTACAGGATGACGTAAAAAAGTAATATAACGACATTCTTTTGCATCAAAACCTAAAATACGATGTAATCCATAATTAAAATGCCCAATAAAATATTGTTTATGGCGATATTTTTGCGGATTTTGAATTAAATCGTTAAAAACCCGATCGCCCATATATGCCGATACAATTTTTCGTTCTTCTAAATTACTATATAATAAATTACGAAAAGAAGTCCCCGCCGTTTTGGGAATATGAATAAAAAAATAACGCATTTTATTGATTAATGAAAACGAAATGACATATCTTCACGTTCTAAAGTCAACCAAGGCGAATAAAACGGATCATTATCTAATAATTTTCCCCAACGTTGACGTAAAAATAAAGTTTCTTTTTCAAAACGGGCTTTTTTCTCTGGCGTATCTTCATAGCCTCTGGATTTAGATTCATAATGATATAATTCAACAAAAGGTAAATAGACATTAAACCAACCTTTTTCTCGAACTTTTAAACAAAAATCCACATCATTAAACGCGACTTGTAAATATTCTTCAAATCCATTCACTGCATTAAATTTATCGCGCTGAATCATTAAACAAGCCCCGGTTACTGCTGAATAATTAGTCACCATTTTTAAATTACTATAATAGCCATTATTGCTAATATGAAAATGTTTCATAACGTGACCTGCAACCCCACCAATTCCGGTCGCTACCCCAGCGTGTTGAACAGTATCGTCAGCATAATAAAGTTTTGCACCGACCGCTCCTACTTCGGGCAATTGCGCATAACCTAATAAGCCTTGCAACCAATCTGGACTAATAATTTCAGTATCATTATTTAAAAATAATAAATAATCCCCTTGAGTTTGTTTCACTGCATCATTATTTAATTTTGCGAAATTAAAGGGCTGTGGATCAAATAAAACTTGGAATCTTTTTGGTTCTTGTTTTAACCAATATTCCATTAATTGTTTAAAACTTTCTTCGGTTGAATGATTGTCAATTACCGTCACTTTAAAATGAGGATAACTGCTTTTATTAAAAATAGATTGTAAACAAGTGGCTAATAAGATTGACGCATTTCGACTGGGAATTAAAATATCAATTTCGGGCTGATTTTTAACCATAGGTTTCGCCCATAATGCCGTTCCAAATCCGGGAATTAAACTCACTTCAGCCTCAATTCCACGACGAATTAATGCCTCTTCAACGGCGCGTCTTCCCGCATCTGCACAATAATCTTTACCCTCGGCATTTGCCCCAGAAGCGGTTGATTCATGATGAATTCGCCAGTGATAAAGTACCTTTGGAATATGATAAATTCGTTGCGTATTTTCACTACAACGCAATAATAAATCATAATCTTGAGAACCTTCAAAACCGACACGAAATCCATGCACCATTTCGATTAATGTTTTACGATAAACCGTTAAATGACACACATACATTTTTGCCCATAATGTATGCGGCGACCAATCCGGTTTATAATAAGGCGAAGAATAAATCCCCCATTCATCGACTTTATCTTCATCGCTATAAATAATATCTAAATCTGAATTGTCATTTAATGTTTTTACCACTTCATAAAGCGCGTCTGCGGTTAATAAATCATCGTGATCTAATAAAGCAATAAACTCGCCTTCAGCTAAAGCGAAACAATCATTACTACTCCGACAAATATGACCATTTTGTTCGCGCAATTGATAAATAATTCGAGAATCACGACGCGAATAATCGGTTAATATTTCAATAATCTGTTCACGATAACGTATCGAAGCATCATCAACTAAACACAATTGCCAATTTGAATAAGTTTGCGCTAATACTGAATCCAACATTTGAATTAAAAATGCGGGTTTAACTTGAAAAACGGGAACTAAAATACTGATTAAAGGGCGAAATGATAATTGATTCGCTAAGATTTTTTGTCCGGCAAAATAAGTGATTTCAGCATCGTTTGCTATTAAATATTCTAACCGATCTTTAGTAATTGGACTGCCTAGATTAAATGACTCCAAATATAATAATTGATGGCGAACTAATTGATTATATTTCTGCCAATGATACGCTAAACGACCTTCTTTTTTTCCATAATTAACAAAATGAGCAAAAGGCTCTAAATTGCTATTATTAACTCCATGATTAATATCTTGATTATGATTTAAATAAAAAGTACGCTCAAACCAAGGACAAGGCGAAAAACCGGTTAAACGAAAACTTAAATCATTCGCTTCTAATTGTTCCAAATAATAAGTTAAACTATCTTCATTCGTAAATAATCCTTGGGTTTCGCGTATATAATCGCTATAAAAATCAGCACAAGGTTGAATATTTTGATCCTGAAAATGTTTTAAATAATGTAATAATGGATTTTGATAAAAATCTTCTTGTAAATAAGATTGTCTATACCAAGCAGTATCAAAATAAGGATTAGGATTAGTGATTTTAATTTGAAACCCATTTGAATAGCGAAAAAAATGTACCAAAGGCGGTAATGAAAGAGGGTCTAATTTTTCAGTATTGTAATACCATAACGTATTAAATAAAATATGGGGCGATAATAAACGATCAGTTCCAAGAGCTAAAAATTCGGTTAAACTACGAATCGGCATTTTCAATTTTTCCCTATGCTTTAAACGATTTACATCCAGCAAAGGAAATTGTTGATCAAATTGAATAACCGTTGACCAAATGGATAATTGTTGCAATTTTTGCTGTTGAATTAAAAGATTGTTTTGTACACAATTTAACGATAGCCAAATTAATTCTACTGCTAACCAATCTGGAATAGTGGATAATAATTGCGCTTGATCTAATTCTGTTAATAAATCAACAACTAAATCATAATCTTGATCGGTTTCTACCGTGACAAATAAATGCGTTAATCGTTCAAAAGCAAATAATTTTCCTTGAGGTAATTTAGCTAATAGCTGAATGGGTAAATAGCGATTTAAATCTTTAATTAAACTAAATAAGCTAACATCATCCGAATAAATTTGCGTTAATTGGGTTAATAAATTGAGGCTCATTTCGGATAATTCAATCGTCTCATGATCACTCACCAATTTACTAATTACGGTTAAATAATGCTTATCAAAACTGCTATTCCAAGCTGATAAATAAGCATAAATCGCTTGATCATAATCGTTTAAATGAACAGAAATTTCCGCTAATTGTGCAAACATTTTAGCAGATAAGGATTGTAATTTAGATAAAGATTTAAAAGCCAATTGAGCTTCTTTCCACCGCTTTAATTGACAACTGATTTCAATTAACCATATCCAAGCATAATGGGCTTCAGGTTTTAAATTGGTAAAATAACGCAACCACTGTAAGATTTCAACAGTAGGCGCATCAAATAATCCTTGTTCCGTATGCGCTAATTCAATTTGATTTACAATTGCTAACGCTTGTTGATTTTTATCTTGAGGATAAATGGTTAGCCAATCATTGACCCATTCACTCATTAAAGAATAATTTTTTGCAGCACAGGCTTTAGCTAATTGAATACGAAATCGATTCCAATGAAATAATGAACGTTGATAATTAAAAACCGTATCAAAATTTTTCATTAAAGAAGGAGAATTCAATTGAAATTCTAATTGATGTCGTTGGTTATTGTATATCGTTTCAGGTAATGACAATTTAAAACTCAATACACGTTGATCGCGTAAACTCCGCCATTCATTTATAGAAAATACATTTTTTCTCCAGCCTAAACTTAAACGATTCTTTGGTGAATATAATCCAAAAAATAAATGGGTAAAAAATAAATAACTATCTTCACGTTTACTGCCTAATTTTGTACTTAATTTAGTTAAACTAATTCTTAACCATATGACTGCTTCAGGAATTACAAAAGTTTCAATAATTTCAATATATTGCGATAATTTTTTACCACCTAATAAAATTTCTGAAGATAATTTATATGATTGCTGTTTTACTAATTGATAATCTGAATCATAAAATTCGATTGCCAATATACCCTCACAACGATGACAACCAAAATAACCGCCAATTTGATAATGTTCAGCACTATTCACTGGTAATAATTCACCGACTATAGGATCGTGATAAATTAATTGAATAGCTGATTTATGTGGACTATTTTGATAAATATAAGCCGTATGTGAATGAGCTAAAGTCCAATCTTTAGAAAAATCAATACCAAAACTAAATTCGCTATTTTCCTGAATAGTTTTCCAATATTGACAGCCCTGACTAAAATCAGAATTTAGAATTTGATTGATATTGCTTAACAAAGGAATTTTTGCGAGAGATTCAATAGCAACGGGATATTGTAAATCATGATCAACTATCGCTTTAATTAATACATCATCCTTATAAATTGATTGATCAGTAAAAATACGTTGTTCATCAATCGCAAAATAGCTAAAAAATTCCGGATAAATAATTTCCGGCTGTATAGCAATTTGATTGTGACATAAAGTTAATATTTGTGAAAAAATATCTTTTTCTAATTTAGAATTGGCTAATGACAATGCTTTTTCCGCTTCAATTCGTGCTTGTCGATAAAAACCTTGGGCTAAATAAATACGAGCATAATTATCGTGTATCCAAGCACTATTTAATTGATTTTTTTGTGCTTGTTTTAAATAAGATAAGGCTTGAACATCATTTTGCTGTTGATGATAAGCAATACATAATTCCAAATAAAGATATAAATGGTGCGGCTGAGTAATTAAATAAGTCTTTAGGATTTCAATTAAAGGTTTCCATTGTCGCATTTTTTTTAATTCAACAATTTCTTCAGCAATTAATTTAGCGATTTTTTCGTATGGACGATTTAATTGTTCTAAGAAAAATGTTTTATCATTTTCTGTAGCAATCGCATATGCTTTTTCCCAACAATTCGCAGCCTCAAAAATTCGATTTAAAATAATACAAGCTCTAGCGCGATTGTCTTCTATCCATGCATTATTTCCCCATTTATTTTCAGCTAATTGTAAAATATCTAAAGAAAGTTGAGGTTCTGATTCGCGTAAAAAAATCGCATATTTTAAATAATCTTCTACAATAGATTCGGAATGCGCAATGATCTTTTGATAACATTCATTTTGTGTTTCAAAATTGAATGCTTGTATAACCGCCTGCCGTAAATTAAAAATAGAATTGATTTCAGTAATAGATTGATTCATATAAGTTTCAGTGAAAAAAGCTGAAAGTAAAATCGTCGAATAAAAAATAATAAACGTAACTACTATTGTCAATTAATTGACAATTAAATAAGGATTTCTAGGCCAAATAGTTAATACCGCTTTGACTACGGTGGCTAATGGAATGGCAAAAAATACCCCCCAAAATCCCCATAAACCGCCAAAAAATAAAATCGCTACAATGATCGCTACCGGATGTAAATTAACTGCCTCAGAAAATAATAAAGGCACTAAAACAACGCCATCTATTGCTTGAATAATCGAATAAGCAATTAAAATGTACATAAAATGATCATGGGTTAATCCCCATTGAACATATGCGACTCCCAGCACTGGAAAAGTGACTAAAGTTGCCCCTACATAGGGAATAATCACAGATAATCCCATTAAGACTGCTAATAATAAAGCATAATTTAAATCTAGCGCGTAATAAGTAATATAACTTACAAACCATAATAAGAAAACTTCAATTAATTTACCACGAATATAATTCCCTAATTGAATATCTACTTCGTGCCAAACCGAGCGAATTAATTTCTGATCTTTAGGCACAAATTTTAAACACCATTGTAAAATTAATTTTTTATCTTTTAGAAAAAAGAAAACCATCAATGGCACTAAAAATAAATAAATCATTGCCGATACTAAACTAACCACTGATGCTGCACTTCCAGAAATCAATTTTTGACTATAATTGACTAACTCTTCTTGAATAGATTGCATTAATAATTTTACTCGAGTTTCGGTAATAATTTGCGGATATTTTTCCGGTAAATGCACAATTTTTATCTGCGCACTCTTAATCATTTCTGGAATATGCTGAATAAACTCCACCGCTTGATCTGAAACAATCGGCATCAAAATAAATAAAGCAAAACCTAATACTGCAACAAAACTGCAAAATACAACATAAACTGCAATTAAATGGGACATTTGATAACATTTCGCTTTTTCAACCAAATTATTTAATAAATAAGCAATAATGATCGAAGCAAATACCGGCATTAATAAATGGCTGAGAGCGTAAATTAAACTAAAACCAACAATTAAGGTAATAGCTAAAGTTGTCGCTTGAGAATTGGGTAAAAAATAACGCAATCGTTGCACAAATTTTGAGAATAAAGTGAGTTTAAAAAATCAGCTATCTTATTTACGCCGAAATTCTTTTTTTAGTGCGTGGCTTATTTTGTTTAGCTGCATATAAATTCGCATCAGCCGATTTAATTAATTCTAAAGCAATCGCTTGATGAGTTAGGGTTGGCTGCATAACTGTTTGATAACTCGCATGACTAATCATCAACGTTAAGGGAACAATATCACTCTCAAATTGAATGACTTGATCTTCCACTGCTGTTTTTAATCTTTTACCAATATTAACCACCATAGTTTCAGGAATATTAGACAATAATATGGCAAAACGTTTACCCTCATAATAACTGATAACATCCTCAATTCGCAATTGATGTTTTAAGATTTCAGCCACCGTTTTTAAAATATGCATTTCTAAATTCATTGCCTCATTTTCTGTAGCCGGATTAACAAAGTCCACATCACAAATTAAACAAGTAATGCCATAATAATATCGTTGACCACGCTCTAGCATTTCAGTTAATCTTTGTTCTAAAAAGCGGCGATTATTGACATAAACTAAAGCCTCTAAGCGTTTTAATTGTCTAGCCATTTCAAAATTAAATTGATTTTCTAAAGCGACTGCAATTGAAAAGCCTAAAGGCTCAAGCAAAGATTGTTTATTAAGATTCAATAATTCCGCTTTATCACTGCCTATACTTAAAATTCCTAAACAATATTGATGACGAATTAACGGCATAATCATTACCGTTGAAGGCTCTTTTTGTATATCTGGAAAAAATACCGCTTGTTTAATTTTATCATATCGCCCAATATATAAAGATTGCGGTAAAGGATGATCTAATAAATTAAGTTGATGCAATAATAATAATTGGGAATGTTGTTTATAATCATAATGACTGTCATTTAAATAACCGGCAATCTTGACTTCCTCATCAATTAAAGTCAAAGTAATGATTTCAATTCCTAAAAAAATTTTGACTTGTGCAAAAATATATTCAATCATTTCCGGCAAATGATTAAAACTGAATAATTTTAATTGAAATTGTTGAAATTGATTAAATAATGCGTATTTCTGCTCAATCGTTGCGAGCATTTTATCCAAATGATTTTGCAATACACTTAAGTCAGTGATGATGTCTTCTTCCAAGGTTTTACTCTCTTAAATCAGGCGACTAATTGCAGCTAAGATTAGCAGTTTCTTGGAAAATTGCTGGAAATTTACCCTCAGTGGCGACAAATTTGGGACATTTTTCAACCGGCAGTGAATCAAAAAATGTCCGCTAAACTCACTTACAAAGCGTTAATAATTGCCGCACCCATTTCCGCAGTGCCACAATGATGAACCGGATTTAAATCCGCAGTCACACATTGACCTTCGGCAATCACTTTTTCCACAGCGGTTTGAATCCGTTGCGCGGCAGTATGTTCGCCTAAATGGTGTAACATCATCACGCCTGCCATAATCACAGCGGTTGGATTGGCTTTATTTTGACCGGCAATATCCGGCGCACTGCCATGAACTGCCTCAAATAATGCGGCATTCGCGCCGATATTCGCCCCGGGAATCAGTCCTAATCCCCCTACTAAACCTGAGGTTAAATCAGACACAATATCGCCAAACATATTCGTAGTGACAATCACATCAAAACGTTCCGGATTCATCACGAGTAACATACAAGTCGCGTCAACAATCCGTTCTTCACAAATAATATCTGGATAACGTTTGGCAATTTGTTGACCAATTTCTAAAAACATGCCTGAAGTATATTTTAAAATATTAGCTTTGTGACAAATCGTGACTTTTTTGCGTCCATTCTGCCGCGCATATTCAAACGCATATTCAATAATTCGCTCGCAACCTTTACGAGTCACTACCGCAATACTTTCGGCAATATTTTTATCCGGCGTAACGTAATGTTCCAATCCTGCATATAAACCTTCGGTATTTTCCCGAACCACCACAATATCAACATCGTTAAATCGACTTTGTGTACCTGCTAAAGTTTTCGTAGGGCGGACATTTGCATATAAATCGTATTGTTGACGTAAAGCCACATTAATACTGCGAAAACCTTTACCAATAGGGGTAGTTAAAGGTCCCTTAAACACAATCCGATTTTTTTCAATGGAAGCTAAAGTGCTATCAGGAATCAAAGTTTGATATTTTTCCAACGCAGCTAAACCGGCTTCTACGGTTTCCCATTGAATATTAACACCACTGGCATCAATCACTTTTACCGCTACGTCCATAATTTCAGGACCAATTCCATCGCCTTTAATCAAGGTTATTGTGTGCATAATCGTTTTCTCTAATTGATTAAAAAATAGATTCAAAAATCATACACAGATTTTTTTACTTTTAAAAATACAATTCGTATAAATCTGTTATCAGGTGAGGATTTATTTTATACTTTAAAGTTTGATTGACTGAGGAAACACCATGGAAAAACCTTTTATTTTACATATGCTGACAACCGCGAAAAACCTAAGTCCTTTTGATGTCAACATGGCATTAGATGCGGGATGGATTTCCGCCATTCCCTATACCAATGTTGAAGCGAGTGAAGTTCAAGGCTTGATACAAGATGCGATTTTTTCGCGCAGTGCCAAAGGGTTAAGACGTACGGGTATCTTTATCGGCGGACGCGATACCAAACAAGCCATCGATATGTTAAAGGCGGCGCGTCATGCAATGGTACCACCTTTTGAGGTTTCGGTGTTTGCCGACCCTAGCGGAGCTTTTACCACTGCTGCGGGCTTGGTCGCTTGTGTAGAAAAAGAATTAATTGAAAAATTTAACACCACTTTAGCAGGTAAAAATATTGTTGCTTTAGGCGGAACTGGACCGGTAGGTCAAGCGGCAGCGGTTATTGCTGCACAAGCCGGTGCGCAAGTTAGAATCGTTGGAAGACAATTGGAAAAAGCACAACATTGTGCGCAATTATGTAGTGAAGAATTTGGCGAAGGTGAAATCAGTATTTTAGCCGGCGTGGATGCGCAAAAAGCCACTTATTTACAAACTGCTGATGTAGTATTTGCCACCGGAGCTGCCGGAATCGAATTATTAAGTGCCAAATTGATTGCTGAAGCTGGACAATTACAAGTAGCTGCTGATGTCAACGCCGTTCCGCCCGCTGGTGTCGCGGGTGTTGACCCTTTTGCCAAAGGAAGCCCGATCACCTATTCCAAAAGCGGAGCGGTGGGGATTGGTGCTTTAGCGATTGGCCAAGTGAAATATCAAACCCAAAATCGATTATTAAAACAAATGATTGACACTGAAAAACCGGTTTATTTGCATTTTGAACATGCGTTTAAAATCGCCCGTGAATATTTGAGCCATTAAATCAATCGGTATAATTTTTTTAAGCTTACTCTCTAATCGTTTAACCTAAATAGGAAATATCCGCCGTGAAAAGAAGTATTCTGCACCTGTTTGACCCGACGCCGAATAATAGCCCTTTTGACATCAATATGGCGTTGGATGCCGGCTTTGAGGTATTGATGCCATATGCGAATGTAAAATTAGACAATGTTTACGCCCTGACACAAGATGCTATTTTTTCGCGTAGTCCCGCAGGCATTAAAAAAACTGCCTTATTTATTGGCGGACGAGACATGGGATTAGCGATGGATATGCTTAGAATTTGTCAACAAGCGATGGTGCCACCGTTTGAAATTTCGGTTTTTGCCGACCCCAGTGGCGCGTTTACTACTGCCGCCGCTTTAGTCGCTTGTGTAGAAAAAGTCTTAAAACAACAACATCAATTAGCCTTAAAAAATTGTAAAGCTTTGGTTTTTGGCGGTACAGGACCTGTGGGAATTGCCACTGGAGTGATTGCTTCATTAGCTGGCGCAGACACCACTTTAGTCGATCATTTATCGATTGAAATTGCCAACGATGCCGCTAAAAAATATAACCGCAGTTTTGGTTGTCAATTAAAAGCGGCGGTGGCGAGTTTCGACGCGGGTAAAGCGCAATTAATTGCCGATGCCGACATCATTTTCTGTACCGCCAAAGCTGGAATTCAAGTGCTAAATGCAGAAGTCTTAAAACACGCCTTGCAATTAAAAGTTGCTGGCGATGTGAATGCAGTTCCGCCACAAGGGATTGAAGGAATTAAAGTCAAAGATAATGGCAAACCGTTAATTCATGCGGTGAATGCGGTAGATGCGTTAGGCGTAGGTGCTTTAGCGGTAGGTAATATTAAATATCAATTACAACACGAAATGCTTGCTTCTCTATTAACTACTGAAAAACCTTTATATTTGGATTTCAGAAATGCGTTTATTAAAGCGCGAGAAATTGTTGGTTAATTAATTGAGATGAAATGAAATAAGTAAAAATACATCAATTATTAGATATTCCTATTTTGAAATTCTCTCCAATCCTCCTTTAGCAAAAAAGGAAGTTCCCCCTTTTTTAAAGGGGGTCAGGGGGATTTAACAATACCCGATCATTTTCGATTAATTATTTATTAATTACGGAATACAAATAATAATTTCTGTATTCCGTCAATAAAGGAATTAATTAATTGGATTTAAATTATCAAAAAATCTTGATAAGTTAAACTAGGATGATTCGTTAAAGTAGCGATTTGAATAGCTGAAGCACTCCCTAAATTATTTCCACCTGCATCATAATATAAAGCTCCATTTGCCGTGTTATAAACTAAATAATCATCTCCGTCCATTGCATTTTTTAACCCCCATCCTGAACGAAAATAATTACTCGAAATTTGTCCATAATTAGCAAAAGATTGAAACACACTTTTGGCTAAATCAATAGTGTCATTAATCGCTGAAAAATCGCTAATGGTATCGATATTTAAACTATTTGGTATATCTAATAATTGAAAAATATCCAATCCATAACCGCCACTTAAAGTATCACTTCCCAATCCACCATTTAAGGTATCATTTCCATCGCTGCCGATTAATTTATCTTTTCCAGCATCACCTTGTAACCAATCATTTCCAGTTAATCCGTTTAAAGTATTATCATTTTTATTACCCAGTAAATAATTACTTAAACTATTTCCCGTTGCATTAATTTTTCCCATGCCAAATAAACTTAAATTTTCTACATTGGCAATAGCCGATAAAGAATAAGTCATAGTTGACCAAATCATATCGGTTCCTTGATTCGGTAATTCTTTAATCACATCTAATAATGAGTCAATTACATAATCATCATTTCCGGTGCCGCCATATAAAGTATCGCGTCCACCGCGTGCTGACATTTCAAAATCTAAAAAGTCATCACCTTCGCCACCATAAATTTGATCATTTCCTGATCCACCACTTAAAGTATTATCCGCGCTATTTCCGGTAATAATGTCATTTCCAGAACCGCTAATTACTTTTTCAATCGTCACTCCATATGCAATGCCAATATTATTTTTTGCCGATTTTAATACATTATCTTGCGAATCTTGATAAACTCCAATTGAGCTAAAACTGCCAGGATTTAAATTAATCGTTTCCGAAACCGTTTGATTAGATAAATCAAACGTATCTTCCCCGCCTGCATCCCATATCGTTTTTAATTCGGCTGTTGAAGTGGAAAATTCATACACGTTATCGCCGATTTCATTATTCATATTTTTGCCATATAAATATTGAATTGCTGCAATATCATATAACATTGGACTAGACGCATATTCATCCCCTACATTTTCATATTCCGTATAAGACATAATCGTTAATTGAGTATTATCTTGATCAGTGGGTAAAGTGATTTTATTCTCACCATCTTTATAAAATGGATGTTTTAATCCTAAAGCGTGACCTAATTCATGAATAACGGTTTCCCTATCATAATTTAAGGTATCAGCACTAAAAATCGTTTTTTCACTTAACCAAATATCGCCTTCTAAAGCCAAAGGATTCGCATCATCAGGTCCGTACGCCCAAGCGGCTGCAACTGTGCCATCTTTATCAGGAATTTCCACCACCGGACTAAAAGCAATCCGAATTGTGCCAGCACTATTTTCATTATCCGGAACTTCAGTAAAAGTAATATTTGCAACCGCCGCCCAAGTCGCTAACGCTTGTCTAACATAGCTTTGTTGCTCGGCATTTAAGGGGGTTAATCCTTCAGGTTCTCGATATTGCTGATCATAAATTGAATTATCCCAAATTGAATTTTGATCGGGAAAACTATAAGTGATATTAACCACCGCCGCATTCACGCTACCCCATTTATAAGTATTTAATAAAGCATCAATGTTATTACTGCCTGATAAAGATACTTGTGACATGATTTGTTCTCCCAATAACGAAAAAAATAATTTAAGTTTAATTTTTCAAAAATTAAACCCATTCTAAACCGTGATTCACTCAATAATGATTGACATCATAAACTCATCAGGCAGTAAATACCAATTAAAATCTATTAATTAGATTTTTTTAGCTTTAATTACTTCTATCACAATTTTATATTCACCATTTACGGTTTCAGTTGATAATAAATGATGTTTATGAATTCGGCACCAAGTTGGAATATCTTGTAACATTCCTGGATCAGTACCAATAATTTCTAATTGATCACCATTAACTAATTCTGCAATTTTATTTTGCGTACGAATAACCGGTAATGGACATAATAATCGCCGCACATTTAAGGAATAATAATTCATATAAACCATTCCTGTGGAATGTGATCCGCTATAAAAGGGTTTACGCTTAATGATTGACTCGGTTGATTAGGAAAATGTAACATAATTTCTACTTGATCTAAATTTCTACCTTGACCATAACGCGCCACTAAACGCGCGGCAATTTGTAAATCTTCTGCATCCGGTTGTCCATCAATTAAAGCTAAAGGTCCTTGATGATCTCGATTATATAAATGAATAAATTGTTTTTTATAGCCATTTAAAAATTGCGTTTCACCTTCTTCACGCGCAATAATAATTTTAAATCGCACATTAGGACGCAAATGTCTGCCGACTTTTAATAACATAATATCATCTAATTCATACTCTTTATGT
The DNA here is from genome assembly GCA_041169045.1 of Pseudomonadota bacterium. Lineage (GTDB taxonomy): Bacteria > Pseudomonadota > Gammaproteobacteria > Methylococcales > Methylomonadaceae > CAIQWF01. The sequence continues at coordinate 13,557 of JBEEJU010000262.1, forward strand.
CCGCGATTTTGCCACAAATCTTTTAATTTTTGACTATATTGCGCATCGGTTAAAAAACAACAGCCACCCGCCGGTTGTGAAAATTCATTGAAGCCAAATTGATGGGCTAATTCAATTTGAGGTTTACGCGAACGTCCACTGAAATTATGCAATAATTCGCGTTTAATCCAACCCTTACGTTCGGGTAAAGTCGGTGGTAAATTTTGCGCACATAAAGGTCGAACTAATAAATCATCTGCACCGGATTCAGCAGCAACAATTGGCATAGTGGCTTTACGTTGCGACATCGGTCGTTGTCCAATTACTTCACCGGTAATCATAAAATCAAAATCATTAGCTAACATCCATTGTTTGGCTTTGCTTACCATAAAAATTTTACAATCTAAACACGGATTTAAATTCGCGCCATAACCATGTTTAGGCTGAATTAAAATCGGTTTATATTCTTCAATTACATCAATAAAATGCAATTGAATTCCCAATTGTTCTGCAACCCATAACGCATTATTACGTTTAGGTTTATCCGATTCCCGTTTACGAATCGCATGAGTATGTCCTTCGACACAAAAACCGGTAAAAAAATTAATGCCTTCGACATGAATCCCTTGCTGCATAATGGTTTTTGCTGCCAACATTGAATCTAAGCCACCTGAAATCAGCGCGACTGCTTTAATAGATGCGTGCATAAATTGAATTTTTCAATAATCAAAATTTTATTGTAACAGTTATTACTTTATTCGCTGATTTTCAAAACCATTTTGTGGATATAGAGAAGAGGATAAAACTGATATAATTCAAATTTTAATGGTTTTAATTTAACTGCGAATTACAAACGAGGAATCAGGAAATGGAAAGAAGCGAAGCAATGTCGTTTATGATCAAATTGATGAAATTGATGTTACAACAAGGCGGATCGGATTTATTTATCACCGCCGGATTTCCGCCAGCGATGAAAGCTAAGGGCAAAATGACTCCGATGACTAAAGTCCCTTTGACTCCTAGTGATTCCAAAGCACTGACGCAGTGCATTATGAATGATAAGCAGTTGAAAGAATTTGAGGAAACTCAGGAATGTAATTTTGCGATTGCCCCGCCCGGCATCGGACGTTTTCGTGTCAATGCTTTAGTACAACAAGGTTGTCAAGCTTTGGTAATGCGGGTGATTCAAGCAGAAGTGCCGAATTTCGATAAACTCGGTTTACCGCCGATTTTAAAAGAAGTCATTTCGGCGAAAAATGGCATCATTATTATGGTTGGAGGTACTGGTTCAGGAAAATCCACCACGATGGCGGCATTAATTGATCATCGTAATGCCAACAGTTACGGACACATCATCACTTTAGAAGACCCGATTGAATATGTCCATCCACATAAAAATTGTGTGGTTACTCAACGTGAAGTCGGAGTTGATACTCGAAGTTGGGGCGCGGCTTTACACAACACTTTGCGTCAAGCTCCTGATGTGATTTTATTAGGCGAAATTCGTGATGCAGAAATTATGAATTTTGCTTTGGAATTTGCCCAAACCGGACATTTGGCGATGGCGACTTTACATGCGAATAATGCGAATCAGGCTATTGATCGGGTATTGGGTTTTTTCTCTACCGAAACGCAACAAAAATTAATGGTGGATTTATCAGGAAATTTACGCGGCATTATTTCGCAACGCTTAATTAAAACTGTAGATGGCGGGCGTTGTGCCGCGATTGAAATTTTATTAAATACGCCTTTAATTGCTGAAATGATTGCTAAAGGCGATGCGATTGGTATTAAACCGATTATGGCAAAATCCAAAGAATTGGGAATGCAAACTTTTGATCAAGCCTTATTCGATTTATATAACGCCGGTAAAATTTCTTTAGATGAAGCTTTACGCAATGCCGATTCCGCTAATGAATTACGATTACGCATTAAATTATCACGCGGTGGCAATTTAGGAAATGACAGTTTAAGTTTGCATGAAAAAGACGACGAATAAAATGTAACAAATTAATTTTTAGCAGCGCATAATTGGGCTAACGCCCATTGTTCAATCAATAAATGCGCTGCTTCTGCTAGTGATTTTCCGAATGCAATAACACCATCTTGATGTCCCAACATCGAAAATACCCCTTGTGATTGTTGCCCATCCAGCAATTTCGCCACCGCTGCTGCCATCTCTGGCGTACCATATGCCACTTCAGCCGAGGTATAAGGTAAAGACAATTTCAACGTGTGTTGCCAAATCGTTGGACTATGAACATGAATCACCGCTTGAATTTGTGGATGATGCGCATAAACGCTGGCATGAGTTAAGGCTTCCGAAGACGGCTGACATTCTCCTTCAGATTCAAGCCAATTTTCTAAAGGATTAGCGTCCGTCACAATACAATAATCTTGTGCTTGCAAAGTCGCTAAATGACCGGTTTGTGTACCGCTAATCACAAACGATTTTTCATTAAAATCAATCCGTTGACTGATATTTCCAAATCCATAACCTTGATAACGTTCTGGGGTTTGTCCAATTAAATCTAATTGTTTAAAAAGATGTCGCCAAATAGTTAATTCAGCAAATGAAAGGAAATTCGGAATAGAAATTTGCCGATGACGTAATTGATATTTAATAACGCCTTCTAATTCATTCATAAATTATTTAAGTAAAAATACATAAGTTTTCAGATATGCCTATTTTGCAATCCTCCCCCTTTATTAAAGGGAGGATTTAACAATACCCGATAATTTTCGATTAATTATTTACAATTGATTGGTTAATCCTAAACTTTGCGGATAAGGTTGAAAATAATAAGAATGTTGAATATACGGATCGGGATAATGACGAAAATGATGTTTTAATAAAGTTAATGGCACAATTAAAGGAATCTCTCCTATATGATAAGCATTAAACATGTCGCTTAATTCTTTTTTCTCATCAGTGGATAATTGTTTTTTTAAATAACCTTGAATATGTTGTAACACATTAAGATGTTGTCCACGAGTGGCTATTTTAGATAATAAACTCATTAATTGCACTATATAATCCGTCGCAATTTGAATCAAATTATCTTGATTTAAAGTCGCTAATAATCGTCCTAAGGGTTGATAATCTCCATGACTCATAATCATTAATTTATGTTGCGCATGAAATTGCATTAATTTTGCAATTGTTAAACCGCTATTGATTAATTGTTGCCACCGATAAAAAACATAAATCCGTTGAATAAAATTTTCGCGTAATCGACTATCACCTAAACGTCCTTCTTCTTCAATCGGTAAATAGGGATATAATTTTTGTAATTGCGCGGCAAAAATACCTTGTCCTTCTCGACGTGGAGTTGCTGATAATGAATCATATACTTTAACTTTATATAATCCGCAACTTGGCGAATCTTTTTTAACAATAAATCCACACAATAAATGAATTTGTGTAGCTAATTGATTGGCATAATTGATTAACGCTTCAGTAACATCTAATTCGGGATTTTTTACGCCAATACAACGAATGCCCTTTTCGGTTTTAGCTAAACGAATACTCGCACGTGGAACGCCCAAACCAATCGCCATTTCAGGACAAAAAGCGCGAAATTCAAAATATTGGCTTAAAGTCCCGACAATATAAGCATCGCGTTTGTGTCCGCCATCAAAACGCACCGCTTCGCCTAATAAACAACTACTGATTCCAATCGGAATTTTAGAATTCATTATCATTAAAAAAATATTTGAGTAATTCTGTTTTAGTTTTTAGATTTTTAATCAAAAATTAATCCATTCGATAATTCGGTGGTTCTTTAGTAATCATCACGTCATGTACATGACTTTCTCGCATTCCAGCCCCGGTGACTCGAACAAACTGGGCTTTTTCATGTAAAGCAGCGATGGTTGGACTGCCGGTATAGCCCATACTGGCACGAATTCCACCTAATAATTGATGAATTACTGCATATAAACTACCTTTATAAGGGACACGTCCTTCAATCCCTTCGGGGACTAATTTTTCAACATTATCCGTATCTTGTTGAAAATATCGATCACTAGAACCTTGTTGTTGCGCCATCGCTCCCAATGATCCCATTCCGCGATAAGCTTTATAAGATCGTCCTTGAAATAACTCCACTTCCCCCGGTGCTTCCTCAGTACCGGCAAACATTCCCCCTAACATCACCGTATTAGCTCCGGCGGCTAAGGCTTTAGCCACATCGCCTGAATAACGAATACCTCCGTCAGCAATCACCGGAACCCCCGTATTTTTGAGCGCAGTAGCGACATTACTAATCGCGGTAATTTGTGGCACACCAACTCCTGCAACAATCCGCGTGGTACAAATCGATCCGGGTCCAATGCCCACTTTAACGCCATCTGCTCCCGCTTCTACCAAAGCCAAAGCCGCTTCAGCAGTGGCGATATTCCCACCAATCACTTGAACTTGAGGATAATGATTTTTGACCCAACGAATCCGATCTAACACCCCTTGAGAATGTCCGTGCGCAGTATCAACCACAATCACGTCCACACCGGCATTAACTAATGCAGCAACTCGATCATCCGTATCAACTCCGGTTCCTACCGCAGCTCCCACTCGTAAGCGTTCTTGAGAATCCTTACAAGCTTGTGGATAATCTTTGGCTTTTTGAATATCTTTGACCGTAATCAAGCCGCGTAAATGAAATTCTGCATTCACCACCAAAATTTTTTCAATGCGATATTGATGTAATAACGCAATGATTTCTTTGGGAGAAGCCGATTCACTCACGGTCACTAAACGATGTTTAGGAGTCATCACTTGAGTGATGAGTTCATCTAAACGAGTTTCAAATCGCAAATCACGACTGGTCACAATGCCGACTAATTCATCACCGTTGACTACAGGAACACCCGAAACCTTTTTTTCATGAATTAAATCAATCACTTCACGCACTGTAACCGTTGGCGATACGGTAATCGGGTCTTTAATCACACCACTTTCGTATTTTTTGACCATTTCAACTTCACGAGCTTGCTGCGCGATGGTCATATTTTTATGGATGATGCCAACTCCACCTTCCTGAGCGATGGCAATCGCTAAACGAGCTTCAGTCACCGTATCCATCGCGGCTGAAATTAAAGGAATATTCAAAGGAATGCCACGAGTTAATTGCGTTTGCAGACTGACTTCACGCGGTAATACCGACGAATACGCCGGTATCAATAAAACATCATCAAACGTCAAAGCCTCTTGAATAATTTGCATAACCCCACCCTAGGAATAAAAAATAGATTAGTAATTATTGTACTCTAAATTTTTCGATTCTTAATCAGCTAATCAAGGTAAAAAACAGAAGAATGTTGTGGAAAATAAGGCTTAGAAAATTTATTTACGCTTTTCAAAAAAGCGTAACAATATATAAGTAAGCCAAGCAATCACAATTAATCCAAATGCAAAAGCTGCATATGCCATTTGCCAAGGAATTCCTTGAGCCATCATCGAAAATTCTGACATGCCACCAATTCCAGTTAAAACATTTAAGGGCATAAAAACAATACTTAATACGGTTAATTTTTTAACTACTTTATTTTGATTAATATTAATAAAACCAACCGTCGCATCCATTAAGAAATTAATTTTATCGAATAAAAAAGCCGTATGTCCATTTAATGATTCAATATCGCGTAAAATTTGTTGCGAATCCTCTAATTGCGTTTTATTTAAAAATTTACTACGCATTAAAAAAGAAACGGCGCGACGAGTATCCATCACATTCCGTCGAATTCTCCCATTTAAATCTTCTTCATGAGCAATTTCAGTTAAAATATTCGCCGCATCTTCATCGGTAATTTTATTATGTAAAACATGATTACCGACTTCTTCTAAACTGCGATAAACATCTTCTAAAGCATCCGCAGAATATTCTGCATCCGCTGCATATAAATCTAATAATACATCTTTGGCATAAGCAACATAATTCGGTTGAGTTAATGC
>JBEEJU010000263.1:0-2776 GCA_041169045.1 Pseudomonadota bacterium
AGTTCAGTTTCTTCCCCTCTAATTTCCAATTGAACCTTTTTACCGTTAGTATGCGCTACATCATGAACTAAACGCGGATAACGATTGAAAATTTGCGCAATCGGCAACATCCGAATTTTCATCACGCCTTCTTGCAATTCATTTGAAGTTCGACCTAAAGAAATAATTGCTTCACTAAAACGATAAGCAAACGTACGTACAGGTTTTAAATCTTTTTGAGCTAATCCAGTAATTTCTTTTAAATAACTTTGTAAATCTTTGATTTCATTAGCTAACTGAAAAAAATAAGCTCGATCAACAATCAATTCTCCCACTTGGTTCATCAATGAATCAATCTTATCTGCATCAACACGAATGCTCTTTTTAAAAATTTTCTCTGAATTTGCAGCTTCAGATTTAGCTTTTTTAGCCACTGGCTCTATTTTTGGTGCGTCTTGAGATACGGAATCTGGCACAGAAACGGGAGCTACCGATTTGGCTGTAGAAGCAGGAACAGATTTAATTTCAGAAACGGTTTTTGCTGGACTGGCTAACGATTCTGATTTAGGTGCAACAACGGTAAATGGTTTAGGTGTAGGTTCATTATTAGCCTGCGCTAAAGTTTTAACTTCGAGTTTCGGACTAACTTCTTTTTGAGATTTATATTTTTGCTCTTCTTTTGTAGTTGCTAATATCGCGCCAAAAATTTCATTAATTGGTTCTGAAATAATGGATTGTTCAATTGAAAAATCTAAAGCACTACTTAAACGTTTAAATAAATCCTCTTCTCCATCAGTCCATTCGGCATTTTGATCAAGATTATGTACAACAGCACTTGAGCGCAGCACCGGAGTGACTGTTTTTGCTTGAGGTGTTACCGGAACTGGCTGTTTAACAATTTCCTCAATAAATGCTAACTGATGATTATCTTCATTAATTGTGACTAATTTTTCTAATGAAGTTTCTAAATGAGTTTTAGTTGAATTATTTGGTTTAGTCACTTCAGGCTGAGGAATAGGTTTTTCAACCATTTTCACCTCAGAAACTGATTCTATTATTCGCTTAGAAGCAGTTGGATTGTTAGTTAATTTCTTTTCAACTGGTTTTTCAATAGGTTGAGATTTTTCATCAACGTTATCGATATAATGTGGATTTAATTGAGGAAAAAAACCATAAAGTCGATTTAAATATTGCTGTATAAAGTCATATGAAACTTGATGACCTGAAATTAATTCTTTTTGAGTTTCATTAATTGCCTTTATCCAATTGCCATAAAAATGCGTCAAACTTTCATATGCCATATAATTGGCGGAAAATTTTAAACTGTCTAAAATTTTAACCGCATTATTTAACAGTTCTATATGATTAGTTGATTGTTTAAATTGTTGAACAACGGTTTGCTCAAACAATCCAACTTTATCTTTTAACTGATCAATAAAAATACCAAACAATTCCTGATCATATTCTTCATCAGGTAATATAAACTCTTCATTTTCGTGATGTATTGAGGGCGGTGTATTGTCTGGCAATGACGGACTTGAAGTCGCAGTCAAACCTTCAGTTAAAAAAGATTCAATCGCTAATTCCGTACCTGTTTTTTGATCACTATCTAATTGGTTTTTAATCTCTATTCTCGATAGAAAATCAGCCACCTCGTCATGATCATTTTGAACTATGGTTTCAACATTAAAACTGGTCTGTGATTGTGCAAGAAAATCAGCTACTGTATCTTCCGCTACTTCATTCTCATCAATAAATTCTAATAATTCTTCTCCTAAATCATTATCCCCAAGAAATGCACTCATTTCTTCATCGGATAAAAACGTCGATAAATCTTCTTCTTGGGAATTATCTGCAACTTCAACATGACTATCTGCAACCGCAACCACAGAAGCAGGTTGATCTGAATTTAAATGTACTCTGATTTGGACGATTAAATCGTCCACATCAGTTTCTTCAGTTTGAGTACGCTCTAAATCGTTGGTTAATAAGCCAATTCTATCTTTAGCTTGAATCAATAAATCGATGATTTCTGGATTGACTTGCTTTTTACCATTGCGCAATAAATCAAGCAAATCTTCAAATACATGACTCAATGCAGAAACCTTCTCCAAACCCACAAACTGCGCAGCACCTTTAATCGTGTGCATTGCACGAAAAATCGTATGAAGCAGTTCGGTATTATGAGGATCAGTCTCAAGCTCAAGTAGAGCATTTTCCATCTCATCTAAGCTTTCACCTGCACCCGAAGTAAAGTCTTCAAGTAAAGATAAATCAATCATTGCGATGTCCTAGTCGTCGGCATTGATAAGGTCGATAATATCTTGAGATTTATGCTTGTTTACAAAACCAATCGCGCCAATGCTCTCGATATTGCCACTGTATTTATCGCGATCTAAATTCGATAAAAACAAAATATGCGCCTCGCTGTCATAATCTAAAATAGCTTTAGCAGCACTTAATCCGTCCATGCCCTCCATCGTAATATCCATAGTAATCAAATCAGGCTTTAACACTTTATAAAGCTCCAAAGCTTCAGCACCATTTTTTGCTTCACCGACAATGGTATGTCCTCCACGCCCGCTTAATACTTTGGTGAGCATTTTTCGCATCATTGAAGAATCATCTACAATCAAAATACGCTTACTCATTTTTATTTATCACCTTATGAATATTGTTTATTAATCATCAATTTCAGTATTGTTTTGATTAGGCATTAAATTACCAAGCTTTTTAACCTCATCAATCAATAAAATACGGGTAAAATCTAACAAAATCAGCAAAGTATTTTCGATTT
>JBEEJU010000264.1:0-9153 GCA_041169045.1 Pseudomonadota bacterium
TAAATGTTTGAATAAATAAACTCCGCTATACCATATCCATTTTTTAATATCATGCCGACTGGATTCGCCATGTAACATTAAATTTTGAATAAATCTTGACCAAATTAATTCGGAATGATTACCAATGCCATTTAAACCATAACAAGTATAGACTTCATGTTGATCTGCGGTTAATAATTTAGTTAATTCCCTAGCATATGTGGCAATGCCTGTCCCTTGGCTAAATCCCAAATTAAAACCGTCAATTGCAATTTTCATAAAATACAAAATGAATAAATAATAAAAAAATAATAAATCATCGTGCTTCTAATTTAAGGCTACCTGTAAATATTGAATTATTTAAACAATAATAGATAATAAATTAAAAAACTCTGTTCTAATGGTAGTTTAAATAATTTTAATGCTTAACATGGAATTTCAGTTAAATAACCATGCTCTAAATGAAAAATTCGATTACAATATTTTTTAATTAATTCGGGATCATGACTGGCTAAAACAAAAATTTTTGCCGCCGAAATTAATTTTTGAATTCGCAACCGACTTTTTTCCTGAAATGAAGCATCACCCGTAGCAAACATTTCATCAATTAATAAAATTTCGGGCGTAATTGCGGTCGCCACCGCAAACATTAAGCGCATAGTCATTCCTGAAGAATAAGTACGCACGGGTAATTGTAAAAAATCACCTAATTCAGTAAAGGTTTCAATATCAGGAATTAATTCACGAGTTTGTTGATAAGATAAACCTAACATCATTCCTAAATTAAAAATATTTTCATAACCGGATAATTCGGGTTCTAACCCAGCACCAATTTCAAATACCGTTGCGATTTTTCCTTGTCGAATAATTCTCCCTTTTTCGGGTTGATAAATGCCTGCCATAGTGCGTAATAAACTGCTTTTACCTGCGCCATTATGTCCAATTAAACCAACCGCATCGCCATCTTTCAATTGAAAACTGACTTGATTTAATGCCGTAACCATTGTGGTATGTCCAGCCTCTTTTTCAATAATACCGCCAGTGGCTATTCGAACAAATTGATTTCGCAATGACATGCTTCGAGTATGATAAATGGGATAGCTTAAAGTGACTCGATCAAACAGTAATTCTGCCATAATTGAATTATACCCAAAAAGCTAAATAACGACGATAAAGTTTTTGAATAAGAATACCGGTTAAAACGCCAAATAATAGTAGTATCAATAACCATTGATAATGGATAAAATTAACCGATGTTCCTAATAAAGGTTGGCGGACAATTTCAATAAAATGCGCAAATGGATTGTAATTGATAATTTTAATATCAATAGGTAATCGATCAATCCGAAAAATCACTGGACTAATAAAAAACAACAAAGGCAATAAAGCTTGAATAGTATATTCAATATCTCGAAATCTCGCGCCAATAAATCCTAATACCCAAGTAATCCAAAACAAATTCAAAATGACTAATATTAGCCCGGGAATAACCCATAAAGTATTAGCATTAAAGGGTAATCCAAAATAAATCATTACCCCTAATATGATTAATAAATTATGTGCCAAATTAATGAGTTGACGGGAAAATGCGCGAATCACAAAAAAACTTACTGGCATCACTACATTACGAATAATAATAGCCTGTCGGATAAAAGTAGTTGGTGCTTCATTTAAAGTTCCAGAAATAAATTGCCAAATAACCATCCCTATAGTAAGCGAAGGAATAAAACTCGCTAATTGTTCATGCAATAAATGTCCCCAAACCCATCCTAATCCGACAATGCCAATTAAATTTCCTAAAGTCATCCATAATGGACCTAAAACGCTTTTTTTATAACGAGCGCGGGTATCGTTCCAAGATAAATAAATGGCATTGACAAATACTTTCATATTCAGCACAAATAAAAATCAGAATAGTCAATCAATCATTTGATTGATAACTGACAGAAAAATCTTGTAAAGCAGTGAGTGCCAATTCTGCTTGCTTTAGAGTATCAAAGGCAAAACTATTTACCCCAACTTGAGATAAATAAAACACTTGATCCGTTAAATAATGACCAATTGCACGAATTTCTCCTGCATAAGCATAACGACTGCGTAATAATTTAGCTAAACTAAATAAACGTCCATCGGCAAAACGCGGAAATTCCAATTCAATTAAACTGAATTTCGCTAACTCATTGCTTAATGAATTACAATGATCAGTAGATTGTAATCGAATGCCTAATTGTCCTTGATGTTGCAAACAATCTGCTTGATAATTTTGCCATCGCTGCAAAGAAATCGTAATATTACCTGCAATTAAGGGATGATGATCAGCAATATATTCCCAAGTATTATGGATTAATTCTCCATCTTTAATAATGTGCATAAACTTTCTCTTTAAATGGGGTTAATCCTAAACGTTTGACGGTGGCTAAAAAAGGTTCATCAATTAAGCGATATTGTAAATAAATTTCCAAAATATCGGTAATTGCTTTTACAATTTGATTTTTGGCGACAGAGGGACCTAATCGTTCACCAATTGCGGCTTCATTTTCCGAATTTCCCCCTAAAGTAATTTGATACCATTCTACGCCTTTTTTATCTACGCCTAAAATGCCAATATGTCCTACACTTTGATGCGCACAGCCATTCATACAGCCGGAAATATTAATTTTAATATCGCCTAAATCATGTAAATAATCCCAATCATTTAATACTTGATTTAATTCGCGCACAATCCCAATTGAGCCTGCATTCGCTAAAGAACAAAAATCTAATCCCGGACAACAAATAATATCCGTAGCCGTGCCTATATTGGGTGTCGCAAAATTAAATTCTGTTAATTTTTGCCATAATGGATATAAATCAGCTTGTTTAACATCGGCTAATACTAAATTTTGTCTATGAGTGCTACGCGCTTCGGCAAAACTATAGTGTTCGGCTAATTCAGCAATTAATTCCAAACCTTGATGCGTAATATCCCCAGGCGGAGAATTCGGTGCTTTTAAGGAAATAAATACCGCACGATAGCCTTTTATTTTATGATTTTGCGTATTCCATTGTACCCATTTTGCAAATTGTTCATTTTGTGCAATAGCTTTAGCAAAAGACAAATCATTTTCAGCATCCGTTGCGTAATTTGGCGGTTGAAAATGGCGTTTCATTGCAGAAATTGTTTCTGGCATTAAAGCTAATTCAGCACGAATTGCTTGCCATTCATTTTCCACTTGTTGACGGAAATTTTCTATGCCTAATTCATGCACTAAAATTTTAATTCGCGCTTTATATTTATTATCTCGACGACCATATAAATTATAAATCCGCACAATCGCTTCTAAATAAGATAATAAATCGGTTTCTGCAACAAATTCATTAATGATTTTCCCAATCATCGGAGTACGTCCTAACCCCCCTCCGAGTAAAATTCGGTAACCCAATTCGCCATTTGTATGACGAATTAAATGCACCCCAATATCATGAAATTGAGTCGCCGCGCGATCTTGTTGTGCAGCACTGACGGCAATTTTAAATTTACGCGGCAGATAAGCAAATTCCGGATGTAAGGTTGACCACTGCCGGATAATTTCGCAATACGGACGCGGGTCTTCTAACTCATCAACCGCAACTCCCGCTAACGCATCCGTAGTCGTGTTACGAATACAGTTACCGCTGGTTTGAATCGCGTGCATTTGCACCGTCGCTAATTCAGCCAAAATGTCCGGAACTTGCTCCAATTTTGGCCAGTTAAATTGGATATTCTGCCGTGTACTGAAATGCGCATATCCTTTGTCATAATCGCGGGCGATGGCGGCTAATTTACGCAACTGCGCGGAGGATAAAGTACCGTAAGGAATCGCTACTCGCAGCATAGGCGCGTGGGTTTGAATATACAAACCATTCATCAGTCGTAAGGCTCGAAAAGCATCGGTATCGAGTTCGCCGTTGAGGAAACGCTCAGTTTGTCCGCGAAATTGACTCACGCGCTCTTCTATTAAAGTTTGGTCTTTAGATTGATATTGATACATAAAATCACGATTGTTGCTGGTCAACAGCAGTCAAAGATAACCGCTAATCATAACGTGTCGCTGATTAAATGACAAAACTGATTGCATAGTGTTACCATCTACAATGACATTTTAATATTTTTAGATGATCAAAAATTTTAACGATTGATAAAAACGATAGGGGGTTATGTTGTTACGATTATTGGTATTATTAGCCAGTTTTTGGATATTGCCTGAATTGTCTTGGGCAGGTTCTGGTGAAGATAAATTTGGGAATTTGGGATTAACCGGAACAGAACGTGGGATTTATTGCGTACTGTTATTTTTAGTGGCATATGGCTTCGTGATGACCGAAGAATTCACCCATATGCGTAAATCCAAACCGGTGATTTTAGTCGCAGGTATTATTTGGGCGCATGTTGCCGTACTTGCAGCTTCAGCCGGCGTAAGCACCGAAGATTTACACGAAGCTTTTGAATACAATTTAAAAGAATATGGCGCGTTAATGTTATTTTTATTAGTCGCTATGACTTATATTAATAGCATGTCTGAATTAAATGTATTTGAAGCATTACGCTCATGGTTAGTGCGTAAACAATTTGGCTATCGCAAATTATTTATTATTACGGGAATTATCACGTTTTTCTTATCAGCAGTTGCTGACAATTTAACTGCTGCATTATTAGTTGGCGCAGTGGTATTAGCAGTGGGCAAAGATAATGAAAAATTTATTTCGATTGGTTTCGTTAATTTAGTCATTGCCGCTAATGCTGGTGGTGCTTTTTGTCCTTTTGGCGATATTACCACTTTAATGGTTTGGCAAGCGGGTTATGCCGAGTTTTTTGATTTTTTCAAATTATTTATTCCTTCAATGGTTAATTATGCGGTACCTGCGGCTTTTATGTATTTAGCAATTCCTGATGAACAACCCGCTGTAACGAATGAAGAAGCGGTACAAATGAAAAAAGGCGCGTGGGAAGTTTGTGGATTATTTTTTGTTACCATTTGTTTAGCAGTTAGCTTTAAACAATTTTTACATTTACCACCTTTTATGGGCATGATGACCGGTTTAGGTATTTTAATGATGTATGCTTACGCCTTAAAAACGGTTTATCATGTTGAAGGTCAAGAAAAGTTTGATATTTTCAAACAAGTACATAATGCTGAATGGGATACTTTATTGTTTTTCTTTGGTGTTGTATTTGCCGTTGGTGGCTTAGGTTATATCGGTTATTTAGAATTATTATCTGGAACCATGTACACCGGTTTAGGTCATACTACTGCGAATATTTTAGTCGGTTTATTATCTGCGGTAGTTGATAATATTCCGGTAATGTTTGCTGTATTAAATATGAAATTAGACATGAATTTATATCAATGGTTATTAGTCACTTTAACTGCTGGAGTAGGTGGTTCAATGTTATCGGTTGGATCAGCGGCTGGCGTTGCATTAATGGGACGTTCTAATCATAAATATACTTTCTTTAGTCATTTAAAATGGACTCCTGCGATTGCTGCTGGTTATGCTGCCAGTATTTTTGTACATTATTTAATTAATGGTTAATTGAATTTTATTTATTTGATTCAATCATTAAATAATCTTTTAAGTATAAAGACCTGGGAAATGAGCGAAATTTCCCGGGTTTTTTACTGACAAATTTCAATACATTTTACAATAGCTGTTATCATTTTTTAACGTAAATTAACTATGAGTAATTCATCTTGGATATCTGCTTGCACGATTTATGCACAGCCACGAGTATTGGCGATGATTTTTTTAGGGTTTTCTGCGGGATTACCTTATTTATTAGTTTTTTCAACCTTATCCGCGTGGCTTAGTGACGCAGGAACTAGTCATAGTTTAATTGGTTTTTTTAGTTGGATTGGTATTACTTATTCGATTAAAGCAATTTGGGCACCGATTATTGATCGCTTAAAATTGCCTTATTTAACAACGATTTTTGGTCGTAGGCGAAGCTGGATGTTAGTTGCACAATTAGGTATTGGCTGTGGATTAATTGGTATGGCTTATTATGGAAATAATATGCAATTACAGGCAATTGCAATTGCCGCAATTATGGTTGCTTTTTTTGCCGCAACGCAAGATATTGTAATTGATGCTTATCGAATTGAAGCCGCGATAGCTGAGTATCAAGGCGCAATGGCAGCAACATATGTATTTGGTTATCGATTAGGATTATTAGTCGCTGGAGCAGGTTCATTTTATTTAGCTGAATTAACTGGATGGGTACAAACTTATTTAATTATGTCTGGCTTAACGATTATTGGCATGTTAACCACTTTATTTATTCAAGAACCGTTAATCATTATTGATCAACGTACTCAAAAACTAGAGCAACAATTAGAAAATCGTTTTAATCTGTTTTCAACAAATCATATCAATCGATTATTAAAAGTTTTTATTGATGCAGTCGTTAGTCCATTGGCTGAGTTTTTTCAACGTCATGGCTATAATGCGTGGATTATTTTAGCTTTAATTGCGTTATATAAAATGAGTGATATTACGATTGGTGTAATGGCTAATCCTTTTTATTTAGATTTAGGTTTTAATAAAAAAGATATTGCTGAAGTCAGTAAAATTTTTGGATTTTTTATGACGATTTTTGGAGCTAGTATTGGTGGAATTTTGGTCGCTCGTTATGGAATTATGCGACCTTTATTATTAGGATCAATATTGGTTTCGTTAACCAATTTATTATTTGCGGCATTAGCGATTAATAAACCCACTTTAGCCCATTTAGCAATTGTGGTGAGCGCAGATAATTTAGGTGGGGGAATTGCCAGTTCAGCTTTTATTGCCTATTTATCAAGTTTAACTCATCAAGCATATACTGCGACGCAATATGCGTTATTCAGTTCATTAATGGTTTTACCAGCAAATATTATGGGTGGCTTTTCCGGATTAATGGTCGATATTTTGGGTTATCCGTTATTTTTCATTTACACAGCCATTTTAGGAATACCCGCTATTTTATTAATTATAGCCATTCATTATTGTAAAGTTTCACATTAACGAATAATTTGCAATAATTCCTTAGCTAATTTTACAATTTCATAGACTGGAATTTCTTTAATTGAATTATCTTGACGATTTAATCGATAGGAATTCACTATCGAAGGTGATTTTAAAACTCGATTGATAGCTGTTTGATAACTCATGCGAATCGGCGTAGCTCCAAATAAAGTAATTGATGCTTTATTTAATGCCCAAGCCATATGGGTAGGACCGGTATCATTTCCAATCACTAAATCGGCATTTGCAATTAATTGTTTAAGTTGATTTAAATCCAATTGAGGTAATACTCGAATCCATGAAGATTGTTCAGCCATTTTTTCAGCGATTTGTTTTTCAAAAGCATTTCCCCAAATTACTAAAGCGTGCATTTTTAATTGTTCAGCAATGGCAATAAATTGTTCAGGGGGATAATTTTTAGCTGACCAACTAGAACCAATGACAAAAATTAATTTTAATGGATAAAGGGCTAATAATTCCTCAACTATTTTCGTTGATTGAAAAAATAAATAAGGCTGCTTATTTAAAATTTGCGATTCATTAACGCTAATCCCTAAAGGTTGAGTTAAAATAGCTATATGACGAACAATTGCATTTGCATCATATGGATAATTAAAATGATGCTGATAAAAATAACTAGCCAGTTTTTCTCGAATCGAAAATTTGTCAAATCCTAATATAGATTTTCCAATTAAACGAGCGGTTAATGCCGATTTAATTAAACCTTGCGCATCAATCACTAAATCATAATTATGTTGTTTTAATAATCGTAATTGTTTAACAGTGGAATAAAATAATTGAGGTTGAGATTTAATTCGTTTTAATTCTAAGGGAATGATTTGATGAATATCGGGATGATGCGTAATGATGGGCGAAAATTGTTTTTCAATCACCCAATCAATTTGAATATCCTGAGGGTGATTTTTAATAAATTGTAGTGCTGCCATCGCATGAATAATATCACCCATAGCAGAGAGTTTAACAATCGCAATTTTCACAATTCAATCAAAAATAAATAGTTAATAAATGAGTCAGAATTTTTCATATATTTGCCTTTATAGTATTTCATAAAAGAGATTTATTTTACAATCGCTTCAATAGAAATGCTTTTTTTTGCTTCCAAAATTAGCCAATTTAAAACATTCAATAAACGTTGTAAATTTTCAACTGCCGAATAAGCAATCACTTCTTGAGTAAAATGATTTTGGTTTAATTTGCCAAATTGCCAAAACAATCCAGTGGTGACAATGCCATAAATATCTTGTTTAGGTGTTTGATTAAAACGTTGTGCGGCAATCATTTCGGCTAAAGCTTGCGCCCAGCCTTCGTTAAAATTCTCTTTTTTCGCTTCGGCAACACAAATAACGGGATGCGAAAATGTGATGCCTAATTCAGAAACAGGCGCAATTAAAAAATCAGGAATACCGACTAATCCGTCTTCCTCGTTTATATTAAAACGAACATGCGACCATAATGAAATGTCATTTTGTTTGCAAACAATATTTAGGATAGGTGAAATAATACTTTCACAAATCGCATTTTCACTCACATAACTACGCTTTGAACGCAAATTATCCTCAATAAACTGAAGTAATGGCTTGGAAACTTTTAGTTTATTTTCTTGAATAAAAGAGGTATCTATTAGCCTAATTTGAAATCGGGTTGCGACTTCTTCATAACTGCTGAATTTACCGTAGGGCATAATGAATACTGAAATATATTTAAGTTAATTATGAAAAATTCTATCTAAACCGCTGATGGTGTTTTTAGGCAAGCAGAGTACAAAAAAAGATGATAATATTTTTTTAATTTATTGTTTATCAATTTCTGAAATATATGCTTTCCATTCTCTTAAATATTTAATCTGAAACGGCAATACAGTATATTCTTTATATTTAACAAAATCTACATTTAGCATATTAATTAACGCCTTAAATATTAATTTTCCTTGATAAACCTTTACTTTTCTAATATGTGTTGGATTAGCAAATTTACTATCTAATGGATTGCCATTTTCAATACACTCACCTGAGAAGTAAACAGCTTCATTGTTATTTTCGTAATAATAAATGCCAAAGTTTGATTGTAATTTCCCTATTTCTTTCTCACTTCTAAGGGGATAATACAAAATATCACCGGTTTCTTCAAAAA
>JBEEJU010000265.1:0-4389 GCA_041169045.1 Pseudomonadota bacterium
GCCGACTAATAATCGTATCCAATACGAAGGTTCAAATTTTGGATCAAATACGCCGCTAACGATATAACTATTGGCTTGAAATAATGCCGAAAAACAAGCTCCTAAAGCTGCGGAACAAACAAAAAACATTAAATTGACTAATAAGGGAATGCCATTTGAATTAAAAATATTGCCGCCAGTTTCGGATACATAGGGTGATAAAGCAATCCCAATAAATCCGGCTAATGATAAAAAGGCGACAATCATTAATCGACGTAATAAAGGAACTGGACTTAACCAAGAAAATGCACTTCTGTCGGCAAAAACCGGATCAAGTAACAATACTGTACGCGGAGTTGCCGGTTTAATGGCATTACTAAGTAAATCATGTGCTTCGACTAATTTAACAATATCCAAAGCTTTGCTTTGATCAAAAACGTAAGCACCTTTCAAGCGGTGTTTTTCACGTTCACGCTCTTCATATTCAACACTAAAGGCTTCAATATTGGCGTAAACATAATCAGGGATTTCTGACATGCCTGAAGACATCGCATAACGAGTCATCGATTTCGCTTCTTTTAAAAATAAATCTCGAATTTGGGTGCAAGAGGCATCAACCACGCCAGATTCTTCTTTTTTTACGACTTTGGTAGAATTTTTACCCGCTTTAGTCGAAATTTCTTCGATCGGTTTAGTTTTTTCAGCAGCGGGTTTAGCCGGATTATCCATAGTATTTCTCACAATAAATTGAACATAACGCTGAGTAAACAGACACTCAGGTTGATTATAAACTCAAGGGTTTTACACTGAATAACTATAGCAGTGTTAGTTCAATTTGTGGCAGATAAGCCGGTAGCGGAACTTTGTGGAGTAGTCAGGTTAGACTTATGAGACCAACCTGACCAGTCGATGATGCGATAAGACAGTTTTTTAGGCTAATAAAGCATAATATTCTTTGAAATGTTTAATCCGATCAGCTAAACCAATCGTACCGCCGTTGACTTTTTTGGTAATCTCAGTCACCACTGCGTCGGAAGCCCCTTTGTCAGCTGAAGCATTCAAAGAACGAGAATTCCAATACCAAGCCGCAGACAATAATGCATATTTACTAGCGACTAAATCAGGATTACTTAAAATATCTTCGCTGACGATTTTATTAAATTCTGAATAATTGGATTTTCCGGTTAATTGAATAAAGCCACGTCCACGATATTTATAACCTTCACGGCTAGCTTCATCACCATTGCCCATACGACTTGCATATACGCGCGACGCAATTTTTTCTGGTTGACGAGCGTAGGCGGCAGCATTCACGGTTTTGAAATATTTGCCAAAAATTTTATTTAAACCATCAGCAGAATAGTTTAAATTTTCTTGTTTTGCTTTAAAACCTGCACTTTCATGTCCACATTGCGCGATAAAATGGGCTAAACGTAATGGGGTATTGATTTGAAATTTCGCAGCACAATCTGGAATTTGAGCGATGACTTCTTGGGGAATTTTACCGCGTAAACGATCCAATTTTAATCCTGGAACTGCTACCGCAGGCGCAGCAGCACTCGGTGCGTCCACATCGTCCACATCCGCGAAATCAATTTCTAAAGGATTGCCATCGAAATCAACAAAATTACCATCTTCGTCACGAGTGGTCATTTCGGTTAAGATTGCTGCCCAAGTTCCATTGCCGACAATACCGTCGGCGGTCAAGCCGTTAATATCTTGCCATTCTTTAACGATAGCCGCTGTTCCTTCGCCATAAATGCCATCGGGAGTTAAACCTAATAAAGTTTGGACAATTTTGACTTCAGTACCGCGTGATCCGACTTTTAGTAACATAATTTTTCCTCTAGTTGTGATGGGTAAAATCCAAATAAATCATTTTCACTTAAGGCAATAAGCCTATGGAATTTCAAATTTTATCCCATGATTTTCGTTTGTCATAATGAAACTTTTACAAACGATTCACGATTGATTAATTTCACTGTGTAGTGCTTTAAATTCTTCGGTTAATTTATGAGTAGGCGCGAAATAAACCAACGGTCGTGAATGCGTATGGGATTCGCGCACTTTAACCGATGCCGAAATTTTACTATTCAATACTTTGTAACCCTCTTGCGACAATTGATTAACCAATTTCGTGGGTAAATTGGCTTGGCGTTGAAATTGATTCACCACAATTCCCTCAATTTCTAGTTGAGAATTATGATCGGCTTTGATTTCAGCTAAAGCCTGCATTAACGACAATAAAGCGTCTTTAGCAAAAGCGTCACAATCAAACGGAATCAAACACTTATTCGCTGCAATTAATGCGGATTGACTGTAAAAATTTAAGATCGGCGGGGTATCGATGTAAATCGCATCAAATCCGCGTAATTTATCCAATCCTTCACGCAATTTAAAAATTTTATGCCGCGATTCCAAGCGACTTTGTAAAGGTTCTAACTCAGGATGAGAGCCAATCACAAACAAATTCGCAAACGGCGTGGGTTGAATTAAACTGTCCAAACCGACCGCAACGTTACCGAATAAGCCTAAACTTAAACTGTCTTTAAAAAATAACGCAATCGTTTTATGACTATCGGCAATTTTATCGCCCAACAAATATTGACTACTATTGCCCTGAATATCTAAATCGATAACCAAGGTTTTCAAACCCTCAGCTGCACTGATAGCCGCTAAATTACAGGTAATCGTCGATTTACCTACGCCGCCTTTTTGATTAAAAATCACTCTGCGCATTCCCTTCTCCCATTCAATTTTTAACTGCGGATAAAAGTGTTCGTTTTACAATTGGGACACAGAGGAAGTTGACTGGTAGATTTAAAAGCGAGGGTTTTATTACATTCTTGACACAGAAAAGTTCCAGGTCCCGTAATATCGCCGCTGTGATAAGGATGATAATTTCGCGCTTTTTCTTCAAGTAAAGCTAATTCCAAACGGGTTTTATCAGCTACACTCATGAACGCATCTAAGGCAAAATTTTCTAACAGATCGATGTCAAATTTTAACCAGTCTGAAAATCCAGCTGAATGATGATGTTCGATAGTGGTCGCAGCGTGATCCACATCACGACTAACAAAGTGTGAAATTTTATCCACCTCTTCGGCAGTTAAGTTATTGAGTTCACTGGTTTTGGTTTTCGCAATTGCCAAAGCATCGGTAGTGGAATAGTTACTGTCTCCTAAAACGTCGTGAAGATGTTGCATTAAATGATTATAAGCTTGTATATATTTTTCAGCATTCATAATTACCCATTATCCTGAATGATAGTGTAAATTAAATTCACTATTTTAACGCTTTTTAGTGTATAAAAGCAGAATAGAAGACAAAAATATTAACATCAACTATTAGCATTATAATGTTTAATCGGTTATTAAAGCCTATTGTGATAATTCAACTGTATCTATTTATCGTAAGTTATTTTTATAATAGCGATGTCAATGCGTTAGATACGATTGAATTGTCGTGTCAACAATTAAATATGCAAAATTGGCGATTGCAACAATTACAAATTCAATTATTACAATTGCAACATACCCCTATTTTACAATTATCGATTGGGCAATTAAATTTACCGCAACCCTTTCATGATATACAATTGGTTAAAATTCGTTGTTCATTTTTTACTTGGACAAAAAATACGTTAAATTGTCAACGTGGCGAAGGTGAATTACATTCTAAACAATTTCAATCGCCTCGATTCCAATTCTCATTTCAAATTTCGCCCACTCATAGTGCAATTCATATTGAAAAATTGCGGCTGATGGATGGCATTATCAATATGCAAGCACAATTACAACAACAACAACAATGGCAATTAGATTTAAAGGCACAAGGTTTAAGTTTAAAAATTTTACAGCAATTATTTTTTCCACAATTAAAACTCACTTCATCTCAAATTGGTTTACAAGCTCAATTACACGGACAAAAACAACAATTACAAAAAATAAAACTCGATTTGGATACTGAACAATTGTCATTGCAAACCGCTGATGGAACTAAAGCGAGTGAAAATCTCGCCTTAAATCTACATTTAATCGCTAAACAAATTAATCAACGTTGGTTATGGGAAAATAATTTGCAAATTCAACAAGGTCATTTATATATTGATCCGTTATATATTGAAATTACTCATTTACCGATTGAATTACAAACTCAAGGTTATTGGAATCCTAAACAGTCCACCATAGAATTAAATTCTGCTCACTTTCAACATCCTAATATTGGAGTGATTAAAGCTCAAGCAATTATTCAAACTCAACCGTTACACATTAAACAAGCACATATTTATTTATCAATTCCTGAATTAAATACAGCCAGCAGTATTTATTTACAGCCTTTTATTCAAGCTGGACAATTTGATGGAATAGCTTTAAGCGGACATTTAGAAAGTCATTTTAAAATTCAAGA
>JBEEJU010000266.1:0-7785 GCA_041169045.1 Pseudomonadota bacterium
ACTGATAATGAATTACGTCAGAAATTAATTCAACAAGGGTTAATACAAGCGCAGAAATTTTCTGCTGAACACCATTTACAAAAATTAAAACAAGGTTATGAATTAGCCCTGAAATAATGATGCGAGTTTTACAGGTTTACAAAACATATTATCCAGACCCACCTGGTGGATTACAAGAAGCTATCCGGCAAATTAGTTTAGCAACAAAATCTTTTAATATTGAAACTAAAATATTTACTTTATCCAAAACACCTAATCCACAATTTATTGATTTTCCTGAAGCTAGGGTGATTCGTTGTCGATCGGTAGCAGCACCTGCTTCTTGTGATTTAGGTGGAATTGAGGCAATAAAAATCTATCAGGAATTGGTTAATCAAGCGGATATTATTCATTATCATTTTCCTTGGCCATTTGCCGACATTTTACATAAATTTGTCAAAATAAATAAACCGGCAGTGATGACTTATCATTCTGATATTGTCAGGCAACGTTATTTGGGTTATTTATATCAACCCTTGATGCGGCAAACATTACGTTCAATGAAAAGAATTGTTGCAACTTCAGAAAATTATGCACAAACCAGTGCTGTTTTACAGCGGTTGGTTCAGCCCCAGCAATTACAAATTATTCCTTTAGCAATTAAAGATTATGCCAATTTATCAATTACTGAAGATATAGAATATTTAGTAAATTTAATAGGTGATATTAATCAACCTTTCATTTTAACTCTTGGTGTATTACGTTACTATAAAGGATTACATATTTTATTAGCTGCGGCAAAAAATATTTCAGCAAAAATTGTCATTGCCGGTTCTGGATTTGAAGCGCACCAATTGAAAAAAATTGCACAAGATTATCAATTAAAAAATGTCATTTTTGCTGGACAAATTTCTACTTCACAAAAACAGTTATTATTAAAATATTGTTATTTATTTGTATTAGCTTCTCATTTACGTTCAGAAGCTTTTGGAATGGTATTAGTAGAAGCCGCGATGTTTGGTAAAGCGATGATTTGTTGTGAATTAGGTACCGGCACTTCTTTTATTAATCTACATCAAGAAACTGGATTAGTTATTGAACCTAATTCGCCGGTTGAATTAGCAAAAGCGATTAATTATTTATTGGATCATGATTCATTAGTTGAACAAATGGGAAAAGCGGCCAGAGAGCGTTATTTGCAATTGTTTTCAGCCGAAACTTTAGGAAAATCATATAATGATTTATATCAATTGGTATTAGATGATAATTCATACTCAACGTGATATAACTTAATGAATAAAATTGTGGATACAAAAATTGAACAGTCAATACAAAAACTTGCTTTAGACTATTCCAATAAATTGCTTACGGCAATTGAAACCAGAACAGTGGAAATGCAAGCTGATGATATTTCTCATTATTTAATTTATCGTGTGTTAGGAATTTCGGCACAGGAAGGGCAACAAATTGATTTATACCAAAACAAAGGTCGTTTTTTGTACAAATATGCGAGGTCTTTTTTAGAAGAAGCCACAAAACTCTGTTTTAAATATACTTTTCCTGACTCTGGCAGTATTAAAATTCCTAATACAATGGGAGTTCGCCCAAAAACGTTTGAAATTGATTGTCTCGTAGGTAATGATGCACTCGAAATTAAATGGAAAGATGCCACTACGGATGGAGATCACATCACTAAAGAACACACTCGAATCAAAGTCATTGCCGCTGCTGGCTATCTGCCAATTCGAGTGATGTTTTATTATCCCAATCGGCAGCAAGCTATCCGCATTCAACAAACCTTAGAAACACTTTATCAAGGATTTGGAGGACATTATTACTATGGTGATCATGCTTGGGATTATGTTTTTCAAAAAACACAAATCAATTTAAAATCTATTCTCGAAACCATTGCCAATGAACGCGCCGCTTAACGCTATTTTCAAAACAGATGATAATCTGTATTGTGGTGATTGTCTTACCATAATGAAAAATATTGCCGACAATTCAGTTAATTTGGTTTATCTTGACCCGCCTTTTTTTACCAATAAAACACATAGCTTGACTTCGCCGAATAGAAAATTAATTTATAGCTTTGATGATAGCTGGAAAAGCCATAAAGAGTATGCTGAATTTATTTATTTAAGATTAATTGAAATTAAACGGATACTCAAAGAAACAGGTAGCGTTTTTATTCACTGTGATAAAAATGCCAATTATATTATTCGTTTAGTAGCCGAAGATGTTTTTGGAAAAGATAATTTTCGCTCAGAAATTATTTGGATTTATAAAAGATGGTCTAATTCGGCTAATAATTTAATGCCTAATCATCAAACGATTTTCTTTTTTTCAAAAACAAAAAACTACAAATTTAATAAAACCTATACCGATTATTCTGCAACCACGAATGTTGACCAATTATTGCAAAAAAGAGTACGAGATGAAGATGGAAAAGTCATTTATGCCAAAAATAATGCTGGTGAAATAATTACTGCGGACGATAAAAAAGGCGTTCCACTGTCAGATGTATGGGAAATTCCTTTTTTAAATCCAAAAGCCAAAGAGCGTACCGGTTATCCTACTCAAAAGCCGATATTATTGTTAGAAAGAATCCTACAATTAACAACGGATGAGAATGATATAGTTCTTGACCCATTTTGTGGTAGTGGTACAACCTTAGTAGCGGCAAAATTAAATAATAGAAAATATATCGGAATTGATACCTCAACTAATGCTATTCAATTAGCACAGCAACGATTAACAGATTTAGTCAAAACTCAATCAGCATTACTGGAAAATGGACGTTGTTCTTATTTAAATGCTGATGAGAAATCATTGGCATTATTAGCAGGGCTTGATATTGTAATTGTACAGAGAAATTCAGGAATAGATGCGCTATTAAAGAAAAACTATTTATCTAAACCTGTTCCAATTCGGGTACAAAGATTACAGGAATCTATTGCAGAAGCAATGACGAAATTAAAACAAGCGGCACAAAAAAAAGAAGCTAAAATTGCTTTTTTAATTGCTGTTCATAATAATACGGATTTATTTGAAGAGATTGGGAATTTGAGTTCAGATAATCTGATCAAAATTATTCCTTCTACAGCATTAACTATTAACCAATATATGAAAGAAAATAATTTATCAACCAATTTGTATTAACTTTAAAATTTAATTTTTTATTTAACTTCTTAGGAGAAACTTAATAATATGAGTAACATCGTCAACGTAAAAGCCCGCGAAATTTTAGATTCTCGCGGTAATCCCACTATCGAAACAGAAGTCACCTTAGAATCAGGAGCTGTCGGCAGCGCGATGGTGCCGTCTGGCGCATCAACCGGTGAGCGCGAAGCCATTGAATTGCGTGATGGTGATAAAAATCGCTATTTAGGTAAAGGCGTTTTAAATGCGATTAATAATGTCAATACCGAAATTAAAAATTTGGTCGTTGGAATGAACGCCACTGATCAAGCGGTAATCGATCATGCCATGATCGCGTTAGACGGCACAGACAATAAAGGTCGTTTAGGCGCGAATGCTCTGTTATCGGTTTCATTAGCGGTCGCTCATGCAGCGGCTAAAGAAGCGGGTCAACCGTTGTATCAATTCTTGAATAAATCTGGCAAATTTATCATGCCAGTACCGATGATGAATATTATTAATGGCGGTTCACATGCAGATAATAACGTTGATTTACAAGAGTTTATGATTTTACCTGTAGGCGCACCCACTTTCCGCGAAGCGATTCGTTACGGCGCGGAAGTGTTTCACAATTTGGCAAAAGTCTTAAAAGCACGCGGCTTGGCAACTACAGTCGGCGATGAAGGCGGTTTTGCGCCGAATTTGTCTTCTAACGAAGAAGCGATTGAAGTGATTTTAGAAGCGATTGAAAAAGCCGGTTACAAAGCAGGTGAAGACATTTTCTTAGGTATGGATGCAGCTTCTTCTGAGTATTATAAAGATGGAAACTATGTCTTAGCGGGCGAAAATAATCGCAGTTTTACCTCGATTGAAATGAACGACTTTTTAGCGGCTTGGGTCGAAAAATATCCTATCATTTCGATTGAAGACGGTTTAGACCAAAACGATTGGGCTGGCTGGAAAGATCAAACTGAAAAATTGGGCAGCAAAATCCAGTTGGTCGGTGATGATTTGTTCGTGACCAATCCAAAAATTCTGAAAGAAGGCATCGACCAAGGCATTGCGAATTCTATTTTGATTAAAGTAAACCAAATCGGTACTTTAACTGAAACGTTGGCAGCGGTGAGCATGGCTCATGCCGCAGGTTACACGGCGGTGATGTCGCATCGTTCCGGCGAAACGGAAGACGTGACCATTGCGGATTTAGCCGTGGCAACCGGCACAGGTCAAATTAAAACTGGTTCTTTGAGCCGTTCTGACCGTGTGGCAAAATACAACCGTTTGATGAAAATCGAAGAAGAGTTGGGCGATGCAGCGGTTTATGCAGGTCGTAGTGCGTTTAACAGAATTTAAGACTTAAGCGTTTTATTTCTGATTGACGTTTGAAAGGGTGTGAGCAATCATGCCCTTTCTTTTATCTGAAGCTGAAAAGGAGATAGATTATGCAAGCAACGATTCATTTAGACGATAATTTAATGCAAACGGCTTTTCAATTAAGCGGCATTAAAACCGAACAAGCTTTAATTGAACAAGCTGTAAAAGAACTAATTAAAAGTTATCAAACGGCGACTTCGGCTGAAAAATCTTGGCTGGGCTGTATGCGTAATGAAGGGAAAATTATCGGCGATATTATGTCACCTGTGATGAATGAAAATGAATGGGAAGTGTTATCGCAATGAAATATTTATTGGATACACATATTTGGCTGTGGAGTTTGTTAGAGCCTGAAAAGTTGAATCAGCCAATGCGGAAAGTTTTGGAAAATCCAGCGAATGAATTTTTTATTTCGCCAATAACGGTTTGGGAAACGCTGATATTATCTGAAAAGAACAGAATTAATTTAAAACCTTCGGCGCAGGAATGGATTGTTAAGGCGATTGAGCAAAGTCAGGTTAAAGAAATTCAATTGTCACACGCTATTGCAATGAAAAGCAGAATGCTTGATGTTTTGCACCAAGACCCCGCCGACCGATTTATTGCGGCGACGGCGTGGGAATATGATTTAATTTTGATGACGGTGGATGAAAAATTAAGCCAATCAAAACAAATTACAATTTTTAATTAATTTGATTTTGTGAGTAAGTTCAGATCAAGCTTTAACTAAAAAATGTTTAAATTTCAACAGACTAATGGAATTTCAATTATTTTCATATTTTTCTTATTTTTTATCGCTGAATATACTGCGCAATCTGCCGAATACAAAAATATTATCTTTCATAAAATATCGTTTACGATTGCCGATATTAATTTAAAGAAGGATACACTGCGTTTATTTTGGAAAAGCCCTACTACTGGAAAACCGTTTATTTCAATAGAAGCCTTACAAAAATGGCTGGAAAAAACCGGCCAGCAACTTGAAATGGCGACTAATGCCGGGATTTATGAAATAGGCAATATGCCACTTGGTTTATATATAGAAAATAGTCAGATTTTAATTCCGCTTAATCAGAATCAAGGTATGGGCAATTTTTATCTTAAACCCAACGGTATTTTTGTAATGGGTGATAAAAAAGCCAGCATCCTAGAGTCTTCACAGTTTTCATCCATTAAGTGGCCGATTCATTTTGCGACACAATCAGGGCCTTTGCTATTAATAAATCGAAAAATTCATCCGTCTTTTAATAAAAACTCGACAAATAATGTCATTCGTAACGGTGTTGGTATTTCATCCACCCATCATATTATAATCGCAATATCAAATGCACCTGTGAGTCTTTATGATTTCGCACTGTTATTTCGAGATTATTTGAAATGTGACAATGCACTTTATTTGGATGGCGTTATTTCAAAAATGTATATACCTAAATTAAATCGGATGGAAAAACTGGACAGTTTTGCGGCTTTATTTGCTGTTATCACACAAACAAAGCAAAATGCACAATGATGAGATATTCTAAAAGAAAGCGCATAATTTAAACGAGTAAAAACATGACTACCCCAATCACAACAACAAATTATGCCGGAATTACACACATTCCTGAACACAAACTCGTAAGAAGGATAAAGTTATGTTAAATTTTAAATTAGCCGTAAAACCGCAAACAGAACAACGTCTTAAAAAAATACTTAATTAAATACAAGACGCAGAAATCTTTGCTCAAGGCTTTATTTTTTACCAAATTTCTGAATTACAAAAAAGCAATCTCAATATTTGTGGATTTAAAAGCATTTGAAAAAAAATATAACATGCGGTCAGAAGATTTTTACCAAAAATTCACGCAAGGCGTTGTAGAGGATTCAGAAGATTTTATGCTTTGGTCAGGTTTGTATGAAATGTTTTGCCAAAATCAAAGCCAATTAAATGAATTAGCATGATTGCAACATTCCCGCATTATAAACATGAAATAGATACAATTAAGCCGAGTATTGAACCAACGATTTATGATGTCTTAATCGAAATTTGTCAACTAAAGCGGCTTGGACACGCAAATTCAAAATAATTATGAATCCTTACTTAATAAAAAAATCATGCAGGAATTGCAACACATTCCTGAACACAAACTCGCGGAAATATACGACCTGATTTATTAACTCAAACCCATTAATTTCCAAAAAACCAACGAGAATAAACATGGCTAAAACAAATGTTTTAGATACAGATACCGCTAACTTTAGCGATATTATCGGCAACGGAAAAATATATCGTGTGCCTTTATATCAACGTGATTACTCTTGGGAAGAAGAGCATTGGGATGATTTATGGCAAGACATAATCAATTTGCAAACCAATAGCAATCAATACCATTATATGGGAGCTATTGTTTTGCAAGATGGAGGCAATGAAAAAGAGTTTTTTATTATTGACGGTCAGCAAAGATTGGTGACTCTCAGTATTATTGCTATTGCTGTTATTGCTCGAATTAAGCTGTTACAAGAAAGTGGCATTGAAGCAGATGAAAATGAAGAAAGAATATCATTATTACGAAATGATTTTCTGGGGCGTAAGAATCCTGGTTCACTCTTTTATTCAAGCAAACTTGTTTTGAATAAAAATAATGATAACTTTTATCAGTCTAACTTATTACAGTTTAGAAAACCGATTAATCCAAGAACACTAAATGACTCTGATAAATTATTATGGCAAGCTTATAATTATTTTTTAACTAAATTATCTGAGTTAGAGTTTTTAAAAACAGGGCGTGATTTTTCTGACTTTTTAACTGAAACTGTTGCGCGACAATTATTATTTATTCAAATCAATGTAGAAGATGAAATCAATGCTTATACTGTATTTGAAACTTTAAATGCGCGTGGAGTTGAGTTAACTTCTACAGACCTGTTAAAAAACTATTTGTTTTCTTTGATAAAATCAGAAAGTGATTTAGAACATATCCAAAAGCAATGGGAAAAAATTTCAGATACTGTCAGTATCAAAAAATTACCGGAATTTTTACGCATTTATATTAATTCAAAAGAAAAACTTATCAGAAAAGATGGGTTATTTAAGTCCATAAAGAACAGATTTCAAGGAATAAAATTAGGTGAACGAGAGAATGAGGTCATTCAATTACTCGATGAGCTAGAAAAGTTTTCTGCTGTTTATCAAGCACTATCTGATCCTAGTCATGAGTTATGGCGTATAGATGATATTTGCGCCAAAGATATTCGTAAAGCGATAAAAATAATAGACTTATTTAAAGTTAAACAGCTTTATCCTTTATTATT